>DASUWV010000102.1:0-6073 GCA_036378275.1 Solirubrobacterales bacterium | reverse complement strand
CTCCATATAGATGGTCGGAGCCGGGGCCCGACTCGATCAGGTCGTCCTCGGGCCCGCCGTGGATCGTGTCGTTGCCGAGGCCGCCGGCGAAGCGGACGCTGCCGACCGCCAGCAGCGAGCCTTCGACCCGGAGGCTGTCGTTGCCCGGCCCGAGGTCGGCCATCAGCCAGCGCGCCGGCCCGTCGGCGGGGCAGGAGACGGTCTTCGTGTCGTGCGGCGCATAGGTGCAGCCTTCGCTGACCGCGAGCCCGGCTTTGGCGCTGACGCTGAAGGTCTGGCTCGCTTCGTCGTAGGCGACGAAGAAATGGTCGGAGCCGGCGCCGCCGATCAGCTGCAGGCCGGCACCGCCGCCCGGGGTCGGGTCGAGCTGCACGTAGGCGCTCCCTTTCGGCGGCGCTTCCCTGCCGCAGGAGGTGGTCCGGCCTTTCGCCCCCACGCAGCCGTCGCTGCCCTGGCCGCCGATCAGGGTGTCCCGGCCGCCGCCGCCGATCAGGTGGTCGTCGCCGGGACCGCCGTTGACCACGTTCGCCTGCGGGTTGCCGATCAGGGTGTCGCGGAAGGCCGAGCCTTCGAGGCTCTCGAAGCCGAACAGCTTGTCGTGCCCGTCGCCGAAGGCTCTGTGCGCCCGCAGCGAGGCCCAGACGCCGCTGCCCTTGCCGCCCGCCCGCGCGGTCGCGAAGGAGGCGATGTCCCCCTTGCCGGCCCCGCCCGACATCCGGTCGTAGCCGTAGTCGCCGTGGACGAGGTCTTCGTTCCCCGGCCCGCCGTTGACGACGTCGATGCCGAGGTCGCCGGCGACCTCGTCGTTGTCGCCAGGCCCGCCGAGGATCTTGTCGTCGCCGAGGTCGCCGTTGACCTGGTCGCTCCCCGATCCGCCGTCGACTTCGTCGTTGCCGCGGCCGCCGTGGATCTGGTCGTCCCCCGGCCCGCCGCAGATCAGGTCGTTGCCGAGGCTGCCGTAGACCAGGTCGTCACCGCCCCCGCCCCAGATCACGTCGCGCCCGGGCGTGCCCTGGATCACGTCGTCGCCTTCGGTCCCGACGATCTTCGCCAGCCGCCCGTGGCAGCGCGGCGGTTCTTCTTCTTCGCCGTGCCCGGCGCCGACGCTCACCATGAAGACGGCGAGCGCCGGCAGCAGCGTGGCGATTACCCCCCGGAAGCGGCGACTCACGAGGGCCGGATCATCTCAGGCGCTGCGGATCAGCTTCTTGTTGACGAACTCGTCGGCGCCGTAGCGGCCGAGCTCGCGGCCGAAGCCGGAGCGCTTGAAGCCGCCGAACGGCAGCTCCGGGCTGTCGGCGCCGACCAGGTTGACGTAGACCATCCCGGCTTCGATCTTGTCGGCGACGCGGTCGGCCTGCTCCTTGTCGGTGGTCATCAGATAGGAGCCGAGCCCGAACGGGGTCTGGTTGGCGACCTCGACCGCCTCCTCCTCGGAGCCGACTCGGTAGACCTGCGCCACCGGGCCGAAGAACTCTTCCTGGGAGGCCTCGTCGCCCGGCTTGATCCCGGTGAGGATCGTCGGTTCGAAGTAGTTGCCGTCGCGCTTGCCGCCGACCAGCACCTCGGCGCCGTTGTCGATCGCCCGCTTGACCTGGTCCTCGAGCCGCTCGGCCGCGGTCTGCGAGGAGAGCGGCCCGACCTCGGTGTCCTCGGCGGTCGGATCGCCCGGCTTCGCCCCCTCCAGCTTCTCGCGGAACTTCTCGAGGAACTCGTCGTAGAGCTCGTCGACGACGATGAAGCGCTTGGCCGCGTTGCAGGACTGGCCAGTGTTGTCGAGCCGCGCTTCGGCCGCCGCCTGCGCGGCTTCGTCGACGTTCTCGGTGCCGAGCAGGATGAACGGATCGGAGCCGCCGAGCTCGAGCACGACCTTCTTCAGGTTGCGCCCGGCGACCTCGGCGACCGCGGCGCCCGCCCGCTCGGAGCCGGTGACGGAGACGCCGTGGACGCGCGGATCGGCGATCACCCACTCGATCTGCTCGTTGGTGGCGTAGATGTTCTCGTAGCAGCCCTCGGGGAAGCCGGCGTCATCGAACATCCGCTGCATCGCCTCGGCCGATTCCGGGCACTGGGGCGCGTGCTTGAGCAGGATCGTGTTGCCGATCACCAGGTTCGGCCCGGCGAAGCGCGCCACCTGGTAGTAGGGGAAGTTCCAGGGCATGATCCCGAGCAGGACGCCGTAGGGGCTGCGGCGGATCACCGCGGTGCCCTCGCCGCCGAGCAGCTCGATCGGCTCGTCGGCCATCAGGTCCTCGGCGTTGTCGGCGTAGAAGCCGTAGATTTCGCCCGCGAAGTCGACCTCCATCAGCGCCTGCTCGATCGGCTTGCCCATCTCGCGGACGATGATCTCGGCCAGCTCCCGGCGGCGCTCGTGGTGCAATTCGCCGACCTTGCGCACGAGGGCGGCGCGGTCGGCCACGCTGCTCGAGCCGGGCCAGGTCCTGGAGGCCCGGTCCGCCCGCTCGATCGCGGCGCGGAGCTCGTCGTCTGAGAACTCCGGGTACTCCTTGATCGTCTCGCCGGTGGCTGGGTTGACTACCGCATAGGTGCTCATCGGTCCTCCCTGTGATGGCTCATTTCAGTGATCGCTCAAGGTCGAGCGCCTCCTCGACCGGCACGTACTCCATGCCCACTCCCTCCGCCACGGCCGGGTGGGTGACCTTGCCGCCGGCGACGTTGACGCCGAGCCGCAGGCCGGGGTCGCGCCTTATCGCTTCGTCTACCCCGTGGTCGGCAAGCGCTATCGCGTAGGGCAGGGTGGCGTTGGTCAGCGCGTAGGTGGAGGTGATCGGGACCGCGCCGGGCATGTTGGCGACGCAGTAGTGGGTGATCCCGTCGACCTCGAAGGTCGGTTCGCGGTGGGTGGTCGGGCGCGAGGTCTCGAAGCAGCCGCCCTGGTCGATCGCGACGTCGACCAGCACTGCGCCGGGCTTCATCAGCTTCAGCTGTTCGCGGCGGATCACGTACGGCGCGCGCGCCCCGTGCACCAGCACCGCCCCGACCACCAGGTCCGCGCTCGGCAGCATCTGTTCGACCGCGAGGCGGGTCGAGTAGACGGTCGAGCAGCGCCCGCCGAAGGCGACTTCGAGCTCGCGCAGGCGGTCGATCGAGCGGTCGAAGACGAAGACGTCGGCTTCCATCCCGATCGCGATGAAGGCGGCGTTCATGCCGACGACGCCGCCGCCGATCACCATCACGTTCGCCGCCGCCACGCCGGGAACGCCGCCGAGCAGGATGCCCCGGCCGCCCAGCGGTTTCTCCAGCATGAAGGCGCCGGCCTGGGTCGCGATCTTCCCCGCCACCTCGCTCATCGGCGCCAGCAGCGGCAGCTGCCCGCGCGCGTCCTCGACGGTCTCGTAGGCGATCGCGGTCACCCCGGCCCCGCAGAGCCCGCGCGTCTGCTCGGGGTCGGGCGCCAGGTGCAGGTAGGTGAAGAGGAGCTGGCCCGGGCGCAGCATCTCGATCTCCTCCGGCTGCAGCTCCTTGACGTGGAGGACCATCTCCGCCGCCTCGAAGACCGCGGCCGCGTCGGGGACGATCGTCGCCCCCTGCGCCGCGTAGTCCTGGTCGGAGATCGCGCTGCCCTCGCCGGCGCCGGCCTGAACCAGCACTTCGTGCCCGTGCTCGGCGAGTTCGCGCACCCCTGCCGGGGTGACGGCGACGCGGTACTCGTCGGACTTGATCTCGGTCGGGACCCCGATCTTCATGCGACCAGCTCCCTCGCCTGCAGGGCCAGCCAGAACTCGATCCGGTCGTGGGCGCGCGAGAGGTCGCGCCCGGTCAGCTCTTCCACCTTGCGCATGCGGTAGCGCAGCGTGTGGCGGTGGCAGTAGACCTGGCGCGCCGCCCGCTCCCACTGGCCGTTCTGCTCGATGAACGCCTCCAGCGAGCGCAACAGCTCGCCGCCGTAATCCTCGTCGCCGCGCTCGATCGGGCCGAGCACGCTGTCGCAGTAGAGGTCGAGCGCGTCGTCGTCCTGGATCGAGAGCAGCAGCGTGAAAGCGCCGAGGTCGCGCCAGGAGGCGACCTCAGGGGCCTTGCCGTTGCCGAAGGCGGTCGCCTCGAGGGCGCAGCGGGCCTCGTGGAAGGAGTGGCGCAGCCGCTCCGGCGGCGCCGGGCGGCTGGCGGCGGCGCGCACCGGCCCGCTCTCGCGGGCCAGCGCCGTCCGCGCCTTCGTCGCGACCTCGATCGGGTCGCGCTCGGCGCAGTCGATCACCGCGCAGAGCAGCTCGCGGCCGCCGGTGCTGTGGGGGGCGACGACAGCGGAGACGGCATCGGCGGCAAGCGCCGCCTCGAGGCCGGCCGCCGCCTCGGGGGGGTCGGCGAGCGAGAAGACGAGCACCGCGGCTTCCTCGCCGATCCCGAACGGCTCGAGCCGGCGCCGCAGCTCGGCCGGATCCATCCGACCGCCGAGCGCGGCCGCCAGCACGTCCCCGGCCAGCCTCCTCTCGGTCTCCTGCGCGACCCGCCTGCGCATCAGCTCCAGCGCCACCACCGCCACGGCCTGCTGCAGGATCAGCCGCTCGAAGTCGCCGAGCCCGCCGGAGTCGCGGACGATCACCACCCAGGCCTGGGGCGGCCCGCCGCCGGGGGAGATGACGGGATGCGCCAGCGCCCGCCCCTGCACCGTCGGGTGCGAGGGGACGAAGGGGTGGCCGTCGCCGGCGTGGCTGAGCGCTTCCTTGCGGATCGCGGCGATCGCCTCGGCCGAGAGCTGGCGGCGGAAGCCGCGGCCGGCGAGGCGCTCGCCGCGGGCGTCGAGGACCGCCACCGTGCCGCCGACCGCAGAGGCGACGGTGGCGGCGATTTCCTCCAGGCCGCGCTCCTCGAGCACCAGCCGCTCGAGCCGGCGCTGCACCGCGACCCCGCGCTGCAGCACCTCGTACTGCTCGTTGACCAGTTTCGCGAACGCCTTCTCGGTGATCGCGATGAACGGCACCGAGTAGGGCACCTCGAACAGCGGGAAGCCCCGCTTCTCGGCCTCGTCGACCAGCGCCTTGGGCAGCGACTTGTGGCTGAACCCGGTCCCCAGACCGAGCCCGGCCAGGTTGCGGTCGGCGAGGATGCGGACGAAAGCTCGTTGCTTGGCGGCGGTGTCGAGGGGGATGCCGGTGGTCAGCATCAACTCGCCGCCGGAGAGCCAGGGCGTCGGGTCCTGCAGCTCGGAGATGTGGACCCAGCGGACCGGCGCCGCGAGGCCCTCGGCCCCGGCCGCCGGCTCGAGGCCGAGTTCGTCGAGCAGGCTCTGGACGGTGAGCACGATCGGCCCCTAGACACGCGGCGTCAGCGGCTGGGGGCGGCCGCCTCCTCCGACCACCTGGTCCCAGGCCTCCGAGAGCACGGCATGGAGGACGGCGTGGATCTCTTCGAACTGCTCGGTGTCGGCGATCAGCGGCGGCGCCAGCTGCACCACCGGGTCGCCGCGGTCGTCGGCGCGGCAGATCAGGCCCCGCTTGTAGAGCTCGCCGGAGAGGAAGCCGCGCAGCAGCTTCTCGCTCTCCTCGTCGTCGAAGCTCTCCTTCGTCTCCTTGTCTTTGACCAGCTCGACGGCGTGGAAGTAGCCGGCGCCGCGCACGTCGCCGACGATCGGCAGGTCGTGCAGGCTCTCGAGCATCTGCCGGAACTCCCCCTCCTTGGCCAGCACGTGGCCGCAGAGGTCCTCGCGCTCGAAGACGTCGAGGTTGGCCATCGCGATCGCGGCGGCGATCGGGTGGCCGGCGAAGGTGAAGCCGTGGGCGAAGGAGGCGTTCCCCTCCATGAACGGCTGGGCGATCTCGTCGGAGACAATCACCCCGCCCATCGGCGCGTAGGCCGAGGTCAGCCCCTTGGCGACGGTGATCATGTCCGGCACGTAGCCGAAGCGTTCGCAGCCGAACCAGTGGCCGAGGCGGCCCCAGGCGCAGATCACCTCGTCGGAGATCATCAGCACGTCGTAGCGGTCGCAGATCTCGCGCACCCGCTGGAAGTAGCCGTCGGGCGGGACGAAGCAGCCGCCGGCGTTCTGGACCGGCTCGAGGATCACCGCGGCGACGGTCTCGGGGCCCTCGAAGACGATCCGCTCCTCGATCGCGTC
>DASUWV010000101.1:0-24220 GCA_036378275.1 Solirubrobacterales bacterium | reverse complement strand
CGGCGCGATCCTCGTCGTCTCCGCCGCCGACGGCGTCATGCCGCAGACCCGCGAGCACATCCTGCTCGCCCGTCAGGTCAACGTCCCGCACGTCGTCGTCTTCCTCAACAAGATCGATCAGGTCGACGACGACGAACTGATCGAGCTGGTCGAGGAGGAGGTCAAGGAACTCCTCGACGAGTACGACTTCCCGGGCGAAGAGACTCCGATCATCAAAGGTTCGGCGCTGAAGGCGTTGGAAGGCGACGAGGAGGCCCAGAAGGCCGTCTTCGAGCTGGCCGCGGCGCTCGACTCCTACATCCCGGAGCCGGTCCGCGAGCTCGACAAGCCCTTCCTGATGCCGATCGAGGACATCTTCTCGATCACCGGCCGCGGCACCGTCGCCACCGGCCGTATCGAGCAGGGCGTCGTCAACACCGGCGACGAGGTCGAAATCGTCGGCATCCACCCGGAGACGTCGAAAACGACCGTCACCGGCGTCGAGATGTTCCGCAAGATCCTCGACGAGGGCCAGGCGGGCGACAACGTCGGCTGCCTTCTCCGCGGCACCAAGCGCGAGGAGATCGAGCGCGGCCAGGTTCTCTGCAAGCCGGGCTCGATCACGCCGCACACCAAGTTCAAGGCCGAGGTCTACTGCCTGAAGAAGGAGGAGGGTGGCCGTCACACCCCGTTCTTCTCGGGCTACCGTCCTCAGTTCTACTTCCGGACCACCGACGTGACCGGGATCGCCAACCTCCCCGAGGGGACCGAGATGGTGATGCCGGGCGACAACGTCGAGATGACGATCGAGCTGATCCAGCCGATCGCCATGGACCAGGGTCTGCGGTTCGCCATCCGCGAGGGTGGCCGCACCGTCGGCTCGGGCGTCGTCTCCGAGATCATCGAGTAGCGACGCCACCGGGACGGGCGCTGCCCGTCCCACCCGCCCACGGGGCGGAAAAACTGCAAAGACATACGACCGGGGCGGCGCCCCAAATCAAAGGGGCCCCGCCCTCTTTGCGCGGTAAAGCAAGAAAGAAGAAGAGAGAGACAGCAGCGAAGTGGCCACCATTGCGGCACAGAAAATTCGAATCCGACTGAAGGCGTACGACCACGACGCCATCGATCGGGCTGCCCGCGAGATCGTCGAGACCGCGGAGCGAACCGGCGCCACCGTCTCCGGCCCGGTGCCGCTGCCGACCGAGAAGAACGTCTACTGCGTGATCCGCTCCCCGTTCAAGGACAAGGACTCGCGCGAGCACTTCGAGATCCGCACCCACAAGCGGCTGATCGACATCCTCCAGCCTTCGCCGAAAACCGTCGACTCGCTGCAGCGGCTGGACTCCCTGCCCGCCGGCGTCGACATCGAGATCAAGCTGTAGGGGTGCGCGGTGGCGGCGATTCTCGGCAAGAAGCTCGGCATGACGCAGGTCTTCAAGGAGGACGGCACCGTCGTCCCCGTCACCGTGATCGAGGCCGGCCCCTGCAAGGTCACCGCCGTCCGCGACTCTGACCGCGACGGCTACCAGGCCGTCCAGCTCGCCTTCGGCGAGGTCAAGCAGGGGAAGCTCTCGAAGGCCGAGGAAGGCCACCTGAAGAAGGCCGACGCCCCCCCGATGCGCCACCTGGTCGAGTTCCGCGACGAGGACCTCGGCGCCGAGGAGGAGGGCCCGAAGGTGGGCGACGACGTCACCGTCGCCGGCTTCGAGCCGGGCCAGAGGGTGAAGGTCGCCGGGATCTCGATCGGCAAGGGCTTCCAGGGCGGGATCAAGCGCCACAACTTCAGCCGCGGCCCCGTCACCCACGGCTCCCACAACGTCCGCGCCCCGGGCTCGATCGGCGCCAGCGCCTTTCCCGCCCGCGTCTTCAAAGGGATGCGGATGCCCGGTCAGATGGGAAACAAGCGCGTCACCCAGCGCGGGCTCGAAATCGCCGACATCGACGCCGAGCGCAACCTGCTGCTGATCAAGGGCTCGGTCCCCGGGGCCCGCAACGGCATCGTCGAGGTGAGGACCGATGGCTAAAGCCGCCGTCCTCGGCAAGACGACCAAAGCCGACCTGCCGAAAGAGCTCTTCGCCGAGCCCTTCCACCAGTCGCTGGTCCACGAGGCCGCCCGCGCCGACCTCAACGCGCGCCGCCGCGGCACCGCCTCGACCCTGACCCGCGGCGAGGTCTCCTTCACCACCGCCAAGGCCTGGCGCCAGAAGGGCACCGGCCGCGCCCGCGTCGGCTCGCTCGGGGTGCCGAACCGCTTCGGCGGCGGCGTCGCCTTCGGCCCGAAGCCGCGCAGGTACACGGTCAAGGTCAACCGCAAAGCGCGCCGGCGGGCGATGCGCTCGGCCCTCTCGGTCCACGCCGAGCGCGGCTCGGTCGCCGTCCTCGACGCTTCCGCCTTCGACACCCCCTCGACCAAGAGTGCCGCCCAGGCGCTGGCGAAATGGGGGGCGAAGAGCCCGCTGCTGGTGATCGTCACCGGCGAGGAGATCGGGGCGATGAAGAGCTTCCGCAACCTCCGCCGCACCCAGGTGGTCGAGGTCGGCGCCGCCGGGGTCGCCGACGTGATCGGCGCCGCCGCCGTGGTCGTCTCCGAAACCGCCCTCGAGGCGCTGAAGGAGAGGCTCGGCTGATGGACGCGCGCACGATCCTGATCCGTCCGGTGATCTCGGAGAAGAGCTACGCTCTGATCGCCGAGGGCAAGTACACCTTCCGGGTCGACGACCGGGCCCACAAGACCCAGATCGCCCAGGCCGTGGAAGAGGTCTTCGACGTCGCGGTGGCCGAGGTGCGGACCGCCAAGGTGCGCTCGAAGCCGAAGCGCCGCGGCCTGACCAAAGGCAAGACCCGCGCCTGGAAGAAGGCGATCGTCCAGCTCGCCCCGGGCGAGCGGATCGAGCTGTTCGAGGGCGCCGAGACCGCCTAGGAGAGACTGAGATGCCGAACCGCAAAACCAAACCGACCAGCCCCGGCCGCCGCTTCGCGACCTACCCGCTGCGCGAGCAGCTGACCGCGTCTGAGCCGGAGCGGAAGCTGACCGAGGGGCTGAAGAAGTCCGGCGGCCGCAACGTCAACGGCCGGGTCACCGCCCGCCACCGCGGCGGCGGCGCCAAGCGGCGCTACCGCAAGATCGACTTCAAGCGGCTCAAGGACGGGGTGCCCGCGAAGGTCGCCTCGATCGAGTACGACCCCAACCGCACCTGCTACATCGCCCTCCTCCACTACGCCGACGGGCACAAGGACTACATCCTCGCCCCGGCCCAGCTGGCGGTCGGCGACGTCGTCAAATCGGGCCCCGAGGCGGACATCAAACCCGGCCACGCGATGGCGCTGGGCCAGATGCCGACCGGCACGATCGTCCACAACGTCGAGCTGATCCCCGGCCAGGGCGGGAAGCTCGGCCGCTCCGCCGGCACCTCGATCCAGCTGGTGGCGAAGGAGGGGGAGATGGTCACCCTACGCCTTCCCTCCTCGGAGATGCGGATCGTCCGCGCCGAGTGCCGCGCGACCGTCGGCGTCCTCTCCAACGCCGAGCACCAGAACCTGAAGGTGGGCAAGGCCGGGCGCAGCCGCCACAAGGGCAAGCGCCCGCACACCCGCGGCGTCGCGATGAACCCGGTCGACCACCCGCACGGCGGCGGCGAGGCGCATCACACCCCGGGCGGCCACCCGGTGACGCCCTGGGGCAAACCGACGCTCGGCTACCGCACCCGCAAGAAGGGCAAGCAGTCCGACCGCTACATCGTCCGCGGCCGTCGCCGCGGCAAGAAGAAGGGCCGGTAGATGGGACGTTCGACGAAAAAGGGCCCGTGGGTCGAGGAGCGCCTGATGGGGCGGATCACCGCGCTGAACGAGGCCAACAAAAAACAGATGGTGAAAACCTGGTCGCGGACCTCGACGATCTTCCCGGAGATGGTCGGCCACACGATCGCCGTCCACGACGGCAAGAAGCACGTCCCGGTCTTCATCTCGGAGTCGATGGTCGGCCACAAGCTCGGCGAGTTCGCTCCGACCCGTACGTTCCGCTCGCATGGCGGTAAGGAATAGAGATGGCTGACGAGAGCCAGGACAAAAAACAGCGCACCAAAAAAGCAGCCGACACGAAAAAACCGGCTGCGAAAAAAGCTTCCAAAGCCAAAAAAGCCCCGGCGAAAAAAGCCGCGAAAAAACCTGCTGCCAAAAAAGAGTCGAAAGCCAGGAAAGAGGCCAAAGGCAAAGAGAAAAAAGCCGAGGCCAAAGGCAAAAAAGAGGGCAAAGCCGGCGCCGATAAAGCCGCGAAAGCGAAAAAAGAGCCGGCGAAAAAAACCGCCAAAAAAGCGCCTGCGGCGCCGCCGGTGGTCAAAGCCAGCGCTCGCTATGTCCGCGTCGCCCCGCGCAAGGCGCGGCTGATCGCCGACCAGGTGCGCGGCATGCACATCGAAAGCGCCCGGGCGCTGCTGCAGTTCTCCCCGCGCGGCGCCGCCCACCCGATCCACAAGCTGATCAACTCCGCGGCCGCCAACGCTGAAAACAACCACGACCTGATCGCCGACGAGATGCGCGTCGCCTCGATCACGGTCGACGAGGGGCCGACCCTGCGCCGCTTCCGGCCGCGGGCGATGGGACGCGCCACCCCGATCAACAAGCGAACCAGCCACATCCGCGTGGCTCTGACCCCGGTGGAGGACTAGAGAAGCGATGGGACAGAAGATCCACCCCGAGGGTTTCCGCGTCGGCTACATCCACGACTGGAAGTCGAACTGGTACGAGGACAAAAACTTCGCCGACGTCCTCCAGGAAGACCTGGCGATCCGGGACCACATCGAAAGCAAGCTCGCCCACGCGGGGCTCTCGAACATCACGATCGAGCGCCGCGGCGAGGTCGCGGTCGACATCCACACGGCGCGGCCGGGAATCGTCATCGGCAAGTCTGGCAGCGAAGTCGACGCCCTGCGCAAAGAGCTGCACAAGCTCACCGGCAGCCCGGTGAAAGTCAACATCCGCGAGGTCAAGCGCCCCGAGCTCGACGCCAAACTGGTCGCCCAGTCGATCGCCGAGCAGCTGCAGAACCGGGTCGCCTTCCGGCGGGCGATGAAACGCGCCCTCACCTCGGCGATGCGCTCTGGCGCCAAGGGCGTCAAGGTCCAGGTCTCCGGCCGCCTCGGCGGCGCCGAGATGGCGCGGACCGAAAGCTACGCCGACGGCCGCGTGCCGCTGCACACGCTGCGCGCCGACATCGACTACGGCTTCTTCGAGGCCCGCACCACGACCGGGCGGATCGGCGTCAAATGCTGGATCAACAAGGGCGAGGTGATGCCCGAGGGCTTCCGCTCCGACCTCGTCTCCGGCGACGGCGGCGGCGGCGCTCCCGACAGCGGTCGCGGCGGCGGCGGCCGTCGTGACGATCGCGGCGGCGGTCGCGGACGCGGTGGAGACCGCGGCGGACGCGGTGGAGATCGCGGCGGCCGCGGCGGCGGGCGTGGACCCGGCGGCGACCGCGGTGGCCGCGGCGGGCAGCGCGGAGGTGGCCGCTGATGCTGATGCCGAAGCGGGTCAAGCACCGCAAACAGTTCCGTGGCCGCATGCGCGGCAACACCAAGGGCGGCAGCAGCGTCGCCTTCGGCGAGTACGGGATCAAGGCGCTGGAGCGCGGCTGGATCACCAACCGCCAGATCGAGGCCGCCCGTGTCGCGATGACCCGCAAGATCAAACGCGGCGGCAAGGTCTGGATCAACGTCTTCCCCGACAAGCCCTACACGAAGAAGCCGGCCGAGACCCGGATGGGCTCGGGCAAGGGCAACCCCGAGGGCTGGGTCGCCGTGGTCAAGCCGGGCAAGGTGATGTTCGAGCTGGCCGGCGTACCCGAGGACCTGGCGCGCGAAGCGCTGCGCCTGGCCGGCCACAAGCTTCCGGTGAAGACGAAATTCGTCATGCGCGAGGGGGCCGGCGAGTGATGAAGGCCTCGGAGGTGCACAATCTCAAAGACGACGAGCTGGTGGCGAAGCTGATCGACGCCAAGCAGGAGGCCTTCAACCTCCGCTTCCGGCACGCGACCGGCGAGCTCGAGAACACCGCCCGCCTCGGGCAGGCGAAGAAGGACATCGCGCGCCTGCTGACGGTGGCCAAGGCACGAGGCATCGACGTGGAGAAAGAGACGCGACGGATATGAGCGACGACGAGACGAAAAAAGAAGAGACGACCGAGCAGGAGCCGCAGGACGAGGCCGCTGAGGCCCCCGCGGCTGAGGAGGCTCCCGCAGCGGAGGAGGCTCCTGCCGCCGAGGTCGAGGAGACGCCCGCCGAGGACGGGGGAGACGCCCTTGCCGCCGAAGCGGCTGCGGCCGAGCCGAACCCCGAGGACGACCTTCCCTGGAAGCAGCGTCGCCGGCTGGCGAAATCGCGGCGCCCGTCCGGGAAAGCGCTGCCGTCCGACCCCGAGGAGCGCAAAGCGCTGCGGGCGGAGGAGCGCAAGCGCAAGGCCGAGCTGCGGCGCAAGCAGCGGGCCGCGGCGAAGGCCGCCCACAGCGCCGGCACCGGCACGCCGCCGGCCGAACGGGAGGCGAACGCGGCGAAGGTGCGTCAGGGCATCGTCGTCTCCAGCAAGGGCGACAAATCGATCACCGTCCGCATCGACATCGCCCGCCGTCACCGCACTTACGAGAAGATCGTCCGCAGCTCGACCAAGCTGCACGCCCACGACGAGCGCAACGAGGCCGGCGAGGGCGACGTGGTCCGCGTGGTCGAGACCCGGCCGCTCTCGAAGACCAAGCGCTGGCGGCTCGTAGACGTAGTGGAGAAAGCACGATGATCCAGCAGGAGTCCAGGCTCAAGGTCGCCGACAACTCGGGCGCGCGCGAGATCCTCTGCATCCGCGTCAAAGGCGGCTCGCATCGCCGTTACGCCAGCGTCGGCGACGTGATCACCGCGACCGTCAAATCGGCCAGCCCGCAGGGCGGCGTCCGCAAGGGCGAGGTCGTGCAGGCCGTGGTCGTGCGCACCCGCAAGCCGCTGAGCCGGCCCGACGGCACCTACATCTCCTTCGACGAGAACGCCGCGGTGCTGATCGACCCGGCCAGCAACAACCCGCGCGGGACCCGCATCTTCGGCCCCGTCGCGCGCGAACTGCGCGATCGCAACTTCATGAAAATCATCTCGCTGGCGCCGGAGGTCCTCTGATGGCGAAGAGGATGCGCATCCGCACCGACGACCAGGTGCTCCTGATCAGCGGCAAGGACGCCGGCAAGAAAGGCCGCGTCGTCCGCACCGACCCGAAAAAGCGCCGCGTCTACGTCGAGGGCCTGAACATGATCAAGCGGCACGAACGCGCCCGCTCGCAGGCGGACCTGAAAAACCCGCAGGCCGGCGGCATCGTCGAGAAGGAGGGGCCGATCGACGTCTCCAACGTGATGCTGCTCGACCCCAAAGACAACAAGCCGACCCGCATCGGCGTCCGCGTCGACAAAGGCGGCAAGCGCGTCCGCTACGCAAAGCGGACGGGGAACGAGATCGGCTGATGGAGGCGACCGTGGCACCCACCTCACAGGCTGCGCCGCCGCCGCGCCTGCGCGACAAATACGAGCAGGACGTGCTGCCGGCGCTGACGAAGAAATTCGGCTACTCGACGCCGATGGAGGCTCCGCGCCTGGAGAAGATCACCCTCAACATGGGCCTCGGCACCGAGAAACAGGACAAACGGGCCTTCGAAATGGCGCAGCAGCAGCTGGCGACGATCGCCGGCCAGTACCCCAACGTGCGCCGCGCCCGCAAGTCGGTGGCGTCCTTCAAGCTGCGCGAGGGGATGCCGGTCGGCGTCTCGGTGACGCTGCGCCGGGCCCGGATGTGGGAGTTCCTCGACCGCCTGATCTCGATCGCGGTGCCGCGGATCCGCGACTTCCGCGGCCTCAACCCGCGCTCCTTCGACGGTCGCGGCAACTACTCGATGGGCGTCAAAGAGCAGCTGATCTTCCCCGAAATCGACTATGACTCGATCGACGTCGTCCGGGGTCTGGACGTGACGATCACGACTTCCGCTAAAACTGACCTAGAGGCCTTCGAGCTGCTGCTCGGGCTGGGGATGCCGTTCGCCCAGGAGGGCCGCCCCGGTCAGGCCGAGCGCGAAGCCGCGGAAAAAGAGGCCGAAGAGGAACAGCGCAAGGAAGAAGCCCGTCAGAAGGCTGAAACCGAACAGGCGGCCCTCGAACAGCTGAAAGAGGAGAACCCGGAGGCCTACGCCAAGCCGGAAGGCGAGGGCGAGGGTGCCGAGGGTGGAGACGAAGAGGCCGCAGAGACGGCCGAGGAGAGCTCAGACAATGGCTAAGACTTCGATGAAGGTGAAGCAGGCGCGGGAGCCGAAGTTCAAGTCCCGTCGCTACAACCGCTGCCGCCGTTGCGGCCGGCCGCGGGCCTACTTCCGCAAATTCGGCCTCTGCCGGATCTGCCTGCGCGAGGCCGCACACGAGGGTTACATCCCCGGAATGACCAAGTCGAGCTGGTAGGACGATGCAGACCGACCCGATCGCCGATTACCTGACCCGGATCCGCAACGCGATCCGCGCCGGGCACGACGAGGTGGAGATTCCCTACTCCAACCTCAAGCTCGAGCTGTCCCGGATCCTCAAGGAGCAGGGCTACATCAAGGACTTCAGCCGCAAGCCGGCCGCCGTCGGCGAGTCGATCAACGTCGAGCTCAAGTACACCGAGGAGCGCCAGCCGGTGATCTTCGGGATCGAACGGGTCTCGCGTCCCGGCCGTCGCCGCTACGTCGACCACGAAAACATCCCCCGCGTGCAGGGCGGCACCGGCACCGCCATCGTCAGCACCTCGGCCGGCGTGATGACCGGCCACGAAGCGCGCTCGAAGGGAGTCGGCGGCGAGGTCGTCGCCTACGTCTGGTGAGCTAGATGTCTGCCTTCCCGACCAAGCACACCTGGATGGCGCGCCTGGCGCGTCGCATCTCTGCGTCCTCGGGCTCGCCTGTGGCACCACCACAGGCTTCGCCCTGCGTCCTTGATCTGCTCGGCCAGTCACGCCCCCAGGCGCACTTGGCCAGAAAGGCAGGCATCTGAGATGAGCCGAATCGGAAGAAAGCCCGTCCCGGTGCCCGACGCCGTCACGGTGGAGATCGGCGCCGGCGACATCGCCGTCAAAGGGCCGAAAGGCGAGCTGCGCCAGAGCTTCTCGACGGACATGACCGTCAAGCAGGAGGACGGCGCGGTCACCGTCGCCCGCCCGACCGACCGCGGCGAGCACCGGGCCCTGCACGGCCTCACCCGCAGCCTGATCGCGAACATGGTCGAGGGGGTCACTGACGGCTTCGAGAAGCGCCTCGAGATCCAGGGCGTCGGCTACCGCGCCGCGCTCAAAGGCAAGAAGCTCGAGCTCGCGCTCGGCTTCTCCCACCCGGTCGCGATCGACGCGCCGGAGGGAATCGACTTCGAAGTCCCGCAGCCGACCGAGATCGTGATCAAGGGCATCGACAAGCAGCTCGTCGGCCAGGTCGCCGCGGACATCCGCAAGCGCCGCCCACCGGAGCCCTACAAGGGCAAGGGCATCCGCTACAAGGACGAGCAGGTCCTGCGGAAGGTGGGTAAGCGCGCATGACGGTCCTCACCAAGCGCCAGCGCCGGCTCAAACGGCGCCGCCGGGTCCGTGCCCGCATCCGCGGCACCGCCGAGCGGCCGCGGCTCTCCGTCTACCGCTCGAACAAGGGCGTCTTCGCGCAGCTCATCGACGACACCAAGGGCCACACCGTGGCTGCGGTCAACTGGATCGAGCCGGAGCTGCGCAAGCTCAGCGCCGGCGAGCAGGCGAAGAAGGCGGGCGAACTGCTGGCCGAGCGCGCCAAGGACGCCGGTGTGGAGAGCTGCGTCTTCGACCGCGCCGGCTACCAGTACCACGGCCGCGTCAAGGCGCTGGCCGAGGGGGCACGCGAGGGGGGGTTGGCCTTCTAGTTCCGCTACGGTGGGCCGCTGCTTATGAAGAGCATGAACCCGAAGAACGTGGAAACCGTCAGCCCCCGCGGGCTCGACCTGCAGGAGCGGGTGATCGAGATCAACCGCGTCGCCAAGGTGGTCAAGGGCGGCCGTCGCTTCTCCTTCACCGCGCTGGTCGCCGTCGGCGACGAAGAGGGCGTGGTCGGGATCGGCTACGGCAAGGCGCGCGAGGTCCCGCTGGCGATCCAGAAGGGCGTCGAGGACGCCCGCAAGAACTTGATCCGGGTGCCCAAATACGGCAACACCATCACCCACCGCATCATCGGCCGCTTCGGCGCCGGCCACGTGGTCCTGCGCCCGGCCAGCCCCGGTACTGGGGTCATCGCCGGCGGAGGCGTCCGCGCCGTGCTCGAGCTGGGGGGCGTCCGCGACGTCCTCACCAAGAGCATCGGCACCCAGAACCCGATCAACCTCGTCAAGGCGACGATGGACGGCCTGATCGGGCTGCGCCGGCCCGAGGAGGTCGCGGAGCTGCGCGGGCTGACGATCACCCAGGTCTTGGGGATGGACGGCAATGGGGCGGCTGAGGCCGCGGGTCCTGTCTCCGATTCCGGGCTCTCCCTCCCGGGAGAGTCCTCGGAATCGTCACCACCCGCGGCAGAGGCCGAGTCGGCTGACGCCGAGGCTCCCGTGGCGGAGGGTGAGTCGTCGTGAGCAAGGTGAAGATTTCGCAGGTTCGCTCGGCCAACGGGACCAGCCCGAGCCAGAAAGCGACCCTGAAGGCGCTGAAGCTGGGCCGGGTCGGCAAAAGCGCCGAGCTCAAGGACTCCGACCAGCTGCGGGGCCAGCTGCGGGTCGTCTCCCACCTGGTGGAGGTCGACGGTGGCTGAGAAAGCCGGCAAAGAGAAAGAAAAAGGGACGGGGCGCGCCGAGGAGATCGGCCTCCACAACCTGAAGCCGAAGCCCGGCTCGAAAAGGCCGCGCAAGCGGATCGGCCGCGGTGAGGGCAGCGGTCTCGGCAAGACCTCCGGCCGCGGCCACAAGGGCGCCGGCTCCCGCTCGGGCCGCAAGCGCAAGGCCGGCTACGAGGGCGGCCAGAACCCGATCCACATGCGGATGCGAAAGCTGCGCGGCCCGCACAAAAAGCAGTCGATGCCGTTCGAGAACTTCCGCACCAAGACTCAGCCGGTCAACCTCTCCGACCTCGAGGAGCGCTTCGACAGCGGCGCTGAAGTCACCCCCGAGAGCCTGAGGGAGAAGGGCCTGGCCAAGCGCAAGGAGCCCGTCAAGGTTCTCGCCCGCGGCGAGATCAAGAAGAAGCTGGAGGTCCACGCGCACGCTTTCAGCGCGGCCGCCAAAGAGAAGATAGAGGCGGCCGGCGGTTCCTGTCACACTCTGGAGCCGTAATGCTCAGAACTATTGTCAACGCGTTTGGCGTTGCCGAGATCCGCAAGAAGCTTGCGTTCACGGCGGCGATGCTGGCGCTGTACCGCCTCGGCGCCTACATCCCGGCTCCGGGCGTCGACGTCAACGCCGTCAAGGAAATCCAGAGCAACTTCGGCGGTTCCGGGGTGCTCGGCTTCCTCAACATGTTCTCGGGAGGCGGCCTCTCCCGGCTCAGCCTCTTCGCGCTGGGGATCATGCCCTACATCACGGCCTCGATCATCCTGCAGCTCCTGACCGTCGTCGTGCCCTCGCTCGAGCGGCTGCAGAAAGAGGGCGAAGTCGGGCAGCAGAAGATCACCCAGTACACGCGCTACCTCACCGTCGGCCTCGCCTTCGCCCAATCGCTCGGCTACGTGTTCCTCTTTCGCTCCTTCGGCAACAAAGCCGGCACCAGCGTGGTGGGGCACCTCACCTTCCCCAAGCTGATCCTGATCGTGATGTGCCTGACCGCCGGCTGCACCTTGCTGATGTGGCTGGGCGAGCTGATCACCCAGCGCGGGATCGGCAACGGGATCTCGCTGATGATCTTCGCCTCGATCGCCTCCAGCATCGTCCCGGGCCTCTCGAAGTGGTGGAACAACCCCGATCAGGTCTTCGTCGTGATGATGCCGTTCATCGCCCTGGCCGTGATCGTCGCGATCGTCTTCGTCCAGGAGGGGCAGCGGCGGATCCCGGTCCAGTACGCGAAACGCGTGGTCGGGCGCAAAATGACCTCCGGCGGCTCCACCTACCTGCCGCTGCGGGTCAACATGGCGGGCGTCATCCCGGTCATCTTCGCCGCCTCGATCATGGCCTTCCCCTCGACGGTCGGTCAGATGCTCAACACCAACGCCGCGCTCGAATTCGCCAGCTTCTTCGGGCCCAACAAATGGCCCTACGTGATCGGCGAGATCTTCTTCATCATCGTCTTCACCTACTTCTACACGGCCGTCACCTTCAACCCGGTCGACCAGGCCGACAACCTGAAGAAATACGGCGGCTTCATCCCCGGGGTGCGCCCCGGCCGGCCGACGGCCGAGTACCTGGACCGGATCCTCTCCCGGCTGACCTTCCCCGGCGCCCTCTACCTCGGTGCGGTGGCGGCGCTGCCGACGATCCTGATCAGCCAGACCTCGGCCAACTTCTTTTTCGGCGGCACCTCGATCCTGATCGTCATCGGCGTCGCGCTGGAAACGGTCAAGCAACTGGAGGCCCAGTTGATGATGCGCAATTACGAGGGCTTCCTCAAATAGGCTCCAGGGGATGCCGGAGCTGAATCTCGTCCTCTTGGGCCCCCCGGGCTCGGGCAAGGGAACGCAGGGAGAGCGGTTGCAGGAAGACCTGCGGCTGCCCTACTACGCGACCGGGGACATCCTCCGCGGCGCGGTGCGGGACGAAACCGAGCTGGGACGGACGGCGAAGGAGTACATGGACCGCGGCGACCTGGTGCCCGACGAGGTGATCGTCGGCGTGATCGCCGAGCGGATCGCCTCCGAGGAGGCGCTCGACGGCTTCATCCTCGACGGCTTCCCGCGGACGACGCCGCAGGCCGAGGCGCTGGACGCGAAGCTCGGCGAGCTCGGCCGGGCGGTCGGGGCCGTGCTGCTGATCGACGTCTCCGACGACGAGGTCGTGCGCCGGCTCGGCGGCCGCCGCACCTGCGTCGCCAACGGCCATGTCTTCCACGTCGAGTTCGACCCACCCGAGCAGGAAGGCGTCTGCGACGTCGACGGCTCGGAGCTGATCGTCCGCGACGACGACAAGCCCGAGGTGATCCGCAAGCGGCTCGAGACCTACCACGAGAAGACCGAGCCGCTGGTCTCCTACTACGACGACCGCGGCGTCCTGCGCCGGATCGACGGCGAGCCCGCGCCGGAAGAGGTGGCGGAGAAGATCCGCCGCACCCTGGCGACGCTGCGGATGGAGCAGGACGAGGCAGTCTGAGCCGGTCCCGCGCGAGCTGCGCAGGGAGACCATTAGCGTGTACCGGATGATCATCAAGAAGACGCCGGAGGAGGTCGAGAAGATGGCCGCCTCGGGGGCGATCCTCGTCCGCTGCCTGAGGATTCTCGCCTCGAAGACGCGGGCCGGCACCACCACCGAGGAACTCGACGCCGCCGCCGAGAAGTTCATCCGCTCGCAGGGCGCCGAGCCGGCCTTCAAGGGCTACCGCGGCTTCCCCGGCTCGATCTGCGCCTCGCCCAACTCGATGGTCGTCCACGGCATTCCCGGCGGCTACCAGCTGAAGCGCGGCGACGTGCTCTCGATCGACGTCGGCGTGATCAAGGACGGCTGGGTCTCCGACGCGGCGATCACGGTCCCGGTCGGGCCGGTCAGCGCGGAGGCGCAGAAACTCCTCGACGTGACCAAGGCCTCGCTGTTCGCCGGGGTCGAGCAGATGCGCCCGGGCAACCACCTGGGCGACGTCTCGGCGGCGATCCAGAAGGCGGTCGAGATCGAGGGCCTCTCGATCATCAGGACGCTCGTGGGCCACGGCATCGGCCGCGACATGCACGAGGAACCGCAGGTCCCCAACTTCGGCGAACCCGGCAAGGGGCCGGAGCTGGAGGAGGGGATGGTGCTGGCGATCGAGCCGATGGTCAACGCCGGCGGGCCGCTGGTGCGGATGGGCGACGACGGCTGGTCGGTCTATTCCGAGGACGGCTCGCTGGCGGCCCACTTCGAGTTCACGGTGGCGGTGACGCCGCAGGGGCCGCGGGTGCTGACGCCGTGGCACGAAGCTGACTAAGCCCGGCCGAGCGGGGCGATCGTCTAGGCTGCTGCCAAGGAGCGGCTGGGGGCGCCGCGACAGAAGGAGAGAGCTTTGGCTGCACGGGCTCGTTGGTTCGCGGTTTCTCTGATCTTGGCGGCCGTGGCGATGGGGAGCCTCCTCGCCTCGGCATCGAGCGCGGCCGCGCCTGAGCCCTACGGCACCAATGACGCCGGCGGCTTCCGCAACGTGCTGCCGCCGGGGGAGAACGGGCTCGACAGCTTCCAGCAGCTGCTCGAATTCAAAGGGCTCGGGAAACTGCCGCCGCACTTCGCCGACCAGCAGGGGCTCTACGAAAACCTCCTCTACGCGGCGCCGACGCTGACCGAAGCCCAGATCCCGAGCTACTACAAGGACGCGACCTTCGGCGTCCCGGCGGGGGAAGTCGAATCGACGATCGAACCCAGGCCCGGGGTGACGATCGTCCGCGACAAAGCCTTCGGCGTGCCGCACATCTACGGCGACACCCGCGCCGAGACGATGTTCGGCGCCGGCTTCGCGGGCGCCCAGGACCGGCTCTTCCTGATGGACGTGCTGCGGCACACCGGCCGCGCCGAGCTCGCCTCCTTCCTCGGCGGCTCCAACGCCGGCACCGACGCCGCCCAGTGGGGTTTCGCGCCCTACACCGAAGCCGACCTCGAACGGCAGCTGGCCGAAGCGCCGAAGACCTATGGGCAGGCAGGGCAGCAGGCGGTGGAAGACGTCAACGCCTACGTCGAAGGGATCAACGCCTACATCGCCGCCGCCAACCTCGACCCGAAACTGAAACCGGCCGAGTACACGATCCTCGGCAAGCCGATGGAAGCGTGGAAGCCGACCGACGTGATCGCGATCGCCTCGCTGATCGGCGGCATCTTCGGCCGCGGCGGCGGCAACGAGCTGAACTCGGCGGAGACGATGCAGGCCTTCGTCGACCGGATGGGGAAGAAGGCGGGCCGCAAGGCGTGGCTCGGCTTCCGTTCGAAGAACGACCCCGAAGCGCCGACGACGATCTCGAAGCCGTTCCCGTACGAGACGCGCAGCGCCTTCGCCGAGCGGGGCCTGGCGCTGCCCGACCGCGGCAGCGTCCACCTGACCTCGACCGCGAGCGCCTCGAGCGCGACGGGGGCCACGAAGGGGATGGGCTCGGTCGGCGCCCGCCTGCAGGAAGCCCTGGAACAGGCGGGGCATGCCTCCAACTGGGAGCTGGTCTCGGCCAAGGAGTCGGCGACCGGCCACCCGATCGGCGTGCTGGGGCCGCAGGTCGGCTACTACGTGCCGCAGATCCTGATGGAGGAGGACCTGCACGGGCCGGGGATCGACGCCCGCGGGGCGGCTTTCCCGGGGGTCAATCTCTACGTAGAGCTCGGCCACGGCCGCGACTACGCCTGGAGCGCGACGACTGCGACCTCCGACAACACCGACACCTTCGCCGAGGTCCTCTGCAAGGACAAGTTCCACTACATCTACCGCGGCAAGTGCCTGGCGATGGAAAAGCTGGAAAAGACCGAGAGCTGGACCCCGAACACGATCGACTCGACTCCGCCCGGATCGCAGACGCTGGTCGCTTACCGGACCGTGCACGGCATCGTCTTCGGCCGCGGCAAGGTGGGCGGGAAGAAGGTCGCCTTCGTCCACCAGCGCAGCACCTACTTCCACGAGGCCGACTCGGTGATCGGCTTCGCCCAACTGAACGAACCCGGCGTCGTCACCGGCGTCCAGGGCTTCAAAAAAGCGATCTCCAACATCAACTTCCTCTTCAACTGGTCCTACATCGACTCCGAACACATCGCCTACGCCCTCTCGGGGGCGATGCCCCAGCGGGCCAAGGGGACCTCGCCTGACTTCCCGATCCTCGGAACCGGCCAGTACGACTGGAAGGGCTTCAAGCCGGCGACCCAGCTGGCCACCTACCTGCCCTTCTCCAAGCACCCGCAGGCAGTGGACCCGCCGTTCCTCGTCTCCTGGAACAACAAGCAGGCGCCGAAGTGGGCGGCGGCCGACGACAAGTACGACTACGGGCCGCTGTTCCGCTCGCAGATGATCGCCGAGAAGGTCAAGGCGGCGATCAAGGGCAAGAAGAAGATGACGATCGTCCAGCTGATCAAGGCGATGGAGGAATCCGCGAGCCAGGACCTCCGCGGCTACAAGATCCTGCCGCTCGTCTTCAAGGCGATCGGCAAGCCGAAATCGGGGCAGCTGCGCAAGGCGCTGGCGGCCCTGCGCGCCTGGCACCAGCACGGCTCCCACCGCCGCGACCTCAACCGCGACGGCGTCTACGAAGAAAACGACGCGGTCGAGCTGATGGACGCCTGGTGGCCGAAGCTGCTCGAAGGCGAGTTCAAGCCGGTGCTCGGCGGCAAGGCCTATTCCAAGCTCGGGGAAATGCTGGAACCCGGCAGCTACACCGGCGGCTCCCCGACCGAACCCAGCTTCGACGACGGCTGGTGGAGCTACGTCGACAAGGACCTGCGCGACCTCTTCGGCCCGAGGCCGAAGGCGCCTTGGAGCCGCGTCTACTGCGGCGGCGGCTCGAAGAAGAAGTGCCGGGCGATGCTGCAGCGCACCCTGCGCGCGGCGCTGAACGTGACCCCGCAGCAGCTGTACGGGGGCGGCGACGGCGCCTGCGCGAGCAACCCCCAGCCATCCTGCTTCGACCAGAACCGGCCGCAGGTGACCGGCGGCATCGACCTGCCGCCCTTCCCCTTCCAGAACCGGCCGACCTTCCAGCAGGTGGCGACGCCGACCCAGAAGCTGCCGCGCTGAGCGACGTCACACTTCCGCATACAAGTTGTTCCACAATTTTTTGTCTGAGGTATTGTTCTGTGCGTGATCGACTGGAACGCTGTCGACATGGCAGTGGAGCGAGGACGACAGGACTTCGAGCGGCGGGTCGAGAAAGGGCTTAAAGAACTCAACCAACGCCTGGCTGAGGTCGAACGACGCTGGGAAAAGGAAGAGGAGGAAAGGCGCCGTGAGTGGGAGGCGCTGGCAGGGAGGCTGATGACGGCCGAAGAGAAAAGCCAGCATTACCATGATGGCCTCCTCCGCAAAATGGCGGTCATGACCAACATGCAGGTCAGCGCCCTCCGTGAGCACAATGAAGAGATGCGGAAGCACTTCGAGGAAAGCAGAGCCGAGTGGCGTGCCACTCGGGGAGCAACCCTGAAGATGCTGGACCGGCTGCCGCCGAACTAGGCGCCGATCTCGATCTCTTCGATCTTGGTCTCGGCCAGGGGGTTCCACTCGCCGGGGATCAGCTTGCGGTGGGCGATCCAGCCCTGGAAGTTGCCGCTCCACTCGCCGCGCTCGAGCTCGGCCGCGGTCATCGGCCGGGCCACGTGCTCCATCGGCGACATGTGGCCGCTTTCCAGCAGGCGGTCGTAGAGGGCGACATCGGCGGAGAGGTCGCGGGTGCCGGCGTGGGTCAGGTAGCTGACGCGGGCGCAGCGGCCGATCGAGATCTTCGCCAGTTCCTCCGGGGAGGAGGCCTCCTCGCGCTCCGCCTCCCCGACCAGCGGCAGGTGCCATTCGTCGGGCTCGAGGCGGGTCGGGACCGAGCGCTCGAGCGCGTCGCGCATCTTCGTCGCGATCAGCCTGATCTCGGGCTGGGCGTCGGGGTGGCAGCGGAGGTTGAAGAAGTTCTCCCAGGTCGTCGAGGAGACGATCACCGTGTGCCACATGAACGGCTCCAGCAGGCGGTTAGCCACCTGCTTGTGGACGTTCAGCCACTCCGCCGGCGGCTCTTTCATCGACGGTTCGGCCGCCTCCAGGCACTGGTGCAGGTCCTCGAAGCCGGCGACGTTCTCGGGACTGGTGATCAACCCGAGCACGTGGCGGACGGCGTCGTCGCGGGCTCGCAGCCACTCCGCTTCGGCGGCGTCGCGGTCAGCACCGGTCAGCGCCGGCCCGGCCTGCATCCCCGGCTTGTTGGAGCCGAACTCGATCGGCACGTAGGGGTCGTCGAGCACCCGCCGCAGCTGTTTGGCCACCGGGATCGCCCGCGAGCTGGCGCTGTTGCGGGAGAAGACGCGGTGGGTGTTGAACTCGGCGAGGACGAAGCGGGGAAAAGTCGCCTCCAGCGTGGTCAGCCGGTGGCCGGCAGGAGAGACCGAATCGGCGAGGACTTTCGCTTCGAAACCCATCGTAGGGACACTCTGGCACGGGACTCCGACAGAATCCAACCTGTGGAAGCCGAGGTCTTTGCGGAGGTCGACCGCTTCATCGGCGAGACGATCGTCGCCGAGGACGAGGCGCTGCGAGCCGCGGTCGCCGCCGCCGAGGCAGCCGGCCTGCCCTCGATTCAGGTTTCGCCGCCCCAGGGGAAGCTGTTGCAGCTGCTGGTCCGCCTTCTCGGCGCCGAGAGGATCCTCGAGTTCGGCACCCTCGGCGGCTACAGCGCGATCCTGATGGCGCGGGCGCTGCCCGCCAACGGGCGGCTGATCACTCTCGAGGCCAACCCGGAGTACGCCGAGGTGGCGCGGCAGAGCATCGAGGCCGCCGGCGTGGGGGAGAAGGTCGAAATCCGGGTCGGGCCGGCACTGGAGGCGCTGCCCCGGCTGGAGGAGGAGGGCGCCGGCCCCTTCGACCTCGTCTTCATCGATGCCGACAAGGTGAACACGCCCAACTATTTCGACTGGGCGCTCGATCGCACGCGCCCCGGCGGGCTGATCGTCGCCGACAACGTCGTCCGCAAGGGCACTCTCGCCGACCCTTCAGACCCTGACGAGGCGACCATGGCCCAGCGCCGTTTGCACCAGACGCTCGCCGGCGATTCCAGGGCCAGCGCAACTACCATCCAGACCGTCGGCGTGAAGGGCTACGACGGCTTCCTGATCGCTCTCGTCGAGCCTGCCTGACCAGGCGTCCCCGAAGGTCGACCCCTGCTATCTTTCCTCGTCGGCCTTGTGGCCGGTTGGTCAGTCCTGCCGTCCGATTCATGGGGCGGGCAGGAATCCTGTAGTCAAAACGAGATCCGGAGCGATGAAGGTTCGAGCTTCCGTCAAGCCGATGTGCGAGAAGTGCAAGGTAATCCGCCGAAATGGGGCGGTTCTTGTGATCTGCCAAAACCCCCGCCACAAGCAGAGGCAGGGTTAATCTCGTGGCACGGATCGCCGGCATCAACATCCCGGTCAACAAACGGGCTGAAATCGGGCTCACCTACATCTTCGGGATCGGTCGCTCGACCGCCCAGCAGATCCTCAAGGAGGCCGGGGTCGACCCGGACACCCAGGTCAAGGACCTGACCGAGGACGAGGTGATGAAGCTTCGCGAGGCGGTCGAGAACCGCGAGGTCGAGGGCGACCTCCGGCGCGAGCGCTCGCAAAACGTCAAACGGCTGATGGAGATCGGCTCCTACCGCGGCCTTCGCCACCGTCGCGGGCTGCCGGTCCGGGGCCAGCGGACCAAGACCAACGCACGCGGCCGCAAGGGCCCGCGGCGCCTCAGCGTCGCCGGCAAGCGCAAGGCATAGGAGACCGGCATGGCTGAGAAAAAACCCGGCAAAGGGCGGACGCGCCGCCGAGTCAAAAAGAACGTCGCCTACGGGCAGGCTCACATCAAGACTTCCTTCAACAACACGATCGTCACCCTGACCGACACCGACGGCAACGTGATCGCCTGGGAGTCGGCGGGCTCGGCCGGGTTCAAAGGCTCGCGCAAGTCAACCCCGTTCGCCGCCCAGGTGACCGCCGACGCGGCCGCCAAAAAAGGCATGGAACACGGCCTCGAACGAGTCGAAGTCTTCGCCAAGGGCGCCGGCTCGGGCCGCGAGACCGCGATTCGCTCGCTGCAGGCCGCCGGCCTCGACGTGACCACGGTCAAGGACGTCTCCCCGCAGGCCCACAACGGCTGCCGGCCGAAGAAGCGGAGGAGGGTCTAGTGGCTCGGGACACCGCGCCGCAGTGCAAGCAGTGCCGCCGCGAGGGGCAGAAACTCTTCCTCAAGGGCGAGCGCTGCTTCACCGACAAGTGCGGCGTCGAGCGCCGCTCCTACCCGCCCGGCGAGCACGGCCGCGGCCGCCTGCGCCAGTCCGAGTACCGGGTGCAGCTGCGCGAGAAGCAGAAGACCCGCCGCTACTACCAGGTGCTCGAGAAGCAGTTCCGCGCCTACTACGAAAAGGCCGCCCGTCAGGAGGGCGTGACCGGCGAGAACCTGCTGCGCCTGCTCGAGTCCCGCTTCGACAACGTGCTCGTCCGCCTCGGGTTCGCCGCTTCACGGCGCCAAGCGCGGCAGCTGATCACCCACGGCCACTGGCAGATCAACGGCCGGCGGGTCAACATCCCTTCCTACCAAGTACGTCCCGAGGACATCATCTCGATCAAGGCCGGGTCCAGCGCCACCGACACGATCCGCCGGGCCACCGAACTCGTTTCCACGGTTCCGGCCTGGCTGCAGGCCGATCACGATGCCCTCACCGCCAAAGTCCTGCGCTACCCAGAGCGCTCCGAGATTTCGGCGCCGGTTCAGGAGCAGCTGATCGTCGAGCTGTACTCCAAGTAGTCCGGACACCCATTTCGAAACACCGCAACGCAAGGAACTCATGACCACTGATTTCCAGGTCCCCCGCATTACCGCCGAAAAAGTCGATGACCGCCGCGGCACCTTCACGATCGAGCCCCTCGACAAGGGCTTCGGCTACACCTTCGGCAACAGTCTCCGCCGCGTCCTGCTCTCCTCGCTCGGCGGCGCCGCCATCACCAGCGTCCGCATCGAGGGGGTAGCGCACGAGTTCTCCACCGTGCCGGGCGTCAAAGAGGACGTCACCGACATCGTCCTCAACCTCAAGGACCTCGTCGTCCGCATGCACACCGACGCCGACGAGGTCGAGGCGCCGCTGGTCGCGACCGGCCCCGGCGAGGTGAAGGCGAAGGACATCGACCTCCCCTCCGGCGTCGAGATCCTCAACCCCGAGGCGCCGATCGCGACGCTCGAGAAAAAAACCAAGCTCGAGGTCTACCTGACGATCGGCCGCGGCCGCGGCTACTCGCCGGCGGAAGAGAACAAGTCCGACGAGCAGCCGATCGGCGTGATCCCGATCGACTCGATCTTCTCGCCGATCCGGCGCGCGTCCTACTCGGTCGCCGCCGCCCGCGTTGGCCAGCGGACCGACTTCGACAAACTGACCCTCGACCTCGAGACCGACGGCTCGATCGAGCCCGGCGCCGCCCTGCGCGAGGCCTCCGAGATCCTGATCAAGAGCCTGGCGATCTTCACCGACGCCGACCGGGTCGAAGAGCTGACCGCCCGTGAGCCGATTCCCGCGGTGCCGACCGACGGCTTCTCCTCCAGCGGGGATAACGGCGGCGCGGCCGCCAACGGCCTCGACGAGATCTTGATCGAGGAGCTCGAACTGGGCGTCCGTTCCTACAACTGCCTGAAGCGGGCCGGCGTCCAGACCGTCGGCGACCTCGTGCGCAAGTCGCGCGCGGAACTGAACGCGATCCCGAACTTCGGTCAGAAGTCGATCGAGGAAGTGATCGAGACCCTGCACTCCCGCGGCCTGGACCTCCAGGCCGACTAGAGCGGGACGAGGCGAGAGCTGAGGGGGAGGTCCGGATGCGGCATAAAAAGAAGCGGAACAAGCTCAGCCGCGATGCAGGCCACCGCGAGGCCCTGCTCTCGAACCTCTCCAAGCAGCTGATCGAGCACGAGCGGATCCAGACCAGCCAGGCCAAGGCCAAGGCGGTCAAGCCCGAGGTGGAGAAACTGATCACGCTCGCCAAGCGCGGCGACCTCCACGCGCGCCGCCAAGCGCTGGCGAGCCTCCACAACGACAAGTTCATCGTCCACAAGCTGTTCGACGAGGTGGCGCCGCGCTACGCGGAGCGCCCGGGCGGGTACACCCGCATCGTCAAGCTGGGCCCTCGGCGGAGCGATTCCACCGAGATGGTCTATCTCGAGCTGGTCTAGCGCCGGCCCTGCGCTTCTTCGCCGAGCCGCTTGTATCGGTCGGGTGAGCCGACCGGCGACTCGAACCCGAGCTGGACGAAGGTGGCACGCAGGCATTTGCCACCGCGTGGCCTGCCTTCGGCGAGACGCTCCGAGGCTCCGACGGCGATCTCCATCGTCTGCTCCAGCGTCGCTTCGTAGAGCTCGGCGATTTCGGTCCACGCCTGGCCGTCGAGGTCGTAGGTGACCACCGATAGGTGCCGGTCCTTGCGGCGGTCGAAGATGCCGGCGCTGACCGAGTCGCGGATCGCGCTGAAGATCACCCGCAAGCCGGTGAGGCTGATCGCGCTGCGGACGTTGTGGCTGAGCTGCTCCCAGAAGCCCTTGTCGAGGTACTTCTGCGCCACCCCCCGGTAGAAATGCTCGGTGGCCCCCCTCACCGCCCGGGTCTCGACCAGCTCGATGCATTCGTAGTGGAGGAGCTGGTTGACGTGGTAGGCGACGTTCGAGACGTCGATTCCGAGCTCGCGGGCGATTTCCGCCGGGCTCGCGGTCCTCGTGTTGAGAATGCTCAACGCTTCGGCGCGCACCGGATGGCTCATCGCCATCGACAGCCGCTTGTCCGCAGGCGTCACCTCGGTTTTTCCAAAACGCGTTGACATCTTGCCGCTCCTCCCGGGTCCCCGATTACCTGCTTCCCGAGGCTAACGCTCAGCAATAACAAACTTTTCCGTCAGTAAAGAATCCTTCAGTAATGTCGGCCTCCAACCAGTCGATGGCGGCGGACGCCGCCGCCGCGCATCTGCGCAGAGGAGGTGAAGCGAATGGTTGTTGCCAAGGCCGATCAGGCCGTTCCGGCGTTGCAGACCACGAAGGTCGGTTGAGCCGCCCGCTGACGGGCGCTGCTCAGGAGGCCGCCCGTCAGCCGTAGGCCACGGACTCGAGGTAGAGCCCGTGGGGGGGCGCCGTATCGCCCGCCGCGGTCCGCGGGGCGCCCTCGAGGAGCTCCATGAAGCCCTCGACCGTGCGGCGGCCGCCGGCGACCTCCAGCTGGGTGCCCACCAGGACGCGGACCATGTTGCGCATGAAGGCGTCGGCGGTGATGTGGAAGGCGAGGATCTCGCCCTCTTCGGTCCAGGAAGCGGCGAGCACGTCGCGCTCGAAGCGGACGTGCTCGGTCTGTGTCGGGGTGAAGGCGGTGAAGTCGTGGCTGCCCACCAGCGCGGCGGCGCAGGCATCGAGCGCCTCGCGATCCACCCGGTGCGGCCACCAGAGGGCGCGGCCGAGCTCGAACGGGCTCGGCGCCGAGCGCGCCAGCAGGCGGTAGCGGTAGCTGCGCGCCTTGGCGTCACGGCGGGCGTCGAAGCCCTCGGCGACCACCGTGGCACCGGTGACCGCCACGTCGTCGGGTCCGACCCCGTTGAGGCGCCGCATCAGGTCACCGGGGACCTCGGCTGCGGTCTGGAAGCTCGCGACCTGCCCCAGGGCGTGGACGCCGGTGTCGGTCCGCCCGGCAACCGTCAGCTCGACCGACTCGCGCAGGACGGTCGCCAGCGCCGTCTCCAGCTCTCCCTGCACGGTTCGAAGGCCCGGCTGCCGCGCCCAGCCGCGGAAGCCCGCGCCGTCGTATTCGATGTCGAGCCTGACCGTGGCCACGGCGGGCAGTATCTCCGACCGGGCGCGGCTCCGGGTTGTCGCAAGGCCCACCTAGAATCGGGTTGGTGCGCATCCTCCTCACCAACGACGACGGCATCTCGGCGCCGGGGCTGCAGGCCGCCCGCCGGGCGCTGGTCGAGCTCGACGACGTCGAGGTGGACGTCATCGCCCCCGACTCCAACCGCAGCGCCACCGCCCGCAGCATCACCACCCGCCAGCCGCTCAGCGTCGAGGAGGTCGAGTTCGAGGACGGGCGGCTCGGCTACGCCACCGACGGCACCCCCGTCGACTGCGTCCGCTTCGCCGAGCTCGGCTTGGTCGGGGGGCGTCCGGACCTGATCGTCTCGGGGATCAACCACGGCGCCAACCTCGGCGACGACATCACCTATTCGGGAACGGTCGCAGCGGCGCTCGAGGGGATCGTCCTCGGCATCCCCGCGATCGCCGTCTCCCAGCAGTCCTCGGCCGGCGGCCTCGGCTACGTCAGCGGCCGCTTCGACTTCACCGTCGCCGCCCCCTTCACGGCGCAGCTCGTCTCCCGCCTGCGCGAGGAGTCGATGCCCGAGGCGACGCTGATCAACGTCAACTGCCCCTCCTGCGAGCCGAAGGGGATCGA
>DASUWV010000100.1:0-7769 GCA_036378275.1 Solirubrobacterales bacterium | reverse complement strand
GAGTGTTTTGGGAGGGGCACCGACGCCCCTGCCCAACTCGTCCGGTCAATAGGCTGAGCGTCGATGCGTACTCCTCTTTATGAGCAGCACCTGGACCTCGGGGCGAAGATCGTCCCCTTCGCCGGCTGGGAGATGCCGGTCACCTACGAGGGGATCCGTGAGGAGCACTCGGCGGTGCGGCGGCACGCGGGCATGTTCGACGTCTCCCACATGGGCCAGGTGGAGGTCGAGGGACCGGGCGCGCTCGCCTTCCTGCAGCGGGTGCTCTCCAACGACGTCGCCAAGATCCACGTCGGCGGCGCCCAGTACTCGTGCCTGTGCCAGGAGGACGGCGGCGTGCTCGACGACCTCTTCGCCTACCGGCTTGGCGGCGACCGCTTCCTGATCGTCACCAACGCCGCCAACCACGAGGCCGACCTGCGGTGGCTCGGCCGCCAGAGCCGCGAGTTCGACGCGATCGTCCGCGACGTCGCCGACCGCTACGCGATGCTCGCCGTGCAGGGGCCGCACGCCCGCGGCGTGGTCAGCCGCGCCCTGGGGATCGAGCTGCCGCCGCGCTTTCACGTCTCCCACGTCCAGATCGGCCGCCGCCCGGCGCTCGCCTGCGGCACCGGCTACACCGGCGAGGACGGGGTCGAGCTGCTGATCGACCCGGAGGTCGCGACGCCGATCTGGCGCGAGCTGCTGGAAGCCGGGATCGTCCCCTGCGGGCTCGGCGCCCGCGACACCCTGCGGCTGGAGGTCTGCTACCCGCTGCACGGCAACGAGCTCAGCCCCGGGCGCAACCCGATCGAGGCCGGCCTCGGCTGGTGCTGCAAGGAGGAGACCGGGTTCGTCGGCTCCGAGGCGATCGCCCGCGCCCGCGCCGAGGGCACCGCGGAGAAGCTCGTCGCCTTCAAGATCGAGGGCCAGGGGATCCCGCGGGCGGGGAACCCGGTGATGCGGGGGGACGAGCAGGTCGGCGCGGTGACCAGCGGCACCTACGCGCCCTCCCTCGAGGTCGGCGCCGGGATGGCCTACGTGCGCTCCGAGCTGGCGGAGGTCGGGACCGAGGTCGAGATCGACGTGCGCGGCAAGCGCCGCCCCGCCCGGATAGCTTCCAAGCCCCTCTACCCGAAAAGGAGCTGAGCCTTGGCCGACGCCACCTACCCCGACGACCTCCGCTACCACCCCGAACACGACTGGGCCCGGATCGAGGGGGACCAGGCGACCTTCGGGATCACCTGGTACGCCCAGGACTCGCTCGGCGAGGTCGTCTTCTTCGATCCGCCCGAGGTGGGGACGGCGATCCAGAAAGACTCCTCCTACGCCGAGGTCGAGTCGGTGAAGGCGGTCAGCGACGTGATCGCACCGATGTCGGGGGAGATCGTCGCGGTCAACGAGGCGCTGCAGGATTCGCCCCAGAAGGTCAACGAGGACCCCTACGGCGAGGGCTGGCTGATCAAGGTCAAGTTGAGCTCCCCGGAGGAGTTCGGGCAGCTGCTCGGCGCCGCCGAATACCGCAAGTTGCTGGACAACTAGGCGCCGGGCCCGACGCCTCGCTTCCCTAGCATCAGGCGGGTGACTCGCTACACCTCCGCCACCCGTGAGGACCGACAGGAGATGCTGGCCGCCGTCGGCGTCTCCTCGGTCGATGAGCTGTTCGAGCAGATCCCCGAGGAGCTGCGCCTGGACAGGCCCCTGGCGCTGCCGGAGGGGATGAGCGAGGCCGAGGTCTACGAGCGGCTGGCGGCGCTGGCCGGGCGCAACGCCGACGCCGAAGAGCAGGTCTGCTTCGTCGGCGCGGGGATGTACGACCACTACGTGCCGGCGATCGTCGACGCGATCACTTCGCGCAGCGAGTTCCTGACCCCGTACACGCCCTACCAGCCGGAGATCAGCCAGGGCGGGCTGCAGGTGATGTTCGAGTTCCAGACGGCGATGTCGGAGCTGACCGGGCTGCCGGTCTCGAACGCCGGCCTCTACGAGGGGCCCTCCTCCGTGGCCTCGGCCGGATATCTGGCGATGGGCGCGACCAAGCGCAGGCGCTTCGTCGTCTCGCGCGGGGTGCACCCGCACAGCCGCGAGACGCTGCGCACCTACTCGGTCGGCTACGGCGCCGAGGTGGTCGAGGCCGGGCTCGAGGGCGGGCTGACCGACGCGGCGGCGCTGGCCGCGGCGGTCGACGGCGAGACCGCGGCGGTTTTCCTCCAGAGCCCGAACTTCCTCGGGGCGGTCGAGGACGTCGAGGCGCTGGGGGCGGCGGCGAAGGAGCACGGGGCGCTCCTGATCGTCGCCTGCGACCCGATGACGCTGGGGATCCTGAAGCCGCCGGGCGAGTGCGGGGCGGATATAGCGCTCGGCGAGGGGCAGCCGCTGGGGAACCGCCTGGACTTCGGCGGCCCTTCGTTCGGCTTCTTCTGCGCGACCGAGGAGCAGATCCGCCGCATGCCGGGCCGGATCGCCGGCGAAACCGAGGACGTCGACGGCCGCCGCGGCTTCGTCCTGGCGCTGCAGACGCGCGAGCAGCACATCCGCCGCGAGAAGGCAACCAACAACATCTGCACGGCGCAGGCGCTGAACGCGCTGGGGGCGATGGTTCACCTCGCCTGGCTCGGGCGGCACGGATTCCGCGAGCTCGGCGAGCTGCTGGTGCGGCGGACCGCGTATGCGCGCGAGCGGCTGGCGGCGGTGAACGGGGTCGAGTTGCTGCACGAGGCGCCGGTGGCGCGCGAGTTCGCGGTGCGCCTCGATGCGCCGGTGGACAAGGTCCTCGATCGCCTCGCCGAGCGCGGGATCGCCGCCGGCTACCCGCTTGGCCGCGAGTACCCGGAGTTCGAGGACGGCCTCCTGGTCGCGATCACCGAGCGGCGGACCAGGGCGCAGATCGACGAGCTGGCCGAGGCCCTCGGCGCCGCTGTCGCGGCTCAGCGCGAGGGGATTGTCGCCTAGTGGCGCTGACGGAGACCCCGATGCAGGCCGAACAGGCGCGGACGATCTTCGAAAAGTCGAAGCCGGGCCGCCGCGCCGCGGCGCTGCCGGCCGCCGAAGTGCCGGAGAAGCCGCTCGCCGAGTTGATCCCGGAGAAGCTGCTGCGCTCCGAGCCGCCGCGGCTGCCGGAGATCGCCGAGCCGGAGATCGTCCGCCACTACAACCGGCTCTCGCGCCGCAACTTCGACCTCGACAGCGGCTTCTACCCGCTCGGCTCCTGCACGATGAAGCACAACCCCCGCCTCAACGAGCGGGTGGCGGCGCTGCCCGGGCACGCGCGGCTGCACCCGGCGCAGGACCCGAAGCGGGCGCAGGGGGCGCTGGAGCTGATGTGGCTGCTGCAGGAGTCGCTGAGCGAGATCTGCGGCCTGCCCCATGTCAGCCTGCAGCCGAGCGCCGGCTCGCACGGGGAGCTTGGGGGCCTGCTGCTGACCCGCGCCTACCACGCCGACCGCGGCGAAGAGCGGACCAAGGTCCTGGCGCCGGACACCTCGCATGGCACCAACCCGGCTTCGGTGACGATGGCCGGCTACACGGTGGTCAAAGTTGCCACCAACGAGCGCGGCGGGGTGGATATGGACGACCTGCGGGCGAAGATCGCCGAGGATCCCGACGACGTCGCCTGCCTGATGCTGACCAACCCCAACACGCTCGGGGTCTTCGACGAGAACATCGCCGAGATCGCCAAGCTGATCCACGAGGCCGGCGGCACGCTCTATTACGACGGCGCCAACCTCAACGCGGTCATGGGCCACTCGCGCCCCGGCGACATGGGCTTCGACATCGTCCACGTCAACCTCCACAAGTCCTTCAGCCAGCCGCACGGTGGGGGCGGCCCCGGGGCCGGCCCAATAGCAGTCTCCGACCGGATCGAGCCCTTCTTGCCGCGGCCCCAGGTGGTCCGCCGCGAGGGCTCCAACGGCCACGGCCCCAGCTTCGACCTCGACTTCGAGCGGCCGAAGTCGATCGGCCGCCTGCGCGGCTTCCAGGGCAACTTCGGCGTCTTCGTCCGCTCCTACGCCTACATCCTCAGCCTCGGCGCCGACGGCCTGGCCGAGGCCTCCGAGACCGCCGTACTCAACGCCAACTACCTGAAGGCGCGCCTGGCCGAGGGCCGCGCCGGCGAGCGCCTGCCGATCGCCTTCGACCGCCACTGCATGCACGAGTTCGTCCTCTCCGGCAAGCCGATGAAACGCGACCTCGGTCTGGCGACCCTGGACCTGGCCAAGCGCCTCCTCGACTTCGGCTTCCACCCCCCGACCGTCTACTTCCCCCTCCTGGTCGACGAGGCCCTGATGGTCGAGCCCACCGAGACCGAGACCAAAGAGTCCCTCGACGCCTTCGCCGAAGCGATCGAGCGAATCCTCACCGAGGCCGAGGAGAACCCAGAGCTGGCGAAAAACGCCCCCTACACGACCCCCGTCCGCCGCCTAGACGAGGTCAAGGCGACGCGGCAACCGGTTGTGCGGCAGGTTCTCGACTAAGCAGATGCCTCGTGCTTGTTGTCAGGGTCGTCTGCAACGCCCCGCGTTATGTCTGCGTGCATGAGATTCGTCAGTTTGGCAATCTCAATGCCGAACTCCTCTTGGAATCTCGCAGTGGCGTCTCGCCAGCATTTTGACTCCGACTTTGCAGGGTTCTTCTCTCGTTCTTCGTTGAGGACGGGCCACACTTCGCTGTAGACACGGCTTACTTCGTATGCGCCATCTCGGACCGTCCGAGGCGCAAAAAGGACAACACCAGCGTGTAGGTACCGATATTCATCTCTGAGCTTTGCGATTTTCTTTGGTGATGCCGCGAACCCCATAAGTTGGAAAGTCTTGATCACCGCATTGAGATATTGGTGATACGTCGCTTGTCGATTGCGACGCTCATCCTCTCGGTTGGCCCCTTGAAGCCGTTCATTTTCAGCTGCGACCTTTGCTAGCTCGACCGAGGAGGAATTTGAGCTAACCGCCCACGTAACAGCGGCGGTTACACCTGAAGTCAGAACAGACGAACCGCCCGTGATAGCCGCGACCAGCGCCACATCGCTCATTGAGCCAGAGTGGCAGATGGGTACGACGTGAGGTCTACAGCTGCGGCAATTCCTGCTCCAACTCCAGCACCGGGGCGAAGAGGTCGCCGTGGTCGTCCAGGCGCTTTAGGACGTCGTCAGTTTCGAAGACGAGGTGGTCGCCTTTGCCGGAGTCGGCGGCTTTTTCGATCTCGTTCCAGGTGACGGGGGTCGAACAGGTGGGGCGGTTGCGGGCTCTCAGGGAGTAGACGGCGATCGTAGTTTTGCGCTCGTTGTTCTGGTACCAGTCGATGAAGACCTTGCCGGTGCGGTCGGTCTTTTTGCCCATTTTCGCCAGGATGTTCTCGGGGTTCTGTTTGGCGGCGATCTGGGCGATCGCCTGGGCGAAGGGGCGCGTCTCCTCGTAGGTGGCTTTGGTGTTGAGGGGGACGTAGAGCTGCATGCCCTTCGAGCCCGAGGTCTTGGCGAAGCACTCGAGGTCGAGCTGGGCGAGGAGGTCGCGGAGGCGCAGGGCGACCCGCGAGCAGTCGACTATGTCGGCGGGCGGTCCGGGGTCGAGGTCGAAGGCGAGGACGGTGGGTCGTTTCGGCGCCCGGCTCAGCGAGAGCGAGGGGTGCAGCTCGAGCGCCGCCAGCTGCGCCATCCAGATCAGCGTCGGCAGGCTGTCGCAGACGCAGAACTCGATCGTCCCGGCTCGCGGCCCGGCGGGGACCTTGGCCGTCTTCACCCATTTCGGTCGGTGTTTGGGGCAGCGCTTCTCGAAGAAGGCCGCGTCGAGGTCGTCGACCCCTTCCGGGAAGCGCCGCAGCGTCACCGCGCGCCCGCTCAGGTGGGGGACGATCGCCGGCGCCACCTTGGCGTAGTAGTCGACCATCTCGCCCTTGGTGAACCCCGTCTCCGGATAGAGCACCTTGTCGAGGTTGGTCAGCCGCAGCTCCCTGCCGTCGACCTCGACCTGCCGCGTCTCGCCCACGGCCTACGCGCCTATTTCGAGGCTTTGGCTTTCGAGCGCGAAGAGCTTTTCGATTTCGCCGATCTGCTCTTTTTCGCTTTGGCGGCTTTCGATTTCGCCGCTTTCTCTTTGCCCGCCCCGGAGCCTTTTTCTTTCACCGCGGCGATCGACTGCTCCAGCGCCGCCATCAGGTCGGGGGCTTTGGTCGCTTTCGGTTCCTCGACCTCGGGCGCGACGATCTCCTTGCCTTCGGCCTTCTGTTCGATCAGGGCGAGGAGCTGTTCGCGGTACTCGTCCTTGTAGCCGCCGGGGTTGAATTCGGTGCTGAGCGACTGGATCAGCTGCTCGGCCATTTCGCGCTCGCGCTTGGCGACTTTCGGCGCTTTGTCCGGTAGCGCGTCGTCGAGCTCGGAGGGCGGCACGACCTCGTCGTGGAAGCGCATCGTGGTCAGCGTCAGCACACCGTCGGAGGCGCGGATCGCCGCCAGGTGCTCTTTGTTGCGGAAGACGAAGCGGGAGATCGCAGCCTTGCCCGAGCTTTCCATCGCCGCCGCCAGCAGCGAGTAGGCCTTCTCGGCGCCGTCCGCCGGCCCGAGGTAGTAGGGGCTGTCGAAGTACATCGGGTCGATTTCCTCGATGTCGACGAAGTCCTGGACGTCGATCGCGCGCGTCTTCTCCGGCGCCAGCGCCGCCATCTCGTCTTTGCTCAGCGGCACGTACTGGCCGGGGGAGAGCTCGTACGCTTTGACGATGTTCTCGTAGGGGACCTCCTCGTCGGTCCCTTCGGCGACGCGCTTGTGTTTGATCCGGGAGCTGTCGGACTCGCGGATCTCGCGCAGGGCGATGTTCCGCCGCGCCACCGCGCTGTAGAGGCGCACGGGCACGTTCAACAGCCCGAAGCTGATCGTTCCGCTCCAAATCGCTCTAGCCATGATGGGTAGTTCCTTACCGAGATTCCTCGCCTAGGTCCTTACCCGGATTGTTTCAACCGAACGCCGCCGCATTGATAGAGGTCGGCGCAGCGGCAGCCATCTTGCGCAGGCATGGATGAGCGATGATCCCGCCGTGCTCTTCGAGCTGCGAGAGGTGGGGCTCGACCGCGGCGGCAAGACCGTCCTCGACTCGCTCAGCGCCGGGATCCCGGCGGGGGCGACGGCGATCGTCGGCCCCTCCGGCGCCGGCAAGTCGACGCTGCTGCGGCTGCTGAACCGCCTCGCCGATCCCGATCGCGGGGAGATCGCCTACCGCGGCCGCCCGCTGGCCGAATACGAACCGCTGGCGCTGCGCCGCGAGGTCGCGCTCGTCCCGCAGCTGCCGGCGCTCCTCGCCGGCACGGTCGAGTCGAACCTCCGCTACGCGGCCGATCTCGCCGGCGAGGAGCTCGACGCCGAGCGCACCCTCGGCCTCGCCGGCCTCGACCCCTCCTTCGCCGAGCGCGACGTCGCCAAGCTCTCGGTCGGCGAGCAGCAGCGGGCGATGCTGGCGCGGGCGCTGGCGCAGCGGCCGCGGGTCCTGCTCCTCGACGAGCCGACCTCGGCCCTCGACCACGCCGCCCGCGACAAGATCGAGGCGGCGCTGGCCGAGCTGCGGCGCGAGCTCGAGATCTCGATCGTCCTCGTCAGCCATGACCCCGAGCAGGCGCGCCGGCTCGGCGAGTGGGTGCTGCGGCTGGAGGCCGGCCGCCTCGTCGGCTGCGGACCGCTGGCGGAGGTGCTGGCGTGATCCCGCTGGCGGCGACGACCACCTCGATCCACATCGCCCTCTGGCAGGTCGCCGCCTCCCTGGCGCTGGTCGCCCTCGCGGCGGCGATCTCCTTCTGGCACGGCGTCG
>DASUWV010000099.1:0-3606 GCA_036378275.1 Solirubrobacterales bacterium | reverse complement strand
GGTCCGGAGAACCCCACCCCGGTGCCCTCATCAGCTGCAGTTCTTCGGCCAGCTCTCGACAGCCCTAGGCCGAGGCAGATGCCCCAGGACCCGAAGGCGGCGAACCAGGCCCAGTTGGGGGCTGAGTTGTAGATGCCGTTGTCTGGTTGGAGCCGGTTGCAGAGGAGGTTGATCAGGAGGATCTGGGCGGCGAGGGCGCAGGCGGCTCCAAGTAGGGCGGTGGCCAGCGGATGGGGGTTCCAGCCGAGGCAGTAGACGATGAACGCGGTCACCGCCGAGCCGACCAGGACCGAGACGAGGACAATCGTTGCCAGGCCGAAGAGGATCGAGGGGAGGTCGAAGCTGCCGTGGAGGGCGTTCTGCCCGAAGAAGAGCGCGGTGACGGAGGTGACCGGCGTCCAGGTGCTGGAGACGACCCCGGCCCTGGCGGTGGGCTCGGCGGCGATCTCGGCGATCAGCGAGACGGTCGCAAGCAGGGCGGCGGCAGCCCAGAGCGAAGGGACGAGGCCGGCGACCAGCTTCTTGTTCGACACGTTTCGGCTGTACCCGCGAGGGGTAACCCCCAATCGCCCGTGTCGGCTCCGTTACAAGCCGCCGATGGGGCGGGTCGCGTGCCCGGCTCGCAGCTCTACCGCGAGATCGAGCGCGACGGCGAGCGCGACGCGGTCGCGGTCGAGGAGCCGCTGGAGATCCGCGTCGACGGCGAGCCGCTGAGCGTGACGATGCGGACGCCGGGAAGCGACGAGGAGCTGGCGCTCGGCTTTCTCTACGGCGAGGGGCTGATCGACGGCCCGCGGCGCGCCGGCCCCAGCGGCGACCTCGCCGCCAACGTGGTCGAAGTCGAGGGGCCGCTGCGGCGCGACCCCGGCGCCCGGCGCTTCTACACGACCTCCTCCTGCGGGGTCTGCGGCAAGGGGGCGCTGGAGGAGGTGGCGGTGGCGAGCGCGCCGCTGCCGCCCGGCCCGCGGGTCGAGCGCGCCCTGCTCGCCGGCCTGCCGGAGCGCCTCGCCCAGCCCGGGTTCGAGCGCACCGGCGGCCTCCACGCGACCGGGCTCTTCGACCCCGCCGGCGAGCTGCTGCTGGCCCGCGAGGACGTCGGCCGCCACAACGCGATGGACAAGGTGGTGGGGGCGGCGCTGCTGGCCGGCGCGCTGCCGCTGCACGAGCGCCTGCTCTGCGTCAGCGGCCGCCTCTCCTTCGAGCTGGTGCAGAAGGCGGCGGTCGCCGGCTGCCCGGTCCTGGTCGGCGTCGGCGCCCCCAGCTCGCTGGCGGTCGAGCTCGCGGCCGACCGCGGGATGACCCTCGCCGGCTTCGCCCGCCGCGGCTCGGTGAACGTCTACGCCGACAGCGGCCGCGTGGGCTAGGTTGCGCATAGATGAGCACGCAGGCCGAGGACCCGGCGAAGCTGGCCTACCAGGCGACCGCCCGCTTCTACGACGACTTCACCGGCGGCTACGGCTACCAGTACGAGAAGTGGTCCCGGACCCTGCTGGCTAAGGCCCGCGAAGAGGGGATGAGCGGGACCCGCCTGCTCGACGTCGCCTGCGGAACCGGCCTCAGCTTCACCGCCCTGCTCGACGAGGGCTGGAGCGTCACGGCCTGCGACATCTCGCCGGCGATGATCGAGGCGGCGCGCGCCAAGTTCGGCGACCGCGTCGAGCTGGCGGTCGCCGACATGCGCAAGCTGCCGCGGCTGGGGGAGTTCGACCTCGTCTGGGCGCTCAACTCGCCGATCGCCTACCTCGCCGACGCCGCCGAGCTCGAGGCGACGCTGGCCGGGATGCGGCGCAACCTCGCCCCCGGGGGAGTGGCGCTGTTCGACGCGCTCACGGTCAAGGCCGCCCGCTCCTTCCTCGGCGAGAGGCTCAGCTTCGAGCGCGACGGCAAGACCTTCGTCTGGGACGGTCAGGTCCCGGCCGACCAGATCGGGCCCGGCATGGTCGGAGAAGGGCGGTTCGAAGTCGTCGGCGACCCCGATGCGACCAACGTCCACCGGATGCGCCACTTCGAGCAGGAGGCGGTGCTGGCGGCGATCGGGGCCGCCGGCCTGGAGACGGTGGGGGCCTTCGGCGAGCTCGACGGGGCGCTCGAGCCGGGGATCGACGAGGAGAGGCACACGACCGCGGTCTACGTCTGCCGCGCCGCGGCCTAGTCGTCGGCCGGCGCCGGCGCGACCTCCTTCGCGATCTCGCCCAGCTCGGCCGCCGGGCGGCCGCTGCGGCCGGCGACCCAGCAGGCGAGCGGGGCGGCGGTGCGCTCGGAGGAGTGGGCGGCGGTGGCGGCGAGGTCGAGCAGCGCCGCCGCTTCCTCCTTGCTCGGCGGCTCCAGCCCCAGCCGCTCGCAGAAGCCGGCCAGCCACTCGTCCCGCCGCACCTCAGCCCCCGATCGCGCTCATCGTCCGCGCCGGCGGCCTGAACCCCGGCTCGCCGACCCGGTGCTTCAGCTCCTTGCGCCAGACCGCGTCGCGGACGACCCGCTCCAGCTCCTCGTCGCTCGCGCCTTCGCGCAGCGGCCCCCGCAGGTCGGTCTCGTGCTGGGAGAAGAGGCAGGTGCGGAGCTTGCCGTCGGCGGTGAGGCGGATGCGGTTGCAGTCGGCGCAGAATGGTTCGCTCACCGGGTTGACGAAGCCGATCTCGCCCTCACCGTCGGCGAAGGCGAAGACGCGCGCGGTCGAGTGCGGCTCTCGCGGTAGCTCGCGCAGCGCCCATCCTGCGGCTTCGACCATCGCCCGCACCGCGGCGCCGCTGAGGACGTCGTCGGGCCGCCAGGAGCGGTCGCCGTCGAGCGGCATGAACTCGATGAAGCGGACCTGGAAGCGGCGGGAGCGGGCGAGCTCGCAGAAGCGCGCGACCTCCTCGGCCCCGAAGCCCGGCATCGGCACCGCGTTGACCTTGATCGGCCGCACCTGTGGGTAGGCGGCGATCGCCTCCAGTCCCTCCAGCACCTGCTCGAGCGCGTCGCGGCGGGTGACCTCGAAGAAGCGTCCGCGGGCGAGCGAGTCGATCGAGACGTTGACCCGCTGGATTCCGGCGGCGACCAGCGCCTCGGCGTCGCGCGCGAGCAGGTAGCCGTTGGTAGTCAGCGAGAGGTCGCGGAGGCCGTCGATCGCCGCCAGCCGCGCGACCAGGGCCGGGAACTCGCGCCGCACCAGCGGCTCGCCGCCGGTCAGCCGCACGTCGTGCACGTCCATGCCCGCCAGCAGCCGCACGAGCCGCTCGATCTCCTCGTACGACAGCAGCGCCGAGCGCTCGAGCCACGGCAGCCCCTCGGCCGGCATGCAGTACTGGCAGCGGAAGTTGCAGCGGTCGGTCACCGAGATCCGCACGTCACCGATCGCGCGCCCGTGGCCGTCGACAAGCGGCTTCATCGGTGGAAGTCCGCCTTCCCGCCGGTCTTGTCGAGCAGCTCGACGCGCTCGATCACCACGCCGGGCTCGATCCCCTTGACCATGTCGTACACGGTCAGCGCGCCGACCGAGGCCGCCACCAGCGCCTCCATCTCGACGCCCGTGCGGTCGGTCGTGCGGGTCTCGACGACCAGCGTCACGGTCCCCTCCGAGACGTCGATCGACACCGAGGGATCGACGTGCGTCAGCGGGAGCGAATG
>DASUWV010000098.1:0-6739 GCA_036378275.1 Solirubrobacterales bacterium | reverse complement strand
GGGGCGGCGACGACGACCCGCTCGATCGAGTCGGCGGCGACCAGGGCCTCGAGCGACCAGCCGATCAGCGGCCGGCCGGCCAGCTCCACGAAGGCCTTCGGGCCGCCGGCCCCGAGCCTCTGCCCGGAACCGGCGGCCGCGATCACGGCCGTGGCGCGGGGTCCGCTCAGGCGGGAGCCCCGGCGCCGAAGCGCTCGGTGAGCAGGCCGTCGAGGTACTCCTCGGCGCCCTCCTCGTCCTTGTCGAGCGCGTACATGAACTCCGAGGCGAGGATCTTCTTCGCCCGGGTGTACATCTGCTTCTCGCCCGTGGACAGGCCCTTTTCCATCTCGCGGATCGCGAGGTTGCGGACTACCTCGGCCAGCTCGAACACGTCGCCGGTCTTGATCTTCTCGCGGTTGTACTTGAAGCGCCGGTTCCAGTTCTTCGGCATCTCCGACACGTCGTCGGTGAGGACGTTTGTGACCTTCTTGATTTCTTCCTCGTCGATAACCCGCCGCAAGCCCGCCTTGCCGGCGTTTTCGCAGGGAACCATCACCGTGAGCTCGTTGTGGAGGATTTTGATCGTGAGGTACTCACGTTCCTCGCCCATCAGCTCGCGCGTCTCTTTGGCCATCACCAGCCCCGCCCCGTGATGCGGGTAGACGACCTTGTCGCCCTCCTCGAAGTCGCAGACGTATTCGACGTCTTCCTCGAAGACAGCCTCCACGGTGGCCTCGTCTAGCTCGGAAATGGGGTGACTCCTTTCGTTTTCGACGGCCCAGTGCCGTCAGCTCTGCAAGTACCGGTCGACCAGATCGACCTCCTGAAGCCGTCGCAGGCCCTCGCGGATGTCCTTGGCGCGCTGCGCCCCGACTCCGTCGACGGCGGCGAGCTCGTCGTTCGAGGCCTCGAGGACCTCGTCGAGCCCGCCCAGCTCCTGGGTGATCTTTTGGACGACAAGCTTGGGGATGCGCGGGACCCGGCCCAACACCCGGTATCCGCGCGGCGCGACCGGGAAGTCCAGGGTGTTGACCTTGCGGTCGTAGCCGAGCAGCTCGGCGAGGCGACCGAAGTCGAGCACGTCCTGGTGGGGCATGCGGCCCAGCGCCTGCAGGACCGAGGTCAGGTTCCCCTCCGAGTCTTCGACGCTGTAGTCGCGGATCAGCGCGGTCTTATCGGCGGCGACGCCGACCATCGTCTCCTCCAGCTGCATCTCGATCAGCCTGCCCTCGGTGCCGAGCTCGACGATGTAGCGCTCGACCTCGACCGCCATCCGCGTCACCAGCTCGGCCCGCTGCAGGACCGAGAGCGCGTCGTGGAGGACGACGCCGCCGTCGAACTCGAGCTGGGTCAGCCGGGCCGAGACCTGGTCGAGGCGCTGGCGGTACTTCTCGAGCGTGGCGAGCCCCTGGTTGGCTTTGGCGAGCACGGCGGGGATGTCCTGGAGGATGTACTTGGTTCCCTCGACGTAGAGGGAGACGACGTCGCGGCGCTGCGAGATCGCGACCACCAGGGCCGTGGTCTGTTTGGAGACGCGCTCGGCGGTGCGGTGCCGGGTGCCGGTCTCCGAGCTGAGGATCGTCGGGTCCGGCATCAGCTGGACGTTGGCCCAGGCGATCTTCGTCGCCTCGCCGTTGAGGACGATGGCGCCGTCCATCTTCGCCACCTGGTAGAGCATCGCCGGCGTGTAGTCGACGTCGAGCTTGATGCCCCCCGAGAGCAGGTGGGAGATGTCGTCGAGGTCGCCGACCACGAGCAGGCCGCCGGTCCGCGAGTGGACGATGTTGTCGATCCCCTCCCGCAGCGCGCCGCCGGGAGCGACCACGTCGAGGGCTCTCAGGAGTCGGGGATCTTGGCGTTCTGAAAGCTCTTGAAGCTCATCCCCGGACAAAGAAGGCATCGCCTAAGAGGATGGCAGAAACGGCTCTGGAATGCGGTCTGCTGCATTCCGAGTGGACAGGTCGGAATAAGCTTTGTCAAGGGGCGCTTAAAGATGGAAGCGCTTGTGGTGCAGGTGGTGGTGCGGGGCGCCCTCAGGCGGTTTCTCGGGATCGCGGACGAAGGCCCAGGTGAGGACGGCGCCGACAGCGCAGAGGACGGCGACGGCCCAGGTCGAGCCGGCGACCGCGGTGGCGAAGGAACGGCCGTCGCCGAGCAGGGCGTGGAAGGCGGCGCCGGTGGCGGCGAGGGCGACGGCGCCGGCGAGAACGCGATCCATGGCGAGGACGCCGGAGGCGATCCCGACCTTCTCGCCCGGCATCGCCGCCATCGCCGCAGTCGACATCGGCGCGTAGACGAGGCCAAGGGCGATCCCGAAGAGGAGGTAGCCCACCAGCAGCAGGCCGTAGGGGCTGTCGGCGTCGATCCGGGTGAGGACGAGGAGGCCGACGAGGCCGCATAGCATCCCGGTAGTCATCAGGCGACGGGCGCCGAAGCGTTCGATCAACCGTCCTGAGAACGGGGAGATGACGATCATCGGCACGGTCACCGGCAGGATCATCAGGCCGCTGAGGATCGGCGAGTGGCCGCGCACGTCCTGCAGGTACTGGGGTTGGAAGAACATCACCGCCCAGTAGGAGCCGACGAGGGCGAAGGCGGCGGCGCTGGCGCCGAAGTAGGGGCCGTTGCGGAAGAGGTCGAATTCGACGATCGGGGCGCCGGCGCGGCGCTCGATCGCCCAGAAGGCGAGGAGGGAGAGGAGGCCGACGACCGCCAGCGCCGCGGTCGCGCCGCCGCTCCAGGCCTGCGACTGGATCAGCGCCAGGACGACGGCGGTCAGGCCGACGCTGAGCACCGCCAGGCCCGGCCAGTCGATGCGGTCGCCGGCATCGGGGTCGGTCGACTCCGGCGCCGCTGCCAGCGTGATCGCGATCCCAAGGGCCGAGACCGGCAGGTTCATCCAGAAGATCACCCGCCAGTCGATTTCGATCAGCAGGCCGCCGGCGAGCGGGCCGATCGCCAGGGCGACCGCCGAGACCGCGGCCCAGATCCCCAGCGCCCGCGGCTGCTCCTCGGCGGGGAAGACGTTGCAGACCAGGGCCAGCGAGAGCGAGAGCATCGGCGCCGCCCCAGCGCCCTGCACGACCCGGCCGAGGATCAGCATGTCCTGGTCCTGCGCGGCGCCGGAGAGGACCGAGCCCGCGGCGAACAGGACCATGCCGGCGAGGAAGACCCGCTTGCGCCCGAACATGTCCCCCAGCCGCCCCGCGGTCACCACCAGCACCGCGATCGTCAGCAGGTAGCCGTTCATCACCCACTGCAGCCCCTCCGCGCTGGCATTCACGTCGTGCCGGATCGCCGGCAGCGCCAGCGCCACCACCGTCGAGTCCAGCATCAGCAGGAACAGCCCCGCGCAAGCCCCCGCCAGCGTCCACCACTTCCGGTTCGAATCCGTGATCCCCATCGCGGGGCGCGACGCTATCGGCGGGCGCGGCGTCTAATGGGTTGCGACGAGGTCGCGCTGGGGGTCGATGCCCCAGCGGTCGCCGACGGCGGCGAGGTCGTCGGTGAGGGGCCAGCGGTCGGGGCGCTCTTCGCCTTCGTGTTCGAGGCTCGCGCCCTTCAGGGCCATGCAGCCGGTGTTGTCGCCGATCGCGCGGATCTCGGCGATCTCCTCGTCGCTCAGGCGCTGCTCGGCGGGGAGGGCGGCCAGCTCGGCTCGCTTCTCCTCGATCGGGCGCGCCTCGGGGCCGATCTCCTGAATCAGGGTCGGCGCGACTGAGGCGACCGCCGGATGGCCGAGGTTCCACTGGCAGGCGAGGTGCATCGGCGTCAGCCGGTGGCGCTCGGCGAGCGGGCGCAGGCGGTCGAGCTTCTCCAGGCCCGCCTCGATCCAGCCTTCCGGGCGGAAGGCGCGGTGGTCGCGCTCGGCCAGCTCCATCCCCGGCCGCAGGTCGCCCCAGAAGAGGCCGCCGTAGTCGACCACGCGGGTCAGCACCTTGACGTCCTGCTTCGCCGCCGCGTCGAGGCAGAGCTCGCCCGGCCAGGGCTCGAGCGGGTTGAGGATGATCATCGCCCAGTCGATCGCCTCGCCGAAGCGCTCGAGGCAGTTGATGAGGTCGAGGGTGAAGCCGTTGGCCGGCCCCGGCGCGACGCCGACCCGCGCCGCCAGCCCCTCCTCGCGCAGCGCCGCCATCCCCTCCCAGACCACCTCGCTGGAATAGCCGACGCGGTCGGGGTTGTGGAGCAGCAGCAGGTCGAAGGAGTAGGCACCGATCCGACTGAGGCTTTCCTCGGTCGCCATTCGCAGGTAGTCGCCGTACTCGTCGGGACCCCGCAGCCGCGGATCGGTGAAGCGCGGGAACCCTTTCGGCCCGTCGCGCTCGCCCTCGTAGAAGTCGTGCCCGACCGCGCCGATCAGGCAGTAGTCCCCGCGCGGCACGCCCTCCAGCGCCCGCCCCAGCACCCGGTCGGCCTCGCCCTGCCCATAGGCGTCGGCGGTCAGCACCGTCTCGATGCCGCCGCCCGGCCGCAGCAGCGCCGCCAGCCGGTCCTCCTCGATCGCCTCCCCGAAGCGGAGGAAGCGCCCTCCGCTCCAGGTGCCGATCGCGGCCCGGCCCGGCTCCTTCACCGTCCGACTCCGGTTAGGACTCGTTGCCGTCGCCGTCGGGGCCCGCGTCCTCGGGGCCGCCGTCGTCCTTCTTCGCTCCGACGCCGACCTTCTCGCGCTCGGGCTTCTCGATCGCCTTCGGCTTGGGCTTCTTCGGGGCGATGATCTCCAGGCTCAGCGGTTTGTCCTCCTCGTCGCCGGAGGCGTCGCGGCTAACCATCACCGTCGAGCCGGGGGTCATCTCGCCCTGGCGCAGGACTTCGTCGGCCAGCGGGTCCTCGATGTAGCGCTGGATCGCCCGGCGCAGCGGGCGGGCGCCCATCGACGGGTCCCAGCCTTTTTCGACCAGCAGGTCCTTGGCCTCGTCGGTCAGCTCCAGCTGCAGTTCGTGCTCGGCGACCTGGACGCGGACCCGGTTGATCATCAGGTCGATGATCTCCTTGACCTCGTCCTTCGCCAGCTTGTGGAAGACGATCACCTCGTCGATCCGGTTGAGGAACTCCGGCCGGAAGACTTTTTTCAGGTCGGACATGATTCGGTTCTTCATGTCGTCGTAGGACATGCCGGTCTCGTCGGAGACGGTGAACCCGATCGAGGTGTTCTTCGAGATCTCCGAGGCGCCGATGTTCGAGGTCATGATCACGATCGCGTTGCGGAAGTCCACGGTGCGGCCCTGGGCGTCGGTGAGGCGCCCGTCCTCGAGGATCTGCAGGAGGATGTTGAAGACGTCGGGGTGCGCCTTCTCGATCTCGTCGAGCAGGAGCACGCTGTACGGCTTGCGCCGCACGGCCTCGGTCAGCTGGCCGCCCTCGTCGTAGCCGATGTAGCCCGGGGGCGAGCCGACCAGGCGGCTGACCGCGTGCTTCTCCATGTACTCGGACATGTCGATCCGGACCATCGCCTCCTCGTCGCCGAAGAGGAACTCGGCGAGGGTGCGGGCGAGCTCGGTCTTGCCTACGCCTGAGGGGCCGAGGAAGATGAACGAGCCGGCCGGCCGCTTCGGGTCCTTGATCCCAGCGCGGGAGCGGCGGATCGCCTTCGAGACGGCGGTGATCGCCACCTCCTGGCCGATCACGCGCTTGTGGAGCTCTTCCTCCATCCGGATCAGCTTCTTGGTCTCCGCCTCGGTCAGTTTGAAGACGGGGATGCCGGTCCACATCGAAACGATGTCGGCGATCTCCTCCTCGCCCACCTCGGGCCGTTCGCCGTTCTCACCCTCGGCCCACTCGTCTTCGAGCTGGCGCTTGCGGGTGGTCAGCTGGCGCTCGGTGTCGCGCAGGTTGGCGGCCTTTTCGAACTCCTGGGCCTCGATCGCGGACTCCTTTTCGCGCCGCGTCTTCTCGATTTCCTCCTCGAGGTCGCGGTACACGGGCGGCGTGCTCATCGACTTGATCCGCATCCGCGAGCCGGCCTCGTCGATCAGGTCGATCGCCTTGTCAGGCAGGAAGCGGTCGGAGATGTAGCGGTCGGCGAGCTCGGCGGCGGCTTCGAGGGCGTCGTCGCGGATCGTCACCCGGTGGTGCTGTTCGTAGCGCTCGCGCAGCCCCTCGAGGATCTTCACGGTGTCTTCGGGGGAGGGCTGGTCGACCTTGATCTGGGCGAAGCGCCGCTCCAGCGCCGAGTCGCGCTCGAGGTACTTGCGGTACTCGTCGAGGGTGGTGGCGCCGATCGTCTGCAGCTCGCCGCGGGCCAGGGCCGGCTTCAGGATCGAGGCCGCGTCGATCGCGCCCTCGGCGGCGCCGGCGCCGACCAGGTTGTGGAGCTCGTCGATGAAGAGAATGATGTCGCCGCGCTGGGTGATCTCTTTCATCACCTTCTTGAGGCGCTCCTCGAACTCGCCGCGGTACTTGGAGCCGGCGACCAGGGCGGCCAGGTCGAGGGTGTAGATCTGCTTGTTCTTCAGCAGCTCCGGCACCTCGCCTTTGTTGATCCGCGCCGCCAGGCCCTCGACCACGGCGGTCTTGCCGACGCCCGGCTCGCCCAGCAGCACCGGGTTGTTCTTGGTCCGGCGGGAGAGGATCTGCATGATCCGCTCGATCTCGGTCTCGCGCCCGATCACCGGGTCGAGCTTGCCCTCCTCGGCGAGGCGGGTGAGGTTGCGCCCGAACTGGTCGAGCAGTTTCGAAGACTTCTTGCCCTCGCCGGAGCCGCCGCTGCCGCCGCCCTGTCGACGGCCGCCGGGGCCGGAGAGCATGCGGATGACCTCGT
>DASUWV010000097.1:0-16230 GCA_036378275.1 Solirubrobacterales bacterium | reverse complement strand
CGACGAGCTGGGAGAAGTCGCCCAGAGGGCCGATCTCGAGCTTGACCTCGCCCTCGAATAGGCCGTCGCCCCGCTCGGCTTCGCCGGCGGCTTCCGCCTCGGCCTGGAGCGCGGGTTCCATCTCGGTCAGCGCCTTCACCTTCTTGCTCACCTCGACCGCCTCGCGCAGGGCTTTCATCCGGATCCGGGTCGCCTGGCCGCGGGCCTGGGCCTCGACCTCCTCGAGCCGGGCGGTGATCGCGTCGAGCGAGGCGATGCTGCGGTCGTGGCATTCGTTGGCCTCACGCAGCCGTTCGCTCAGGAGCCGGATCTCGCGCTCACGCTCGAGCACCATCCCGGTCAGCGAGGTGGTCTCCCCCTCGAGCTCGGCCAGCGAGGCACGCTGCGAGTCGGCGGTCATCTCCAGCCCGAGGATGCGTGCGTCGCGGGCCGAGATCGCATCCTCCACTTCGCTGCGGCGATAGCCGAGCAGCGCCCGCTTGAACCCATTCATGGACCGGCACCGTAGACGGGCGCTCGGACGTATTAAGCGCTGGCGGCCTCGGGGGCTTCCGGAGCGTCGAGATCGAGCTCCAGCCGCGGCGCCTCGTGCCAGAGATCCTCGAGCCCGTAGCGCTGCCGCGCCTCCGGGGTGAAGACGTGGAGCACGCAGTCGAGGTAGTCGAGGATCGTCCAACCCGCGTCGCCGCCGGCGTCGACGCCGCCGGGCAGCAGCCCGGCCTCGCGCTTCACCCGCAGCCGCACCTCGTCGACGATCGCCTTCGCCTGCCGCTCGCTTCGGGCGGTGCAGATCGTGAGGTAATCCGTGTAGGCGACGAGGTCCCGCATGTCCAGCACGACCACCTCCTCGGCTTTTTTCGAGTCGGCGATCGCCGCCAGGCTGCGGGCGAGCTGCTCTGACCGGGCCTCGTTCACCGGTAGATCTCCCCCTCCTCGATGAAGCGGGCGACCGAGTCGGGCACCAGGTAGCGCAGCGGCCGGCCCTGCTTGGCGCGCTCGCGCACGGCCGAGGAGGAGACGCCGAACTGCGGCATCTCGAGCATCGTCGCCCGCCCCTCGCAGCCTAGGCTGCGCATCACCTCGGCGACGTCGGCGTCGGAGACGCCCGCCCGCCGCGCCACCGCCAGGCTCGCCAGCTCGACCACGCGCTCCGGCTCGCGCCAGCTCTCGAGGCCCACGGCCGCGTCCGCCCCCATCACGAACACCAGCTCTCTGTCGCCCCGCTCCTCTGCAAGTGCCTCCAAGGTCTCATACGTATAGGACGGTCCCTCGCGCTCGACCTCCAGCGCCGAGACCGAGAAGCGCTCGTCGTCCGCGGCCGCCAGTTGCGTCATCTCCATCCGGACTTCCCGGCCGGGGTCGTCGCTGATCCGCTTGTGCGGCGCCTGGCCGGTGGGAACCAGGAGCACCTCCGCGAGGCCGAGTTGCCAGAGCGCCTCCTGGGCGAGCGCGAGATGACCGAGGTGCGGGGGGTTGAATGCGGACCCCAGCACGCCGATCGCCGCGCCCCTCGCCAGGCCGTGGCTACTCACGCACCTGGCCGTTGCCGTGCGCGACGTACTTGAAGGTCGTCAGCTCGCGCATCCCGATCGGCCCGCGGGCGTGCAGCTTCTGGGTCGAGTTGCCGATCTCAGCCCCCATCCCGTACTCGAAGCCGTCGGTGTACCTGGTCGAGGCGTTGACGTAGACGGCGGCGGCGTCGACGCCGGAGACGAACTCCTCGGCCGCCGCTTCGTCGGCGGTGACGATCGCCTCCGAATGGCCGGTGCCGTGGCGGTTGACGTGCTCGATCGCCTCCTCGACCCCGTCGACGACGGTGACCGCCATCTTCAGGCCGAGGTACTCGCTGTCCCAGTCCTCGTCGGTGGCGGCGCCGACCTCGACCCCGCCGGAGATCGCCTGGGCGCGCTCGTCGCCGACCAGCTCGACGCCGGCGGCGGCGAGGTCGCCGAGGATCGCCGGCCCGACCCGCTCGGCGATCGCCGCGTCGAGCAGCAGCGTCTCGGCGGCGTTGCAGACGCCCGGCCGCTGGACCTTGGCGTTGACCGCGATCCGGCGCGCCATCTCGGGATCGGCGTCGGCGTGGACGTAGACGTGGCAGTTGCCGGCCGCCGCGTACATCACCGGCACCGTCGCCACCGCCTTGATCGCCGCCTTCAGCCCCTCCCCCCCGCGTGGGATCAGCAGGTCGACCAGGCCCTCCTGCCTCGCCAGCTCGGCCAGCTCCTCGTGGCCGCCGCCGCCGAGCGAGACGACCGCGTCCTCCGGCAGGCCGGCCTCGGCGAGCGCCTCGCGGACGATCGCCGCCAGCGCCGCGTTCGAGCGCTCGGCGTAGGAGCTGCCGCGGAGGACGATCGCGTTGCCGCTCTTGATCGTCAGCGCCGCGCAATCGATCGTCACGTTGGGGCGCGCCTCGTAGACGACGGCGACGACCCCGAGCGGCACCCGCACCTTGCGCAGGTCGATGCCGCTGTCAAGCGTTTTCCGTTCCAGCTCCTCGCCGACCGGGTCGTCGAGGTCGCGGACGACCCGCACGCCCGCGGCCATCGCCGCCACCCGCTCGGGCGTCAGCGCCAATCGGTCGCGCAGCGCCTCGGTCAGCCCGGCGGCGTGCTCGTCGGCGAGGTCGCCGGCGTTCGCCTCGAGGATCGCCTCCGCCCGCTCCCCGAGCAGGCGCGCGGTCGCCTCCAGGGCGGCGTTCTTGGTCTCGGTCGGGGCGGTCGCAAGCGACCGCACCGCGCGCTTGGCGGCGGCGCAGTGCTCGGCGACGCTGGTCTCGGTAACGGCCATCGGCAAAGGGTACCGAGGGGTCTAGAGCAGGACGAAGCGATCGCGGTGGACGACCTCGTCCGCAGCATGCGGAAGCAATTCGCGCACCTGCGCGCTCTTCATCCCCTTCACGCGCTGCAGCTCGCGCGAGGAGTAGTCGCTGATCCCCTTGCCGATCGTGCCGTCGTCGCCGGCTATCTCGATTGCGTCGCCGGGCTCGAAGCTGCCGTGAACGTCGACGATCCCGACCGCCAGCAGGCTGGAGCCGCTCTCGCGCAGGACGCGAGCGGCGCCGTCGTCTACCCGCAACCGGCCGCGCGAGGGCTTCGCGTACTTGAGCCAGAGCTTGAAGCTCGAAGTCCTGCCCTCGCCGGCTGCGAAGCGGGTGCCGCAGGCTTCGCCGGAGGCGGCGGCGGCCAGCGTCCCCTGCCGCGTCCCGTTGCAGATCACCGCCGGGATGCCGGCCTCGCTCGCCATCTCCGCCGCCGCGACCTTGCTGCGCATGCCTCCGGAGCCGAAGGCCGAGGTGCGGTCGCCGATCGCCATCCCCTCGAGCTCGGAGAAATCGGCCACCTCGCGGATCATCTCCGGCTCCGGATCGCGATCCGGGTCCCGCGCATAGAGGCCCTCGACGTTGGTCAGCAGGACGAGCAGGCGGGCGTCCAGCAGCAGCGCCACCTGGGCGGCGAGGAAGTCGTTGTCGCCGAAGCTGATCTCGTCGGTGGCCGTGGTGTCGTTCTCGTTGATGACCGGCACCACCCCCCACTCGATCAAGCGGCGCAGGGTCTGGCGGGCGTTGAGGTAGTTGGTGCGGGCGGCGATGTCGGCGGCGGTCAGCAGCACCTGCGCCGCCCGCGTCTCGCCCCGGCCCAGCCGGCTCTCGTAGGCGCGGAAGAGGTCGCCCTGGCCGACCGCGGAGGCCGCCTGCATCTCGTCCATCGCCTTCGGCCGCGTCTCCATCCCCATCAGCCGCATCCCCCGCGCGATCGCCCCGGAGGTCACCATCACCACCCGCTCTCCGCCCCGCTCCAGCTCGCTCACCTGGGCGCAGACGGAATCGAGCACGTCGGCGCGCAACTCGCCGTCGTCGGCGGCGACGATCGAGGAACCGAGCTTGACGACCAGGGTCATACCGGATTGGACCATCGCAGACCGGGGAATCGACCGAAGCCGCGATCGGCAGTCACGAGCTCGCTGCCGGACTCGATTGCAAGCGCGGCGAGGTAGGCGTCCGGGATGTCATTCGCGCGCGCGCCCACGGCCGAGCAGAGCTCGGTGAAGATCCTCCAGTGACGGGGACCTGGGCCGATGTGAACCGCCCCCGCCTGCTCCCGCAGCTCTTCGATGGACAGCAGAGCCTCCTCCAAAGGCGTCGGGTCCGTGAAGACCCGCCCGTTGGTGACGATGCGAAGGAAGCCGGTGAGGCTGGCATCGCAGAGGGCGAAGCTGCGTCCCGATTCGACCTCTGCGCCGAACCAGGCGGAGAAGCGGTCGTATTGCGGGAGGTCCTGGCGGTGGGCGTAGACGAGGACGTTTACGTCGGCGAGGATCACGTTCCTTGTCCTGAGCCCTCCCTGAACGGCAGGGCGTCTTCGTCCATCAGGTCCCTGAGCGCACGATTGTCATCCAAGTTGACCCCTGGCCGGGTTCCACCCTTGCCATAGCTGCGAAGCCGGAACGGCTGACTGTTCCTCGGCTGCGAGCGAGCGGAGAGACGCTCCCGCAGCGATTCGTCGATCAGCTGCGTCAGCGTGATCCCCTGCTGCGCAGCGCGGACTTTCGCCTCTTTCAGGAGCTCGTCGTCAAGTCGCACGGTGGTTCTCATATGCAAAAGCATATCTAATAGACATATTTATGCCAGGTAAGCCCGCTTGACCCAAGGCGGGCGCACCGCGAAAGTAGCCGAGATGGGCGAAGCGATCGGTTGGGGAGCGCTGGCCGCAAGTTCGCTGGTGATCGGCGCCTGCCTCTCGTTCGTCCGTTCCTGGTCCTCGCGCCAGGTCGGCTTCGTCCTCTCCTTCGGCGCCGGAGCGCTGATCAGCGCCGTCAGCTTCGAGCTCGCGGCCGAGGGCGCCGACGTCGGCGGCGCCGGAATCACCGGTGTCGGGCTCGGGATCGGCGCCCTCACCTACTACTTCCTCGACGGGCTGATCGCGCGGCGGATGTCGACGGGACGGGGACGACAGGGGCGCGCGGAGGGATCGAGCAGCGGCAGCGCCCTCGCGCTCGGCGCCTTCCTCGACGGCATTCCCGAGCAGCTGGTGCTCGGGATCAACATCGCCGCTGGGGGCGGCGTCGGCGTCTCGCTGCTGGTCGCGATTTTCGTCTCCAACCTGCCGGAGTCGCTCGGCTCGGCCAGCGACATGCGCCGGGCGGGGCGCTCGCGCGAGGCGATCCTGCGCCTCTGGGTGCTGGTGGCGGCGATCTGCGCCCTCGCCACCGTCGTCGGCTACCTCCTCGCCGACGCCGTCAGCGGCCACGCCAACGCAGCGATCGACGGCTTCGCCGCCGGTGCCCTGCTGGTGATGCTGATCGACTCGATGATCCCCGACGCGCGCAGCGACGCCGGCCGCGGCGCCGGGCTCGTCACCGTCCTGGGGTTCGCGGTGGCCGCCAGCCTGTCGAGCCTCTCGTAGCTCAGACGTGGAGCTCGAACTCGTGCTCCCCGATTCTCACGTCGTCGCCCGATTCGAAGCCGGCGCGGTTGAGGGCGGCGATCACGCCCATCTCCTTCAGCCTCTGCTCGAGGTAGGCGAGCGCTTCCTCGTTGCCGACGTCGTGGCGCTCGAACAGCAGCTCGACGCCGCGGCCCATCACCCGGAAGCCGCCGTCCTCCTCGCGCTCGACCCAGTAGCCGCCCTCGCCCGCGGGCCGGTAGACGCGGTGCTCGGCCTCGAACTCCTCGCCGGGCTCCGCCAGCCCTGAGGGCGGAGCGAGCTCCGGCAGTCGAGCGAGGATCCGCCCCCGCAGCTCGTCGAGGCCCTCGCCGGTGGCCGAGGAGACCGCCATCACCCCCAGCACCGAGTCCCCCAGTCGCTGCGACCACTCCCGGACCGCCGCCTCGATCCGCTCCGGCGGCAGCAGGTCCCGCTTGCTCAGCGCCACCAGCTCGGGCAGGCGCTCGAGCCCGGCGCCGTGGGCGGCGAGCTCCCCCCGCACCGTCTCGTAAGCGGCCTCGGGGTCACCTTCCTCCGGGGCGACGTCGACGACGTGGACCAGCATCGAGCAGCGCTCGACGTGGGCGAGGAACTCGTGCCCGAGCCCGGCTCCCTCGGCCGCGCCTTCGATCAAGCCGGGGATGTCGGCGACGACCGCCTGCCGGTCCTCGCCCTCGATCGTCCCCAGCACCGGCGAGAGGGTGGTGAACGGATAGTCGGCCACCTTCGGCGCCGCCCGGGTGAGGCGGCCGAGCAGCGAGGACTTGCCGGCGTTCGGCAACCCCACCAGCCCGACGTCGGCCAGCAGTTTCAGCCGCAGCTCGATCCAGCCCGCTTCGGCAGCACTGCCTTTCTCGGCGAAGCGCGGCGTCTGCCGGGTCGAGGTCGCAAAGCGCCGGTTCCCGTGCCCGCCGCGGCCACCGCGGGCGACCACCGCCCGCTGCCCGGGAGTCACCAGGTCGATCCGGCTCCCGTCGACCGCCTCCGCCTGCGTCCCCGGCGGCACCGGGATCTCCTTGTCCTCCCCCCGCGCCCCCTGCCGGTTCGACCCTTCCCCGTGCCGCCCCCGCTGGGCCCGAAAGTGCTTGCTCCCCTTCAGCGCCGCCAGGTCCCGCTTCGACGGATCGCAGACCAGCACGACGTCCCCGCCATGCCCGCCGTCGCCGCCATCCGGGCCGCCACGCGGCACATGCGCCTCGCGCCGAAAGCTGATCGAGCCGTTACCGCCCCCACCGCCCTCGACCCAGATTTTCGCCCGGTCGTACATCGGCGGAGAGGTTAGTGCCGGCATCGAGAAAGAAAGAGCGGGAGAGGCACGCAGCCCCTCCCGCTCGATACAGCGACTATCCGAACCGGGTCAGCCGGTGACCTTGATCGTCGCCTTGACGACCTTGCCGGAGACGCCCTTGACCTGGATCTTGACCTTGTAGCTGCCCTCGGCCGCGGAGCTCAGCTTGACCTTGAGCTTGGTGGCCTTGGTCTTGCGCGCGGCGACCTTGCCGATCGACTTGCACTTGGCTTTGAGGACTTTCTTGGCCTTGTTCGGCACCTTGACGCAGACCTTGGCGTTCTTGGATTTCAGATCGCCCTGGTTCTTCGCCTTGATCTTGAACGTAGCCGTGCCGCCTGCTTTCGATTTCGCCGTCTTCGGCTTCACCGTGAGCTTGACTTTCGCGGCTTTAACCTTGACCGCGCCGCTGGTCTGGGCGGCCGAGCCGGTCTGGTTGGTTGCGGTGACGGTGCAGGTGTAGGAGCCCTGCTTGGTAGCCGTGAAGGTGCTCGCGGTGGCGCCTGAGATCGGAGCCCCGTTCAGCAGCCACTGGTAGCCGTAGCTGCGCGGCGCCTGGTAGACGAAGCCGCCGGGGTAATCAGCCGCCCAGCTGCCGGTCGGGCAGGTCAGGGCCGCCGGATTTTTCGGGTTGCGGGTGATCGCCGGAGCCCCGGTACCGGTCGGGCTCTTGATGATCAACGGATCCTGAGGACCATTCACCGGCGCACTGGCCGAGGTGATCGTTCCAACACCACCCCCGAGGTTGGCGAGGCCGATCGCGTTGAGATTGGTGGTGGTGGTGACGGTTGAGCGCTGGTCATAGTTGCCCCAGTAGACCCGTCCGATCGAGGGATCGAAGGCGAGCCCGTATGGGTTGTTGAAGGTGCCGTTTTCCCCAAAAGTCGCTCCGGTGAGATTGACTTCTCCGCCACCACCGCCGCCGAGGCTGGCAAAGCCGACTTTTTCTGCGGTGTTGTCAAGCCAATAGATCCGCTTTCCAACCGAGTCGACGGCAAGGCCGGTGATGCCTTCGGGCGCCGGGGCGCCGGTCAAATCCAGGTTGCCGCCGCCACCGGTGTTGTTGGCGTTGGCAAAGCCAATGGCGTCGGGATTGGGACCGGTATTGGCCCAGTAGACCTTTCCACCGACCGGATCGATCGCAAACCTGTAGGGATTTTCCAGCGTGGCGCCCGAAGTATTCAACTGGCCACCGACGCCGGTGTCGATGTTGGCAAAGCCAATCGAGTCGACGGTGCCGGTGTTGAGCCAGTAGATCATCCTGGTCGCGGGATCTACGGCAACCCCCTCAGGCGCATCAAGCGGGGCAGAGCCGGTGTTCAGGGTGCCGGCACCGGAGCCGTCCAGGTTGACGAAAAGGATCTGGCCGGTTCCGCTCGGGCCTCCTTCACTGCCGATGAAGAGTTTGTTGGTAACAGTGTCGTAGGCCATGCCTTCGGGGTTTTTCAGAGTGGCACCGGTCAGGTTCAAGGGACCGCCGCCACTGCCGGAAATGTCCGCAAAGGAGGCAGTGTTGTCTTGGTAGTTGTCCCAGTAAATGGTTTCCGCCGCCTGCGCGCGATTCGCAAAAGCGAGCACCGCCACGAAGGCAAGGGCGATCAACGCGGAGCCCACGGCTACGAGCCGATGGTCTCTGCGCTCAGAGACGAAATGCATGTGACTCTCCCTTGGTTGTTTAATCCTGCAGGACGCTGATCGTCCGGCCCTTGCGGGCCGGCTTGAAGTCGACGGTCCCTGCCCTCGTCGCGAAGATGGTGTGGTCGCGGCCCAGTCCGGTGCCCTCACCGGGCCAGAAGCGGGTGCCGCGTTGGCGGACGATGATCTCGCCGCCGCTGACGCGCTGGCCGGCGAACACCTTCACCCCGAGCATCTTCGGGTTGGATTCGCGGCCGTTTCGGCTGGAGCCGAGTCCTTTCTTGTGCGCCATCAGCTTTTCCCTTTCAGTTTCGTCACCTCGAGGCGGGTCAGCTCGGAGCGGTGGCCGGCGCGGCGGCGGTAGCCCTTCTTCGCCTTGTATTTGAAGACTTTCACCTTCGGGCCCCGCAGGTGCTCGGCGACTTTGGCCTCGACTTTGACTTTCTCGAGGTCTTTGCCGCCGGCGACGACGTCGTCACCGCGGAAGAGCACGGGCCGCAGGGCGACTTTGTCGCCCTCCTTGGCATCGAGGCGGTCGACGAGCAGGGAGGTGCCCTCCTCGACTTTGTACTGCTTGCCTCCGGATTCGATTACCGCGTAGGTGCTCATTCGTTGTCCTTGGTGCCTTGCTGGGCGCGCGAACGTCCTCGACCGCCCCGACGGCCACGGCGTCTGCGCGAAGAGGCAGAGGAGTCTAGCTGGGAGCCGTTTTCCTCGCCTTTCGCAGACCCGTTCGGGGACTCGCCGCCCAGCAGCGAGGCGATCGCCGCCGAGCGCTCGACCTCGTCGATCCGCACCATCTTCCGCTCGCCCACGTAGGGGCCGCCGCCGGTGACGCTGACGATGTAGGAGTCGATCCGGGCGACCGCGTCGGCGTCGTTGTACATGTGCGGCTCGTCGATCTGGACCAGCACCTCCTCGCCGACCTTGAACGGCAGTGCCCGCTCCTCGATCTCGGCGCGGCTGCCCTGCTCGACGACGGTGAAGGTGTCGATCGGCAGCGCCTCGCCGCCCTCGAAGTGGAAGCGCTTGCCGGTCTCCTCCTCGACCTCGGCCAGGCCGCTGTCGGGATCGGTCAGCTCGTGCGCCACCTTGGGGTTGACGCGGACGAGGAAGGCTTCGTCGTCGGGGTTCTCGATGGCGATGTCACGCATCTGCCGCAGGCCCTCCAGCGCCACCGTCTCGGCCGAGAGCACGACGCCCTCGCCCCCGCAGGTCGGGCAGTGCTCGGTGAGGATCTCCCGCACCCCGTCGGTGATGTTCTGCCGGGTCATCTCGACCAGGCCCAGCGGCGAGACCTCGACCACGTAGCTCTTCGACTTGTCGGCGTCGAGCGCTTTGCGCATCGTCTTCAGGACTTTGTCGCGGTTGCTGGCACGGGCCATGTCGATGAAGTCGACGACGATGATGCCGCCGATGTCGCGCAGCCGCAGCTGCCGCACCGCCTCCTCGGCCGCCTCGGTGTTGACCTTGGTGATCGTCTCCTCGAGGCCGCCTTTGCCGCGGCCGGTGAAGGAGCCGCTGTTGACGTCGATCACGGTCAGCGCCTCGGCGTAGTCGATCACCAGGTAGCCGCCGGAGGGCAGGTCGACCCGCCGGTTCAGCGTCGACTCGATCTCCTCGTTGATCTTCCATTTCTCGAACAGCGGCTTCTTGCCCTTGTAGAGCTCGACCCCGTCGACCAGCTCCGGCGCGGTGCGCTGGAAGAAGTTGGTGACCCGCTCGAACTGCTTCGGCGAGTCGATCACCGCCTTCTCGAACTCGCTGAGGAAGACGTCGCGCAGGACGCGGATCGAGAGGTCGGCCTCCTGGAAGACCAGCGCCGGCGCCTTGGTCGACTTGGACCGCTTCTCCAGAACGTCGTTCAGCTTCTCCAGGTATTTGATCTCGCGCACGAAGTCGGATTTCTTCGCGCCGTGGGCGGCGGTGCGCACGATCAGCCCGCCCGGGCCCTTGTAGGTGCGGTCGACCATCTTGCGCAGCCGGTCGCGCTCTTTGTCGGTGAGCCGGCGGCTGACGCCGACGCCGCTTCCGTTCGGCGCGTAGACCAGGTAGCGGCCGGCGATCGAGACGTTCATCGAGAGCCGCGCGCCCTTGCTCTTCAGCGGGTCCTTGACGACCTGGACCAGGATCTCCTGGCCGGGCTTGATCAGCTCGTTGATGCGGCGGCCGCTGCCGCGTCCGCGCCTCGGCGCCTGTTCGCCGTTCGGGAGCAGGATCTCGTCGACGTGGAGGAAGCCGTTGCGCTCGAGGCCGATGTCGACGAAGGCGGCCTCCATGCCGGGCAGGACGTTGTCGACCTTGCCCTTGTAGATGTTGCCGACGATCGAACGTCGGCCGCGCCGCTCGATGTAGAGCTCGGCCACGTCGGTTTTGCCGCCCTTCTGCTTTGCCTCGAGGACGGCCACTCGGGTCTCGCCGCGCTCGGCGGAGACCAAAATCGTTTTTTTCATTTCTTTCTCAGTTTGGGTAAGTACGCATGCCGGACCTCATACGAGGCATCACCAGGCGAACCTTCCCCTCTGGCTGAGATGCGCTTGGACGTTGATGCTCTGAAGAACGCCGACCGCCAAGAAGGTAGCGAGGACGGAGGACCCTCCGTAACTGATCAACGGCAGGGGGATCCCGGTGATCGGCATGATCCCGAGGTTCATCCCCACGTTGACGAAGGTCTGGAACAGCAGCGCGACGGCGATGCCGCCGGCCACCAGGGTTCCGTAGGAGTTCTTCGAGAGCGTCGTTATCCGCAGCGCCCGCCAGAAGAGCAGGGCGTAAAGGGATAGGACGAACGCGGCGCCTGCGAACCCGTAGCGCTCACCGATCACCGCGAAGATGAAGTCGGTGCTGCGCTCGGGGACGAAGTCGAGCCGCGTCTGGGTGGCTTTGTCGCCGCGGCCGGTCATTCCACCGGCGCCAGTGGCGATCACTGATTGGTTCTGCTGATAGCCCGCGCCGGCTTCGTGCTCATGGGGGTGGAGGAACGACGTCAGCCGTTCCTCCTGGTAGCCCTTTAGGACCGGGTGGCCCACCGCCGGTGCGACGATGAGGACCAGCGCGATCAGGCCGGCGATGCCGCCGCCGATGAGCGCGAAGTGCGTCCAGGGGACGCCTCCGAAGTACATGACGGCGAGGGTGGCGACCACGAACACCAGGGAGGTGCCGAGGTCGGGCTGTAGGAAAACGAGTGCTGCGGGTGCCAGTCCGAGGCAGAGGTAGCGGACGGTCCGCTGGACCGCCGAGCCCCGCCTGGCCCCATCGATCACGAACCCGGCAAGCGCAAGGATGAGCAGGAGCTTGCCGAGCTCCGATGGCTGGAAGCTGAAGAAGGGAAGTTCGAAGGCCCGCCGCGAGCCGCGGGCGGCGAAGCCGAAGACGAAGATCAGGGCGATGCTGGCGCAGAGGAAGGTGTAGATGCCGACCCGCAGCTCGCGGAAGCGCGAGTAGTCGATCCGGGTCAGGAGCAGCATGCCGACGATTCCGAGCACGGCGTAGATCGCCTGCCGCTCGAGGTAGTAGTCGGGGCTGCCCGGGACGTCGTGGGTGGTCGCCTGGCCGAGCGTGAGGACGCTGAAGGCGGCGAGGCCGATCGCGGCCAGCGCCAGCGGCAGGTCCATGTGGGCGAGGCCGAGCCGCTCGCCGATGCCGACGTGGACCGCGAACGGCTCCGGCCGGGCTTGTCTGGTTCTGGTCGCGTACATCATCCGTGTTCTTCTTCGCCGCCCTTGCGGCTTTCGGCCGCGATCTGGTCGTGGAAATAGGCTTCGAGGATCGTGTGGGCGGCGGGGGCGGCGGCCTGTACTCCGAAGCCGCCTTCCTCAATGGTCACACAAGTGACGATTTCGGGGGTTGGATAGGGAGCGAGGATGCAGTACCAGGACTGATCCGCGTGGCCCGGGCGTTCCGCGGTTCCGGTCTTGCCGGCGACCGGGATCGGGAAGTTGCCGAAGATCGGGTCCGAGGTCCCCCCCGGCCCCTGCGCGGCGTCGTGCAGGCCTTCGAGGATGACGCTGCGGGTGGCGGGGTCGATCTTGACCTTGCGCCGCGGCTTCGGGTCGAATTCCCTCAGCACCCGCCCGGCGGCGTCCTCGACTTCCATCCCCACGTGCGGGGTGACGATCGTGCCGCCGTTGCCGAGGGCGGCGTAGGCGACCGCCATCTGCAGCGGGTTGGTCTGCAGGTCCCCCTGACCGGTGGCGAGTTGGATGTTGTCGCCGGCCGACCAGGGCCGTTCGGTTTCGCCTTCCTTGAACAGCTGGTCGCGCCAGTGCCTGCTCGGCAGCAGGCCGTCGGTTCCGACCGGGATGTCGATCCCGGTCGGGCGCCCGATCCCGAGCGCGTGCGCCCAGTCCTGCAGGTCATTCGTGTTCCACATCTTCAGTCCGAGCGTGTAGAAGAAGACGTCGTCGGAGACTTCGAGCGCCGGCACCAGGGTCAGCGGCCCGTAGGCGGCGCCTTCGGCATTGTGGAAGTGTTGTTCGCCGACGACCAGTTCGCCGGGGTCGTTGATCACCGTGTTCGGCGTGATCACGCCGTTTTCCAGGGCCGCCAAGGCGGTGATGATCTTGAAGGCCGACCCGGTGGGGTAGAGCCCTTCGGTCGTGCGGTCGGTGAGCGGCGCCAGGACCGGGTCCCGGTACAGTTCGTTGACCTGCGACTGGGTCATCGGCGGGGTCAGGACCGAGGGTTCGTAAGTCGGGAACGAGCCGAGGCCGAGGATCTGGCCGTTGTGGACGTTCATCGTGATGAACCCGCCCGGCAACCCTTGTGAGGACAGGGCGCTTTCGCCCGCGGCCTGGACTTCGGAGTCGATCGTCAGCTTCAGGCTCTCACCCGGGCTCGGCGGCTTCGAGACCAGCTGCCCGCCCGGGGTCGGCTGGCCGAGGGCGTTGACCTGGATCTTCTGCAGGCCGGGCAGCCCGCGCAGGTAGTGGTCGTAGGTGTACTCGACGCCCGACTGGCCGATGATTTCGCCGGGTTCGACTTTCTTGTAGCGCGGCTCTTTCAGCTCTTCTTCGGAGATCTCACCGGGGCTGCCGAGTATGTGAGCGGCGAGGGCCCCGTGCGGGTAGTGGCGGACGAACACGCGCTGGGCGCTGACGCCGGGGAATTCCCGCTGGTGTTCTTCGACGTAGGCGATGACGTAGAAGCCGACGTCCTGGCGCAGCGTCACCGGCGCCCCGGCGGCGACTTCTTCGCCTTCGCGGATCGTCTTCCGCACCTTCGGCAGCGAGCTGTGCATCAGCTGCGCCAGCCGCGCCAGCTCCGCTCGCGCCCGGCCGGGGTCCGATGGAAGCTTGGTGGTGTTCAGCTGCAGCGCCATGCTGGTGCGGTTGTCGACGATGACGTTGCCTTCGCGGTCGAGGATGTCGCCGCGCGGGGCGATCACCTTGAACTCGCGGGTGCGGTTGTTCTTCGCCTCGGCCAGGTACTTGCTGCCGTCCAGCACCTGCAGGTTCCAGAGCCGGAAGAAGAGAACCGCGAAGAGGGCGACGGCGACGCCGCCGAGGACGGCGACGCGCAGCGTGAGGCGGCTGCCTCGGGGTCGGTCGTCGTTGCGCAGGTACATGGCTAGACCACCTCCCTAGGCTCGCATCATCCGCGGTCGTCTGCCACGTCTGACCATCGGCTCTTCGACCAGCGCCGGCCGCAGCGCCCGCCGCAGCAGCACGTAGATCGCCCAGCCGAGGAAGAAGGCGAAGATGCTCTTCAGCAGCATGTCGCGGAACACCAGCGGGCTGATCGGGGCGTCGATCCCCAGCATCAGTTCGACGCCGCCGAAGCCGAGCTCGGCGAACAGGGTCAGGCCCATGCAGAGCAGCGGCGGCACCAGCGGGCTGTGGATCTCGAAGCGCTCACGGAAGAGCCCGGCCAGGTAGCCGGTTGCGAGCAACACGAGGGAGCCGCCGCCGAGCGGCGCGATCAGCAGGCAGTCGAGCAGGAATCCGACCCAGAAGCCGACGACCGCGCCGGTCAGGGTGCCGCCGAGGAGGCCGAGGACGACCACCAGGGCGGGCAGCACGTCGGGGCTGACGTGGAACAGCGCCACCTGGCTGAAGAAGCCGAGCTGGAGGATGACGCCGCCGACGACGATCGCGACCAGGCGGGCGAGGATGTTCGGGGTGAGGATCACCCGCGCGAGCCTCCGGTCAGGACCTGGACCAGGTCGAGCGAGCGCAGGTCGGCGAAGGGCTTGACGTGGACCTGCTGCTGGGCCTCCTGCTGGACCAGCGAGGCTTCGGTGACTTCGCCGATCGGCAGGTTCGGGGGGTAGCCCGACGCGAGGCCCTGCGCGCGCCAGCCCGAGGTCACCACCGACTGCCCCTTGCCGACCAGCTTTTCGCTGTTGAGGAAGTCGAGGATGAGGTCGCCGGGGTCGCCGACTGAGGGCTTGAGCACGCCCTGGACGCCACCGGGGACGATCTTCGCCGAGACGGCGCTGGAGCTGTCGGCGATCAGGGTCACCTGGGCGCTGCCGCCGGTGACGGCGGCGACGTGGCCGACCAGGCCGTCGCCGTTGACCACCGGGTCGCCGACTGCGACCCCGTCGCCGGAGCCGATGTCGATCGTCACGTCGGCGAACCAGACGGTGGGCGAGCGAGCGATCACGCGGCTGGTCACTGGCGTGTAGCCGGAGGGGATGACGCCGCTTTCGTCCAGCCCCACGAGCTTGCGCAGCTGGGCGTTTTCGGCGATCGCCGCCTGCGCCCTGACGGCCTCTTTGCGGGTCTTTTCCAGTTCGCTGTGGAGGCGGGCGTTCTTGCCCTTGGCGTCGAAGGTCTCGTCGAACCAGTTGACGAGGTCGCGGGCGGGCTTCAGGGCGCGGTCGGCGACCGACTGGACCGGCGAGAAGACCGTGCTGACGCCCCGCTGCACGCCGTTCGACCCCTGCCCGTAGGTGACGGTGAGCAGGGCGAAGGAGCCGACGATCAACAGCGCGAGCACCGCCCGGCGGCGGCGTACTTGCTTTCGGTACACGTTGGGGTTCTAGGTTCGGGGGGTTGCATGAGCGGCGCCTGAAGGCATCTATGCCCTGGGCCGCGCTCCGTTGTTCTTACCGGCGCGGTGGATCGTCTCGACCTCCTCGAGGGAGATGCCGGAACCGACCGCCACGCACGTCAACGGCGACTCTGCCAGTTGACAGGGCATCTGGCACTCGTCGCGCAGGCGCTGCTCAAGTCCTTGCAGCAGGGCGCCGCCGCCGGCGAGGGTGATGCCGCGGTCCATGATGTCACCCGCAAGCTCCGGGGGAGTCCGGTCGAGCGTCTCCTTGACCGCGGCGACGATGTGGCTGACCGGCTCCTCCAGCGCCCCGCGCACCTCCTCGGAGCTGAGTTCGATCGTTTTCGGCAGCCCCGAGACGAGGTCGCGGCCGCGGATCTCGGTCCGCACCTCTTCCGGCAGCGGCGAGGCGGAGCCAGCCTCAAGCTTGACCTCCTCGGCGGTCTGGGTGCCGATCGCCAGTTTGTACTTCTGTTTGCAGTGGGCGACGATCGCCTCGTCGAGCTCGTCGCCGCCGACCCGGATCGACTGGGAGACGACGATCCCGCCGAGGCTGATCACCGCCACCTCGGTGGTGCCGCCACCGACGTCGACGATCATCGAGCCGGTCGGCTCGGCCACCGGCAGCCCGGCGCCGATCGCCGCCGCCATCGGCTCCTCGATCAGGTACGCCTTCCGGGCGCCGGCCGAGAGGCAGGCCTCCTCGACCGCCCGCTTCTCGACGCCGGTGACGCCGGAGGGGACGCAGACGACGACCCGCGGGTGGGCGAAGCGGTTGGCGTGGACCGAGGTGATGAAGTGGCGCAGCATCTGCTCGGTGACGTCGAAGTCGGCGATCACGCCGTCCTTCAGCGGGCGGATCGCGGTGATCGTGCCCGGCGT
>DASUWV010000096.1:0-5838 GCA_036378275.1 Solirubrobacterales bacterium | reverse complement strand
GCACGGTGCGGGCGAAGACCGAGCTGCGGGCGGCGCTGCTGCCGGCCGGGGAGGCGGCGCTGGACGGCGGCGAGCGCCTCGGCTCCAGGCAGCGGGCGGTGCTCGAGGCGCTGCGCTCGGGCGAGATGTCCTCCGGCGAGCTGGCCACCGCGGTCGGCTCCGACCGCCAGACGCTGCGCCGGCTAGAGGGCCGCGGGCTGATAGCCACCCGCATCGCCTCGGTGCGGCGGATTCCCGGCGAGCCGGGCCTCGGCGGCGAGGCCGCCCGCCCGCGGCTCCTCCCCGAGCAGGAGGATGCGGTGGAGGCCCTCGTCGCCGCCCTCGACGGCGAGGCCGGGGCGCCGCGGCAGCTGCTCCTCCACGGCGTCACCGGCTCGGGCAAGACCGAGGTCTACCTGGCCGCAGTCGAGGCGGCGCTCGCGCGCGGCCGGGGGGCGATCGTCCTCGTCCCCGAGATCGGCCTCGCCCCGCAGGCCGTGGCCCGCTTCCGCGCCCGCCTCGGCGACCGCTTCGCGGTCCTCCACTCGGCCCTCTCGGCCGGCGAGCGCTACGACGAGTGGCGCCGCCTGCGCAGCGGCGAGGCGCAGGTCTGCGTCGGTCCCCGCTCGGCCGTCTTCGCCCCCGTCCGCGACCTCGGCCTGATCGTGATCGACGAGGAGCACGACCCCTCCTACAAGCAGGAGGGGGACCCGACCTACGACGCCCGCGCCGTCGCCCGCAAACGGGCCGAGGACAGCGGCGCCGTCCTCGTCGCCGGCACCGCGACGCCCCGCCCTGAGAGCTGGCTGGAGCTGCCGCGGCTGGAGCTGCCGCGCCGCGTCGACGGCCGCCGCCTGCCGCCCGTCCACCTGGTCGACATGCGTGAGGCCGACCCGCGCTCGGGCCCGGTCCACGCCGAAACCTGGGAGGCGCTGGAGGCGGTCCGCGCCGCCGGCGCCAAGGCGATCGTGATGATCAACCGTCGCGGCTTCGCCCCCTGGCTCACCTGCCGCTCCTGCGGCCACCATTGGGACTGCCCCAACTGCGACGTCTCGCTGATCGTCCACCGCCAGAGCGGCCGCCTCGTCTGCCACCACTGCGCGCACGCCGAGCGCCAGCCGCGAGCCTGCCCGGAGTGCGGCTCGACCACGCTCTCGCAGGCGGGCGCCGGCACCGAGCGGATCGAGGCGCTGCTGGCCGAGCGGCTGGACCCGATGCCGGTTCTGCGCCTCGACTCCGACACCGCCGCCGAGCGCGGCGCCCACGCCCGCATCCTCGCCCGCTTCGACGAGCTGCCGAGCGCCGTCCTCGTCGGCACCCAGATGGTCGCCAAGGGCCACGACTTCCCCGAGGTGACGCTGAGCGCGATCCTCGACGCCGACGCCACCCTGCGCTTCCCCGACTTCCGCGCCGAGGAGCGCACCTTCGCGATGGTCGCCCAGCTCGCCGGCCGCTCCGGCCGCGGCGAGGCCGGGGGGGAGGTGATCGTCCAGACCCTGGCGCCGAACGCATCCAGCATCGAGCACGCTGCCCGCCACGACTCCGCCGGCTTCCTCGAGGTCGAGCTCGAGCGCCGGCAGGTGCTGCACTACCCGCCCTTCTCGCACCTGACGAGGATCAACTTCGCCTCCGAGCAGGAGCCAACGCTGGACGACGTAGCCACCGCGGTCGCCTCCGAGCTGCGCCGCTCGCTGCCGGACGGCTCCGAACTGCTCGGCCCGGCGCCGATGTTCCGGGTCCGCAACCGCCACCGGCGCCGCGTCCTGATCAAGGCCGACGACCGGGAGGGGACGATCGCGGCGGTGCGGGAGACGGTCGAGCGGCGGGCGGGGGACCGCTCGCTGAAGGACGTGGCGATCGGGGTCGACGTCGATCCGCAGTGAAGGCGAAGACGCCGCCGCTTAGACTCCGCTGAGTGAGCGACGAGGTGCAGACGCAGGAGCGCGAGAGCGAGGAGCGGGGCCTCGAACTGGAGCTGATCGAGCGCCGGGAAGCGGCGCTCGCGCACGTCGTCAAGTTCGGCGATCCGGTGCTGAAGAGCAAGGCCTCGCCGGTCTCCAGCTTCGGCCCGGAGCTGCGGGCTGAGGTCGAGCGGATGTTCGCGATCATGCAGGACGGCCTCGGGGTCGGCCTCGCCGCCACCCAGCTCGGCGTGCTGCGCCGCCTGCTCGTCTTCCAGGCCGGCCCCGACGCCGCGCCCACGGCCCTGGTCAACCCGGAGGTCGAGTGGCTCTCGGGCGAGAGCGCGGTCGCCGAGGAGGGGTGCCTGAGCCTGCCGCGGGTGACGATGGACGTCGAGCGCCCGCTGTACGCGCGCTTCAGCGGCCGTGACGTCGAGGGCGGGCCGATCACGATCGAGGCCGCCGGGCTCGAGGCGCGCGTCCTCCAGCACGAGATCGACCACCTCGACGGGGTCCTGATCCTCGACCGCACCGTCCGCGAGCAGCGCAAGGCGGCGCTGCGGGCGCTGCGCGAAGGGGGCAGCTACAGCCCCTCGACCGAGGAAGAGATCGCCGAAGAGGGCGAGCTCCGCGAGCCGCGCACCGACGCGTGAGGACCGTCTACCTCGGGACCTCCGAGTTCGCCGCCGCGGTGCTGCGGCGCCTGGCCGGCTCGCCGCACCGCCCGGCGCTGGTGGTGACGCCGCCGGACCGTCGCCGGGGCCGCGGCCGCAAGGTGCAGCCCCCGCCCGCCGCGGTCGCCGCGGAGGAGCTCGGCCTCGAGCTGCTGCAGGCCGAGAACGTCAACGACGACGGCGCGCTGGAGCGAATCCGCGCCGCCCGCCCCGAGGCCGTCCTCGTCTGCGCCTTCGGGCAGCTGATCCGCGAGCCCCTGCTCTCCGAGTTCCCGATGCTGAACGTGCACCCCTCGCTGCTGCCGCGCTGGCGCGGCGCGGCGCCGATCGAGCGGGCGATGATGGCCGGCGACGCGACCACCGGCGTCTGCGTGATGCAGCTGACCGCCGGCCTCGACTCCGGCCCCGTCGCCCTCTGCGAGGAGGTGGCGATCGAGCCCGACGAGGACTTCGCCTCGCTCTCGGCGCGGCTGGCCGAGCTGGGCGGCGATCTGCTCGTGCGCGCCCTCGACCTGCAGGCCGAAGGAGCCCTTGAGCTCACCGAGCAGGACGAGGACGGCGTCACCTACGCGGAGAAGATCGAGCCGGCCGAGCGGCGACTCGACCCCGCCCGCCCGGCGGCCGAGCTGGCGGCGAGGGTGCGGGCGCTGAATCCGCACGTGGGGACTTATCTGGAGACGGCCGCCGGCGAGCGCCTCGGGGTCCGCCAGGCCCACCTCGTCGAGGCCGAGGTGGCCGAGGGCACGCTGGAGGCGCGCGACGGCGCCCTCCTCCTCGGCTGCGGCGAGGGAGCGCTGCAGCTCGACGTCGTGCAGCCTCCCGGCGGCAAGGCGATGCCCGCCGACGCCTACCTGCGCGGGCACGAGCCGCCGCGCCTATGAGCGCCGAAACCCGAACTGCATCAAATTTCCGGCCCGGCAGGCGTGAAATTTGATGCAGTTCGATCGGATCTCGCCCGCGCGCCAACTTGCTTACGCCGTCGTCCGCGCCACCTTCGAGGACGGCGCCTTCACCGAGCGCGCGTTCCGCGCCGAGGCCGACCGGCTCGGCCTCTCCAGCCGCGACCGCGCCCAGGCGCAGCGCCTCGCCTACGGCTCCGTCCAGCGCCGCGGCACCAGCGACGTCGCGATCGAGCGCCTCGCCGGCCGCTCCACTCGCCTGCTCGACCCGCCGGTGCTGGCGGCGCTGCGGCTCGGCCTCTACGAGCTGCTGTTCGCCGACGCCACCCCCGACCACGCTGTCGTCGACCAGGCGGTCGAGCTGGTCAAGGGCGCCGGCGCCGGCCACGCCTCCGGCTTCGTCAACGCGATCCTGCGGCGGGCGGCCCGCGAGCGCCCGCAACTGGTCGATGACCTGCTCGGCGACGACTCGACTCCCGCCGCAGCCGCCGTCGCCGACTCGGCGCCGCCGTGGCTGGCGGAGATGTGGTGGCGGGAGCTGGGGGAGGAGGCGGCCCGCTCGACTCTCGCCGCCTGCAACGAGCGGGTCGAGGTGGCGATGCGGGTCAACGGCCTGCGGGCGGACCGCGAGGCGATGCTCGCGCGTCTGCGGGAGGCCGAGGTCGACGCTCGCGTCCCACAGGCCGACTGGCCCCTCGCCGCCGCCGAGATCCTGGTCTTCGACGGGCGGATCGGCGAGGCCGTCCCGGCGGCGATCGAGGCCGGCGAGCTGACGCCGCAGAGCCGCGGCTCCGCGGCCGTCGTCGAGGTGCTCGATCCCCAGGAGGGCGAGCACGTCCTCGACCTCTGTGCCGGGCCCGGGATCAAGACCGGCCAGATCGCCGAGCGGATGTGCGACCGCGGCGAGGTGGTCTCGGTCGAGATCGAGCCGGCGCGCGCCGAGGAAGTCGCCGCCCAGGCCCGCCGCCTCGGCCTCCACAGCGTGATGGTGATCGAGGCCGACGCGACCGAGGCCGGAATGGCGCCGGGCTTCGACCGCGTTCTCCTCGACGCGCCCTGCTCGGACCTCGGCACCCTCGCCTCGCGCCCCGACGCGCGCTGGCGCAAGTCGCCGGAGACGATCGAGCGGCTGACCGAGGTCCAGGACCAGCTGCTGCGCAATGCCGCCGCCGTCCTGCGGCCCGGCGGCACCCTCGTCTACTCGACCTGCACGATCTCGCGCCGCGAGAACGAGGACCGGATCGCCGCGCTCCTGCAAGCGTCCGCGGCCGGCGAGGTGCCGCCGCTGGAGCTGGACGACCTCGGCGCCCCCGCCGCCGCCCTCCGCGCCCCAGCCGAGCCGCGCTGCCTGCAGCTGCGCCCCGACCGCGATCGCACCACGGGCTTCTTCGTCGCCCGCCTGACCCGCAATGATTAGGAGGATGAGCCACCCCGACCAGTCGAGCTCGGGGGAGTCGAATCCCCTGGGCCGTGCCCCCTGCCCGAACTGCGGCGAGCCCTGGCTGCGCCCCACCCAGCTGCCCGGCCGCCTGCGCTGCGTCAACTGCCTCCACCGCTTCGAACTGGTCTCGCAGTGCCCCAACTGCGGCGAGCACCAGACGATCGCCCGGATGACCAACACGGCGGACATGGAATGCCAGAGCTGCGGCGCATCGATGCTGAGATCGGCCTAACCGCGTCCGCACGCGCTCAGTAGGCTCAGCGCCGTGAGCAAGCGGATGGCAGACCTCCTGGCGAAGCCGCGGGTCGCGCCGTCGATCCTCTCAGCCGACATGGGCCGGCTCGGGGCCCAGGTCGAAGAGGTGATGGACGCGGGCGCGCGGGTGATCCACTTCGACGTGATGGACGGGCACTTCGTCCCGCCGATCACGATCGGGCCCCTGGTCCTGAGCGGGATCGCCGACCAGGTCCACGACGCCGGCGGCGTCGTCGACGTCCACCTGATGATCGAGGCGCCCGAGCGCCAGGTCGAGGAGTTCGCCAAGGCCGGGGCCGACTCGATCATCTTCCACGAGGAGGCGACGCCGCACGCGCACCGCACCCTGACCGCAGTCCGCGAGGCGGGCTGCCTCTCGGGCATCGCGATCAACCCCGGAACTCCCGTGGAGGCGGTCCAGGAGCTGCGCGGCCTCGCCGACATCGTCCTCTGCATGAGCGTCAACCCCGGCTGGGGCGGCCAGTCCTTCATCGAGACCTCGCCGGAGAAGGTCGAGCGGTTGCTGCCGCTGGTCGGCCAGGCGAAAATCGAGGTCGACGGCGGGGTGGACGTCGATACCGCGGGGCCGCTAGCTGCTGCCGGCGCCCGTCTCTTCGTCGCCGGCTCTGCTGTCTTCGGGTCGGATGATCCGGCAGCGGCATATACGGCTATTGCTGACGCCGCCGGAG
>DASUWV010000095.1:0-8131 GCA_036378275.1 Solirubrobacterales bacterium | reverse complement strand
CAGACGCGGCGGGCCGCCTTCCAGTCGATCGCCGCCCACCCCGAGCGGATCCCGCCCGACGCCGCGCGGGCGCTGGTCCTCGGCTGGCTCGACGGCGAGGGATACGAGGCCGCCAACCGGGCGATGCGCAGCCACGTCTTCGATCCCGCCGGCTACCCGGAGGGCGTCCCGGTGACGATCGCCTGGTGCGAGAAGGACCGCCTGCTCGGCCCGCCGAAGCCCCACCGCCGCCCCGCCGGCGCCCGCTTCCTCGTCCTCCCCGGCGTCGGCCATACCCCCACCTGGGACGACCCCGAGCTCGTCGCCCGCACCCTGCTCGAGGGCAGCGCCGTAACCTACGCCCCGTGATCGTCGAGCGGACCGAGAACCCGATGTGGCTGTCGAACGCCTACCTGGTCGCCGACCCCGAGCGCAAGACCGGCGTCCTGATCGACGGCAACGACGAGCTGGGGCCGCTGCTCGACCGGATCGAGCGCGACGGGATCGAGATCACCCACGTCCTCGTCACCCACCCGCACACCGACCACGTCGCCGGCCTCGCCGAGGCGCGGACGCGGCTCGGCAGCCCGCCGCTGGTCGCCCACGAGGCGACCGCCGCCGAGCTCGACGAGGAGGTCGAGCTCACGCTCGCCGACGGTGAGCGGCTCGACGCCGGCGGTCTCGAGATCGAAGCGCTCTTCACCCCCGGCCACGCCGCCGGCCATCTCGCCTACCTCGTCGAGGGCAGCGACGTCTTCACCGCCGACGTCCTCTTCAAGGGCACCGTCGGCGGCACCATGGCCCCCGGCGCCAGCGGCTTCGCCGACCTCGAAGCCTCGGTGATGCGGCTGATGGAGCTGCCGCCGGAGACCAACGTCCACCCCGGCCACAGGCAGCCGACGACGATCGGCGAGGAGTGGGAGCACAACCCCTTCGTGCGGATCTGGCGCGGCCTCGACTCGACCGGCGAGGAGGAGGTCACCGTCTGGGGTCGGCCGGCGACGCTGAAGCTGTGGGCGCCCGACTACGACGGCGGCAACAAGGCCTGGATCGTCTTCGGCGACTCCGGCGAGGAGGCGATCGTCGGCGGCTCGCAGGTCGAGAAATAGGGCCGATCCGGACCGTCGCGCGGCCGACCTTTAGCCCCAGCGCCCAAATTTGGACAAATGTGCGATGTAGGAATCGCGCCTTTGTCTCCACACTGCACAGATGGCCACCGCCGTGCAGGAATTCTTTTTCAACTGGTACCCGGTCTTCGGGGTCTTCTTCATGGCCCTGCTGCTCTACATCTTCCTGAAGATGATGCGGGGGATGATGGGGACGACGAAGCCGGAGACGGTCAAAGCGTCGAAAACCGCCCCCGTCCTCTGGGAGGAGGTGCAGGGCGTCGACGCCGCCAAGGACGAGCTGATGGACGTCACCGCCTGGCTGCGCGACCCGGACCGCTTCGCCGCCCTCGGCGCCCAGGCCCCGCGGGGCGTCCTCCTCTACGGGCCGCCCGGGACCGGCAAGACGATGCTCGCCCGCGCCGTCGCCGCCCAGGCCGGGGTCGACTTCTTCGCCGCCTCGGGCTCGAGCTTCGTCGAGATGTTCGTCGGCCGCGGCGCCGCCCGCATCCGCCGCCTCTTCAAAGAGGCGCGCAAGGCCGGCCGCGCCGTCATCTTCATCGACGAGCTCGACGCGATCGGCGGCAGCCGCAGCGGCGGTGGCGGCGACGGCGGCACCAGCGAGCGCGAGCAGGCGCTGAACCAGCTGCTGGTCGAGCTCGACGGCTTCGAGAAGGACCCGGGGATGGTGATCGTGATCGCCGCCTCCAACCACGTCGACAAGCTCGACAAGGCTCTGCTGCGCCCGGGGCGCTTCGACCGCCGCGTCCTCGTCGCCCCGCCCGACCGCGCCGGCCGCGAGGCGATCCTCCGCAGCCACGCCCGCAACAAGCCGCTCGGCCCCGACCTCGACCTCGGCGACGTCGCCCGCAAGACCACCGGCCTGACCGGCGCCCAGCTCGCCAACGCGCTCAACGAGGGCGCGATCATCGCCGGCCGCGCCGGCCGCTGGTACATGACCCGCGAGGACCTCGACGAGGCGCTGCTGCGCCAGGCGGTCGGCTCGCAGCAGGCGCGCCGCCTCAGCGGCAAGGAGCGCCGGATCGTCGCCTACCACGAGGCGGGACACGCCCTCTGCCGCCGCCTGCTCGGCCTCGACCCGCCGGAGATCCTCAGCATCGTCCCCCGCGGCCCGGCGCTCGGCTTCGTCGCCCACTCGCCGCAGGAGGACAGCTACCTCAAGTCCCGCGACGAACTCCTGGACGAGGTCGTGACCCTGCTGGGCGGCCGCGCCGCCGAGGAGGTCGTCCTCGGCGAGACCTTCTCCGGCGCCGCCGACGACCTCAACCGGGTCCACCTCGTCTGCAAGCAGATGGTCGCCGAATTCGGAATGGGGGTGGCGCTCGACCACGACGGCCCGGCGCCGATCGCGATGCCGACCGCCGACTACGCGGTCTCCGACCAGACCCGCCGCGAGGTCGACCAGGCGGCGATGACCCTCGCCCGCGAGGCCTACCGCCGCGCCCGCGCCCTGCTCTCCGCCAACCTCGAGGTGCTCGACCACCTGGCAGTGCTGGCGCTCGAGCGCGAGACCCTCACCCGCGAGGAACTCGACGAGATCTTCGACGCCCACGAGCTGCGCGGCCTCGCCGTCGCCCCCGGCTCGGGCGCCGCGCTCGTGGCGATGAGCCGCGAGACGCCCTCGCAGTAGCCTCACCTGGATGAGCGCGGAGACGCCCCGCTGGTGGGAAATGCGCCCTGCCCAGAACCTGAAGCCCGCCACCTACCGCTGCCCGCTCTGCGGCAAGCACCTCCCCGCCCTCTCCGAGCACGTGCTGATCTGGCCCGAGCGCGACAAATCGCAGCGCCGCCACGCCCACACCCAGTGCGTCCTGCGCGCCCGCAAGGCCGGCCGCCTGCCGACCGAGGATGAGTGGCGAGCGAGCCAGCGCCGAGAACGCGCTTCTTCCCGCATACCGGAGAGAAGCGCGTCTTCACTCTGGTCGCGCCTTCGCGCCCGCCTCTTCGGCGAGGATTGAGGCGTGCTCGAGCTGCTCGCCGTCGCGGCGGCCGGGGCCGGCGCGGGGGCCGCGAACTCCATCGCCGGCGGCGGCGCGCTGATCACCTTCCCGACCATGGTCGCCCTCGGCCTGCCGCCGCTCTCCGCCAACGTCACCAACACCGTCGGGATCGTCCCCGCCTCCGTCGGCGGCGCGATCGGCTACGCCGACCTGCTGCGCGAGCAGCGCGAGCGCTTCCTCCGCCTGCTCGTGCCGCTGCTACTCGGCGCCGCCGCCGGCTCCGTCGCGCTCCTGCTCACCTCGAACGACGCCTTCGAAGCGATCGTCCCGGTCCTGATCGCGGCATCCTGCCTGCTGCTCCTCCTGCAGCCGCGCCTCACCCCCCGCCTCTCCCACGCCGGCAACGAGCGCTCCCCCTACCTCATGGCCGGGATCGCCTTCTGCGGCGCCTACCAGGCCTACTTCGGCTCCGCCGTCAGCATCCTCGTCTTCGCGCTCCTCGCCCTCTTCGTCGCCGACACCCTCCAGCACCTGAACGGGCTGAAGATCCTCCTCGCCGGCTCCTCCAACCTCCTCGCCGCCGGCTTCTTCGCCTTCCTCGCCCCAGTCGACTGGCGCTACGCGGTGACGATCATGGCCTCCTCCTTCCTCGGCGGCCGCGCCGGCGCCCACTACGCCCGGCGCATCCCGCCGGACCCGCTGCGCAACTCGATCGCCGTCTTCGGCCTCGTCGTCGCCGCGGTGCTGGCGGTGCGCGCCTTCGGCTGAGCCGCGGCGCAGTTGAACTCAAGTGCGCCCGCGAAAAAAGACCCCCGGCCGGGGGCGAGGCACGCGCGGGAGAGCGCCTAGCTGCGCGCCTGGTCGGGCAGCACCTCGAAGCAGGTCATCCCGGCCACCGCGTAGATCCCCTTCTCGTTCGAGCGGCTGAGCCGGTCCGCGGCGGCCGACTGCTCTTTGAGGATTTTGTTCAGCGCCTGCGCCTGGATCTCGGACACCCGCCGCCAGGCCCGCTCGTCGAGCAGCAGCGGGGTGCGGCTGAGGTGGCGGTCCTCACGGCGGTCGAAGACGTCGGCCGCGAGCGAGCCGGCGGCGTCGCTCATCAGCGTTTCGATCACGTAGCCGGAGAAGGCGCTGCGGACTTTCGGGCTCAGCTTCTCCCAGTCGGGGTTGTCGATCAGCGGTCGTTCCACCGCTTTGTAGTAGTGGGCGACGGACCCGCGGACCGATTCTTCTTCCATGATCTCGACCAGGCCCAGTTCGTCCAGCACCCGCACGTGGTAGCTGACGTTGCTGAGCGGCATCTCGATCAGCTCGGAGATTTCCTTCGGGCTCGCGATCCTTTCGGTGAGGATCGTCAGCGCCTTCACCCTGACCGGGTGGTTGAGCGCCTTGACCAGCACCTCCTGCGGAGATTTGCCGACCCTCCGCTTCCGCTTCGCGGTTTTTCTCCTTTTCCTCGCCAATTTCGCTCCCTCCATCCGGATCGAATAAGCGATGGAGCATAAATGCTCTAATCTTTCGCCGCTAAATGCGCTGACCGGTAGGACCGTTGCAAACGATTCGACCGCTTCATCCCCTCTCCCAGGCAGCGATCGGCAAAGCGAATGCGGGAGGAGGTGAGCGGGGTGAAGATGCAGACGACGGACGCAGCGCCGGCGGTCAACTTGACCAAGTCGGCTTAACGCCGGGGCGGGCGGCTGCCTCGCGGCCGCCCAGCCGCAGCGGCGAACCGAGTGGGCGGTACTGGGCTCGAACCAGTGACCTTTCGGGTGTAAACCGAATGCTCTCCCAACTGAGCTAACCGCCCTTGGAGAGCCATTATTGCTCGCCGCGGGATTTGTTTGAACCCGGGGCGGCCGGCGTCCGTATGCCGGGCCGATGACGCTTCCGCAGAGCCGGCGAGGAAGGTGGGCGGCGGCCCTCCTGATCGGGATCGCGGTCCTGGCCGTAGCGGCGCTCCAGGGCGGGCACGCCTCGGGCGCGACCGCGACGGCGAGCGGCGCCAAGAGCGTCGACATCAACCACTTCGCCTTCCACCCGCCGACGCTGCGGATCAAGCGCGGCGGCAGGGTCGCCTTCACCAACTCGAGCAACATCACCCACACGGCGACGCGGGCCGGCAGCTTCGACACCGGCCACATCAGGCCCGGCACGACGAAGGTCATCCGCTTCAACCAGAAGGGCACCTTCGCCTACCACTGCAAGATCCACCCCTTCATGCGGGGGAAGATCGTCGTCGAATAGCTGCTCGTGAGGGCGATCAGTCCACGATCGCCAGCTCGCTGAGCGCCTCGCCGCGGGTGTCGAAGACGATGCCGGCGTCGGCGAGGCCGGCCACGGTGAAGATCCGCAGCACCTGGTCCGAGCAGCCGTAGATGACGAGCCGGCCGCCCTGCTCTTCGAGCTGGCGGCGGATCTGGAGGAAGAGGGCGATCCCGGTCGAGTCGACGAACTTGCAGTCCTCGAGGCCGACGAGGATCGCCTTGTTGTCGCGCGCAACCCGCTGCAGAGCCGCCTGCAGGCGCTCGACGCTCCAGAGGTCGAGCTCGCCGTCGAGCCGCAGCTCGCACCGTTCCGGCCCGATCGATTGCTCGGCGATCTGCAGGATCTGCCCCCCAGCCATGCCCCCATTCTCACAGGCCGGGCCGTTCAGCCGGCGAGGTCGCGGACGAGGGCGGCCGCGGGGCGCAGGTCGTCGATGCGGGCGACGGTCTCACCGGCGTACAGCGCGCCGGCGTCGACCAGCGTCTCCGGCCCGTCGTCGGTCGGCCCGGCGGGCGAGAGCAGGCGGCTGTCGGGCCGCTGCGCCCGGATCATCCGCGCCTGCAGGCCCGGCGGCGCATACCGCACCCCCGGCACGAGCAAGTGGTTGAGCGCGCGGTTGAGCCGCGGCGGGTCGCCCCAGTGCTCCGTCGCGGCGTTCGGGACGACGCGGTGCGGGGCCGGCCAGCCGGCGCCGAAAAGTTCGGTGAGGAGCGTTTCGTCGGCTGCGAGCAGGCGCTCCTTATAGAGAGCGTGGGCGCGGCTCTCCTCGGAGAGCAGGAAGCGGGTGCCGGCGACGACGGCGCTCGCGCCGGCCTCCAGCGCCCTGCGCACGTCCTCGCGCTCGGCGATCCCGCCGGCCAGCAGCACCGGGTAATCGCGCGGCAGCGCCGCCTGCGCCTCCTCCAGCAGCTGCAGCGCCAGGGCCGTCCCGCGCACGTGGCCGCCGGCCTCGACGCCCTGGACGATGACGCCGTCCGCTCCGGCCGCCTGCGCGGAACGCGCCTCCGCCACGGACCCGCACTGGTGCAGCCAGACGTCGCCAGTCCGCCGCCGCGGCGCTCCCCAGAAGGTGACGACGACGTCCGCCTCGGCCGCCGCCTCGAACCAGTCCCGCCGCGCGAACGGCAGCAGCAGGTTGACGGCGAGCGGGCGCCCGGTCAGCGCCCGCGCCGCCGCCAGCTCGCGCCGAATCGCTTCGGCGCCGTTGACCGCGATCGTTCCCAGGCCCCCTGCCTCGGAGACCGCCGCCGCCAGCTCGTGCCGGCTCAGCCCGCCGCCCATCCCTGCCTGGACGACGGGCAGCTCCACCCCGAGGCGCTCGAGCAGCGGCGGCACGCGGTCAGTCTAGGAGGGACCGCCGGCCCCTCCCAAGCCCGAGCTCAGAACCGGAACTCCGCCCCCGGCGGGTCGTAGACGCTCGCCAGCCGCGCCAGGGTGAGGGCGCCGAGCATCAGCCCGAAGTCCCGCAGGGCGATGTCGTAGTACCCGGAGTAGGTGAGCAGGTTGACGATGATGCCCCCGAGCCAGGCGGCGACGACGTAGGCGCCGTAGCGCGGCTTGACGAAGACCAGGATGCCGGCGGCGATCTCGATCAAGCCGACCAGGTGCATCGCGGTGGAGGCGCTGCCGGGGATGATGTCGTTGATCCAGGTTGCCAGGTACTGCTCCCAGTCGACCATCACGTTGAAGAACTTGTCGAGGCCGAAGAGGATCGGCGCGACGGTGAAGGCGATGCGCATGATCACGAAGGCCTGGTAGGCGGGGTCGCTCTTGAGGCGTTCGCCGAACGTCGGCGCCGCCGTCGCCTCACGCGGGTCCAGGGTTGCGGTGGTTGACATGGGACCTCCCTAGGTCGGAGTTTGATCTGTGTCCTCTTTGCGTCATCAACCGCGCAGTTCTTACCCCCGCCGACGTCGTTTCCACCCTTTTCCTCGCCATAGCCCGGACAAGTCTGGAAACGACCGCGGGTAAGGAATCTCTCCCCCGGGTCGCTAACAATTCATGGCGACCGCGCTGATGACCCCTCCCGCGCCCACCCCCGCCGACTCGCCTGCCCGCGACTGGGTCGACCGCCTCCGCGCCGACGGGCCCGACGGCCGCGCCGCGATCGCCGACCTGCACGCCCTGCTGCTGAAGGCGGCGCGCTTCGAGGTCGGCCGCCGCGCCGCCGAGCTCGCCCACCTGCGCGGCGGCGACCACGACGACCTCGCCCAGCAGGCGGCCGACGACGCGCTGATGGCCGTCCTCGCAAAGCTTGACCAGTTCCGCGGCGAAAGCCGCTTCACCACTTGGGCCTACAAGTTCGCCCTGTTGGAGGCAGCGATGAAGGTGCGCCGCCGCGCTTGGCAGGGGCGGGAGGTCCCGCTCGAGGACGAGGCCTGGGGGGCGCTCGCCGACGCGGACGCCTCCGCCGGCCGCGGCGCTGAGGACGCCGAGCTGTTCGCCGCCCTGCGCGAGGAGATCGAGCGCCTCGGCCCGCGCCGGCGAGAGGTCCTGGTCGCGGTCGCCCTCAACGGGGTGCCGATCGACGTCCTCGCCGAGCGCCTCGGCTCGACCCGCGGCGCCCTTTACAAGAACCTGCACGACGCCCGCCGCCAGCTGCGCCAGGCGCTCGCCGAGCGCGGCTTCCGCGTGGGCGGAGAGGAGGAACGATGAACCGCGACCAGATCCTCGGCAGGGTGCTCGGCCCCGGCGCGCCGGAGCTGACCTGCGAGCAGTGCTTCGAGCAGCTCGACCGCTACGTGGAGCTGGCCGTCGCCGGCGAGCCGGCCGACGAGCGGATCCCCGGCATGGCCTCCCACCTGCGGGGGTGCCCCGCCT
>DASUWV010000094.1:0-13456 GCA_036378275.1 Solirubrobacterales bacterium | reverse complement strand
GGCGGAGCCTCCCCATCTTTTGCTCCGGCAGGGGAGTCCCCACCCCCGCCCCCCGCAGGCGCCGGAATAGAAGGCGCCGGAATCCCTTCCGCTTCAAGATCCGCCGCAGCCCGCTTCGCCCGCGAATGAACCTCCTCAACGGAGATTCCCATCAAGGCCGCAAGATCGTCATACCCTTGCTCGCCCCGCTGCGCAAGCAGCCGCAGGATCGCCTTCTGGTCGTCGGAGAGCGCCACCGGACCGGAAGCCTATTAGGGTCCCGGGGCGTGAACGACGACGCTTCGGTTAAGCCGACCCACTTCGACGAGCTGATCGGCACCGAGTGGCTCAGCGACGACCCCGACGACGCGCGGGTGCGGCTGCAGATCCGCGACGAGCTGCGCCAGCCCTTCGGCCTCATGCACGGCGGCGTGATGTCAACGCTGGTCGAGAGCGTCTGCTCGCGCGCGACCGCCGGCGCCGTCTACGACGACGGGATGGCGGCGATGGGCCAGTCGATCGACGTCAGTTTCATCCGCCCCGTCACCGAGGGCGGCGTCGAAGTCCGCGCCAAGGCCCGCCACCGCGGCCGCACCACCTGGATCTGGGAGTGCGAGGTGCTGAACGACGAAGGCAAGCTCTGCGCTCTCGCGCGGATGACGATCGCGGTCCGCCCGCGCCCAGGCGCCTAGCCTCAGCCCCCGAACCTGTTCGTAATAGGCAGGCGTCGATCCTTGCCGAACGCCTTCGGCGTGATCCGGATTCCCGGCGCCGCCTGCCGGCGCTTGTACTCGGAGCGGTCGACCAGGCGGATCACCTCGTCGACGGTCTCGGCCGGCATACCGGCGGCGATCATCTCCTCGCGGCCCTCGTCGCGCTCGACGTAGCTCTCGAGGATGCGGTCGAGCAGCTCGTAGGGCGGCAGCGAGTCCTCGTCGCGCTGGTCGGGGCGCAGCTCGGCGGAGGGCGCCCGCTCAAGCACGCTCGCCGGCACCAGCTCGCGCCCGGCGCGCTCGTTGCGCCGCCGCACCAGCTCGTAAACCAGCTGCTTCGGCACGTCCTTGATCACCGCGAAGCCGCCAGCCATGTCGCCGTAGAGGGTCGCGTAGCCGACCGACATCTCGCTCTTGTTGCCGGTCGTCAGCACCAGCCAGCCATGCCGGTTGGACAGCGCCATCATCAGGTTGCCCCGGATCCGCGCCTGGATGTTCTCCGCCGTCAGGTCCGGCTCCGACGGTTTGGTCGGGTCGCGCGGCACCGCCGCCTCCGGCTCCTCGAGGTAGCCGCTCAGCGCTCGCTCGTAGCCCGCCATCATCGGCCCGATCGCGATCTCGATCAGCTCGCAGCCGAGGTTGGCGGCGACGTCGCGGGCGTCCTGCTGGGTCTCGGAGCTGGAGTGGGGGGAGGGCATGACGACGCAGGTGAGCGCGTCCGGCCCGATCGCGTCGGCGGCGAGCATCGCCACCAGAGCCGAGTCGATCCCGCCGGAGAGGGCGACGCCGAAGTGCTTGAAGCCGTTCTTGCGCACGTAGTCCCGCAGACCCAGCGCCAGCGCCTCGTAGACCTCGTCGAGGTCGGAGAGCGGCTCGGCCAGGCGGCACGGCTCCGCGGGCGGCACCTCGCAGACCAGCAGCTCCTCTTCGAACTGCGCCGCCCGCGCGATCACCGTGCCGTCGGGGGCGGTGAGGAGGCTCTGGCCGTCGAAGACGAGCTCGTCCTGGCCGCCGACCAGGTTGCAGAAGGCGAAATAGGCGCCGTAGGCGCGCGAGCGCTCGCAGAACATCACCTCGCGCTCGCGCCCCTTGCCGCGGTGATAGGGGGAGCCGGAGGGGTTGGCGATCAGCCGCGCGCCGGCCTCGGCCTCGACCTGCGCCGGGCCGCCCGGGAGCCAGACGTCCTCGCAGATCGTCAGGCCGACGCTCTCGGCGCCGACGTCGATCGCCATCGGCTCGTCGCCGGGGACGAAGTAGCGCTGCTCGTCGAAGACCGCGTAGTTGGGAAGGCGGTTCTTGCGGTAGACCGCCTGCACGGCGCCGTCGCGGAGGACGGCGACCGAGTTGTGGGCGTGGCGGGCGTCGTCGTGGTCGGCGGCCGGCTCGGCGAACCCGACCAGCGCCGTGATCCCGTCCGTCCCCTGCGCCAGCTCCTCGACCGCGCGCCGGTTGGCGGCGAGGAAGTGGCGCTTCAGGTACAGGTCCTCGGCCGGGTAGCCGGGGATGCAGAGCTCGGGGAAGACCGCCAGCTCGGCGCCCTCGTCGCGGGCGCGGCCGATCCACTCCGCGACCTTGGCGGCGTTGGCGTCGATCGCGCCGACGGTGGGGTTGATCTGGGCGAGGGCTAGGCGCACTGCGGCTCGCGGTCGCTCATACCCCGAAGTATCCCGTCTGCATCCCCGGAGCTACTTTCCGGCGCCGGTAGGGTTGACGATGCATGCGGAACCGCCGGCTCCACCTGGTCGGTACCACGTCGGCGGTGCTGCTCCTGACGCTCGGCGCAGCGCCGGCTGCCCGCCCCTCTTCAACGCCGACGGGACGAAAGTACCCCTATATGGAGGGAAATCGGCCCGTCGCCACGGCTGCCGTCGCCTCCGCATCGCAGAAGCCGTTCATCATGCCGCAGGCGCGGCCGACCGAAGACCGCCCGCGGCCGACCGACAACCCCGACCCCAACCGCAACGCCTACTCGGTGCCGGAGGCGAAGAACTCGCCCGCCTGCTCGCGCCACTTCTGCGTCCACTGGGTTGACCAGGGGCTCGACGCGCCGAACCTGACCGACGCGAACGGGAACGGCGTCCCCGACTTCGTCGAGCGGGTCCTGAAGGTCGCCGAACACGTCCACGAAGTGGAGAACGAAAAGCTCGGCTGGCGCGAGCCGCGCAGCGACGGCACGATGGGCGGGCGCAACGGCAAGACCGACGTCTACCTCTCGCAGATCGGGGGCGAACTGTTCGGCTACGCGGCGCCCGACCGCGGCCAGGCGACCAAGCAGCACCGGATCCCGCGGCGGCTGCACGGCTACCTCGTCCTCGACAACGACTACAGCGCCTTCGAGTTTCCCCACACGAAGCCGCTCAGGGACCTCGAGGTCACCTTCGCCCACGAGTACAACCACATCCTCCAGTTCGGCTACGACGCCTATCAGGACCCCTGGTTCGCCGAGTCGACCGCGACCTGGATGGAGGACCAGGTCTACAACGGGATCGACGACTATCTGCGCTACGTCCGCCGCTGGGTGAAGCTGTGGGAAACGCCGCTGACGACGAGCTCGATCAAGATGTACGGCAGCGCCGTCTGGAACCAGTGGCTGGCGCGCCGCTACGGCGAGGCGGTGATCCGCAAGGCCTGGGCGGGAGCGATCCACGCCAAGCCCGGCGGCTTCGCGGTCTCGAGCTACGAGCGGGCGATCCGCGCCGCCGGCCCCTCCGACTTCAGCCACGACTTCGTCCGCTTCGCCGCCGACCTGCCCGAGTGGAGGACGGGCAAGGGCTTCCGCGAGAGCCGCCTGTTCCCGAACGTGCAGCGCCAGGGCCACCTGCCGCTGACCGGGGAGCCGCTGACCCGGGTCCTCAACCACACGACCTTCCAGCTGCTGCGGGTGCGGGCCGGGGGCGGAAAGGCGGTCGTCGTCCACCTCGTCGCGCCGCGCGGCACCGCCGCCGGGCTGGCGCTGGTCGGGCGGATCGGCAGCGAGCGCCGCGGCCACAGCGTCTCCCGCCTCGTCTACCGACGCGGGGGAGGGCGGCTGACGGTGCGGCTGCCGCGGCCCGGTCGCTTCAAGCGGATCACCGCCGTCGTGGTCAACGCCGACGCGCGGGCGAAGGGCTTCAGCGCCCGCCGCCTCGACTGGCTCTACCTGACCGACGAACTGCCGTTCGAAGTCAGCGGCCGGCTCGTCCGGTAGCCACCGGAGCCGATCCGTTGCTCGAGGGCGCGGCGGCTTTGGGCTTCGACTTCTTCGCCTTCTTCTTCGCCGCGGCCTTGGGCGCGGTGGCGACGACCTCCCTGGTCGCCGCCTCGAGATCGAGGGCGAAGCTGTCGAGGTCGGCCATCCCGTCGTAGTCGCCGACGAGGCCGAAGTTGACCTGGCCGTTGTAGGACATGATCCCGACGCAGAGCGCTTGGCGCCGGGCCAGCGGCACCATCGGGAAGATCGACTCCATCTTGCGGCCGAGCACGTAGAGCGGGAACTGCGGCCCCGGCACGTTGGTGACGACGAGGTTGAAGAAGCGCTGGGCCGGTTGCAGGCGGGCGGCCTGCGAGGCGATCGTGCCAGGGGCGAAGTCGGTCAGTTTGGTCAGGAGCTCGGCGCCGACCGCCTGGCCGGAGGCCTTGAGGTCGCCCATCTCCCGCGTCGTCAGGTGCAGGCGCTCGACCGGATCTTCGCACCAGACCGGCAGCGGCGCGAACATCGCCGTGACTCGGTTGCCGAGGGCGCCGTGCTCGTCGGCGGCGCGGACGCTGACCGGCACCATCGCCCGCAGCTCGAGCCCCTCGGTGTCATGGCCGCGGGCGCGCAGGTAGCGGCCGAGGGCGCCGGCGACGATCGAGAGGATGACGTCGTTGACGGTGCCGCCGTGGGCGTCCTTGACCCGCTTCAGCTCGGCCAGATCCGCCTGGGTCATCTGGAAGCGGCGGTGGGGGCCGATCTCGACGTTGAAGACGCTGTCGGGGGCGGCCATCCCGGCGCTCACCATCTTCGAGGTGGCGCCGAGGCCGCGGATGACCTGGCGCGGGCCGCGCAGGGCGGCGCGGAAGCCGCGGTAGATCTCCTTCGGGCTGGTCAGCCGCTCCTTCAGCGCTTCGGTGAGCAGCCGCATGTCGGTCGGTTCGGGCGAGGCGAGCCAGGGCGGCGCCTTGTCGGGCGTCCCCTGCGGCTCGGGGTCGAGGTCGAAGAGGACGGTGGTGATGTCGACGCCGCTGACGCCGTCGACCAGCGCGTGGTGGCTCTTGCCGATGATCGCGAAGTGGTCGGCGGTCAGGCCCTCGACCAGCCACAGCTCCCAGAGCGGCTTCGAGCGGTCGAGCTGCTGCGAGAAGATCCGCGAGGCGAGGTTGCGCAGCTGCTCGTCGGAGCCCGGCTCCGGCAGCGCGGTCTGGCGCACGTGGTACTCGAGATTGAGGTGCGGGTCGTCGACCCAGACCGGCCGGCTCTGGCTGAAGGGGACGAAGCGGAGCTTCTGGCGGAAGCGGGGGACCAGGTGCAGGCGCGAGGCGATGTGGTCGCGGAATTCCTTGTGGGTGGGCGCCGCGCCTTCGAAGATGCTGACTGAGGCGACGTGCATGTGGGCGCCCGAGCGCTCCAGGTGCAGGAAGGAGGTGTCGAGGCCGCTGAGTCGTTCCGGTTGGCTCACTGACGACATGTTGGCACAGCCGTTGCAGTTTCCAAATATGTGCGTTCGCTCACATTTGCGCTCTGAAGGGTCGCCTAGCGTGTTCTGCCTGAGAACGAGCTAAACGACCTGTCGAGTTCCCCGCGCCCAGCGCGGGGGAGCGGGGGACCCACCTGCCGCGCCCTGCGCGGCCGGGGCGAATCGGGTGGCGAGCCGCCCGTAGCGAGAGCCGGAGGTGCCGGCGATCGCGAGCCCGTCAGCTAACCCCGTAGGCGGAAAGAAAGCGAGCTGACACATACATGCGAAAACTCCTGCCTGCGGTGGCGGCTGCCGCTGCGCTCTCTGTCGGCCTGGCGCCGGCGGCGGCGCAGACCGGGCACGCCCACCAACAGGAGCGGTCGCGCTCCCACGTCACCCTCCATCTCTCGACGCACTCGGTGCTTAAGGGGAGGGGGCTGGCGGTGCGCGGCAAGGTGCGGCCGAGCGGCCGGCACCGGGTCAAGGTCGTCTTCCGCGGCCCGGATGGCGGCGTGCGCGGCGTGACGACCAAGGCCGACGGCACCTTCGCCCTGCGCTGGGTGCCCGCGCGGACCGGCAGCTACTCGGTGCGCGCCTACGGCCTGCACGACCGCCGCACGACCGGGTCGAGGAGCCCGGGGCGGAAGCTGACCACCTACCGCCTGGCCGGGGCCTCCTACTACGGCCCGGGCCTCTGGGGCAACGGCGTCGCCTGCGGCGGCACCCTGCTGCCGGGGACGATGGGCGTCGCGAACAAGACGCTCCCCTGCGGGACGAAGGTGAAGCTGCGCTACCACGGCCGCACCGTGACGGTGCCCGTGATCGACCGCGGCCCCTACGTCGCCGGGCGCGACTACGACCTGACCGAGGCCGTCAAGCAGAAGCTCGGCTTCCCCGGCGTCGGCATGGTGATGGCAAGCCGCTAGCCGGCGTCAGGAAGCGAGGCCGAGCCGGAGCTGGCCGTCGGTCGGCTCCGGCTTGGCGGCTTCGCCCTTCTCGCCGGAGTCGAAGGAGGCGACACGGACTCCGAGCAGGCGCACGGGGCGCTGCGGGTCGTAGGCGCGGAGGAGGTCGAGGGCGACCGGCCCGACGACCGCCGGGTCGTTGGTCGGCGCCTCGATCGTGTGCGAGCGGGTGACGTTGGTCCAGTCGTCGAGCCGGACCTTGATCCCGATCGTGCGGCCCTCCAGCTCGCGCTTGCGCAGGCGCCGGCAGAGCTCCTCGGAGAGCTCGCCGAGATGGCGCTCCAGCTCCGAGCGCTGGGCGACGTCGACGTCGAAGGTGATCTCCGTGGACTGCGACTTGGTCTCGTGCTCGGGCGTGACCGGGGTGGAGTCGAGGAGGTTGCCGCGGGCGTGCAGCCAGGCGCCGGAGCGGGGGCCGAAGGCCGATTCGAGCTCTTCCCGGTCGCGCCGCCGCAGGTCGACGAGCGTGGCGATCCCCATCGACTCGAGCCGCGAGACCGTTTTCGGCCCGATGCCGGGGATGAGGCCGGGGGAGTGGTCGGCGAACCGCTCCAATGCCTGCTCCCGCGAGAGGACGACCAGACCGGCCGGCTTGCCGAGCTCGCTGGTGATCTTGGCCAGCATCCGCGACTCGGAGATCCCCACGGAGCAAGTGAGCTGCGTCTCCGTCCGGATCTCATTGGCGATCCGCCGCATGATCGCCTTGGGGGAGAAGAGCCCCGTCAGATCGAGATAAGCCTCGTCCAGCCCCACCACCTCGACCACCTCCACGTTCCCCCGCAAGATGTCCATCACCTGCCCCGAGGCCTCCCGGTAAGCCGGAAAGTCCGGCCGCAGGTAAATGGCATCGGGCAACCGCCGCCGAGCCACCGCCGCCGGCATCGCCGAATGGATCCCCGCCAGCTTCCGCGCCTCATAGCTCGCGGTCGTCACAACTGCCCGCGGCCCCGACCCGCAGACGACCACCGGCTTCCCCCTCAACTCCGGCCGCCGCCGCAACTCGACCGACGCGTAAAAGGCGTCCATGTCGAGGTGGGCAACCACGCGAGACCCTCTCTCGGTCAGCACAGCTTCAAGATAGACCGCAAAGCGGCTATGTTCGCCCTGTTACGGGCGTAACAGCTCTACGAGGCTGCCAGTGCGGTTGCCGAAGTAGCTGGAGTGGGTCTTTTCGATCGTTTTCTGCGAGTCGGCGCTCAGGAGCACGATGTCGAGCACCCCGCCTAGACCGTTGGCCTGCTCCGCCTCTGCATAGGCGATTTGAGCGGCGTCGTAGTCGGTGCCAAACGAACGCACCTTCGTCTCTCCCGTGCTTGGGTCGAAGCTGACTAGGAAATGTTTGATCTCGTCAGGACTCATTTTGGGCTTTGAAGCAGGTTAACCAAGTCGACAGCTCGTTCCTTGATTTTTTCCAGAGCCACCTCGCTTGAGATCTGGCCTCGATCCTCTTCGGCATGGATCTCGGCAGACTGGAGCAAGTACTGCTTCACGCTCGAAGGTCCGTGGCCGAATTTGAGGCCCGGCATCGCCGTTCTGGACAGCGTCTCGACGAAGTTAGCCCAAGTGTCTTGATTGGGAGTCCTCAGTTGGATCTCGATCAGTCTTCCGCGATTGCGACTGATCAGGTGGAGGGCTCGGTACCCATCCGCTTTCGGCTCTACGACGTAATCCCGCACCCGAGTAATCGTCCAGTTTCTGCGGAGGCGGCTCGCCACTCGGTAAGCCGCCTGCTGGTCAGGGACCATCGCCCGCACACCACCGATGTCCGCCATGCGGGACAACTTCATCCTCGGCTCCCGCAGGAGCTTTCCCGCGATGGTCGGTACTCGCTTTAGACGCTGAGCCACAATCGGTTCCCCAACTTCGGCGACGTAATAACGCAGATTTGCAGCCACCCGCGAGAGCGGTCTGGCGTGCTCCGTCCGCCACCACTCGATAACTCCTATTGCCTCCATAACCTCCTCCAGGACAACGGGATCCTGGAGATGGTCAGGCTCTTCGACGATGAGTGGGATCCGATCTGCGAAGAAACGACCGGCTCGATCAACCCTCGATTTACTGTGGCCTTCCACAGGCTGAACGCTAGCCTCCAACCGGCTTCGCCGCGACGAGCGTCTCGAGGCGCTGGGTTTGCGGGGTCTGAGCCTTACGCCGGGATCGCGTAGATCTCGCCGCCTACTTCGACCACTTCTTTCGGTTCGAGTGGGGCGGGGGGAGGGCCGGCTATGACTTCGCCGGTTTCTGCGTTGTACTCGCCGCCGTGGCAGGGGCAGATGATGGTGCCGTTTTCGTACCCGACGGTGCAGCCGGCGTGGGTGCAGACGGCGCTGAAGGCTTTGAGGCTGCCGTCGGAGCTGCGGATCAGGATGTCGGGCGAGCCGTCGGTGGGGTCGCTGTAGGTGGCCGCTTGGCCCTTCGGCAGACGGTTACCGGGGGCAAGTTTGACGGCGGTCTTGGGGACCTTGCCGTTGGAGGCTGGGCTGGACGCGCTGGTGTTGCTCGCGCCGCCGGCACCTGCGCTCTGCCCACCGGCCTTGCCTTTGCCGCCGCCGGTGAGGGTCTGCGCCGCCGTGTAGCTGCCCTTGGCGAGGGTCGAGATGCCGGCGATCGCCAGCGCCGCGGCGGCGAACTCCACCAAGATCACGCGCCGGGTGGATCTCGCGGCGACCTCCGGGCTCTGGTGAGGGTCGGGCGGGCGCAGGTGGGTGCGCCGCATCATCGCCTCGGACGGGCGCAGGGAGACGTTGTCGAGCGCCGGCTGGCCGCTCGCCCCGGCCAGCACCAGTGGCAGCCAGGCGAAGCTGAAGACGAGGTCGGGTCCGAGGAAGTAGGGCGTGGTGTTCCAGCTCGCGGTGAGGAACAGGAGGAAGTTGAGCGCCATTCCGCCCGCCGCTGCCGCGCGGGTGTAGAAGCCAGCGATGGTCAGTAGCCCGATTGCGATCTCGGTGATTGCGACTCCGACTCCCGCCAGCGTGGGGTGGGGGATGGCGAAGGTTTCGAGGATGAAGCCACCGGGGGTGCCGTTGGCGAAACCGTGCAGCTGAGTGCCGATGTAGGTCGGCGCGCCGGGGTGGAGGAAGCCGGGGTCGGACAGCTTCTGGATCCCGGCGTAGACGAAGGTGACCCCGAGGAAGAGCCGGAGCGGGAGCAGCGCCATGCCCGGCGAGAGCTTGGGCAACCGCGGTGGCATCGGCCGAGTATTGGCGCGGCGGCTTAACCGCTCCTAAGAGGACCGAGCCGTGTATTCAGACGGTCTCAGGCGCGCCTGCCGCCGGGCTGGCGTAGAAGACCGCGACCGCGGCGCAGATGGCGAGGGTGATGTATGGGCTGACGGAAGCGAGGGCGGTGGCGAGGGCGTAGGGAGCGAGGCCGACGAGGCCGCGTTTGAGGGTGAGGCGCCGCGCATGCTCGTCGAGGCCCTCTTCGAGGAAGTCGACGCGCTCGAGAAGGATGTGGCGGTTCATGCCGGCGAAGACCAGGCCCATCAGGAGGAAGCTGCCGCTGTAGACGGCTGCGGCGAGGGACTCGCCGTCGCTCTCCTTCAGGTAATCAGCCATCAGGGCAGTGGTGAAGGGGAGGATCGAGACGGACATCAGCAGCATCAGGTTCCAGATCAGGATCGAGTGGTCGGCACGCCGCAGGCGGCGGACCATCGCGTGGTGGTTGATCCAGATGATCCCGATCGTGAGGAAGGAGACGACGAAGGCCGCGTAGCTGGGCCACTGGGCGGCAAGCGCATGGCCCAGGCTTTCGCCATGGTCGAGTTCCGGGATCTTGATCTCGAGCACGAGCAGGGTGATCGCGATCGCGAAGACGCCGTCGGAGAATGCCTCCATCCGGTTGGTGCTCATCTAGGAAGAATTCGCCGGCGGGCCCTCGGCTCCTGGCACCGCGACTTCGGGGGAGCGGCGCCGTTTTACTCGGTGACATGCACAGGCGCCCCCGCATCGCCCTCACTGCGATCGCGATCTTCCTCTTCGCGCTCGCGATCTCTCCGGCGCTGGCCGCGGCGCCGCCGCTGGAGCTCGATACCGGCTTCGGGAATCGCGGTGTGGTCATAAACGCAGAAGCGCCCCTCGGCTTCGGAGAAGTCAATGCGATGACGGTGGCGCCGGGACGATCCATCTACGTCGCTGCCAAAAGCACCAGGGTGCCGGGTCTGAGTCCGGCCACGGTCTGGATTGCCCGCTACCGGCGCGACGGCGAACTCGAACCCAGCTTCGGAACGAAGGGTTACCTGATGCTGCCGGGCTTTGGCCCGGTCAACGCCCTCGCCGCCGGCAACTCGGAACGGCTTTTCGTGCTTTCGCACGGGACGACGATCAGCCGCATCGCCGGGGGAAAGCTCGACCCCTCGTTCGGAACCGGCGGCTCGGTGAATACGGCCACCCTGGGGCTGGAAAGCTTTCGGCTCTACTCCCTGGTGGCGTTGCCCGGTGGTGGGGTCGCCGCGGCGGGAGCCACTTCCCAGGCGCAAATGGCGGTGGTGAAGCTCAGGCACGACGGGACGCTCGACACTTCTTTCGACGGCACCGGCTTCCGCCTCGTCTCCTTCGGCCCTCACTCGACCAGCGGCGCCTTCCAGCTCAAGGTGCAGGACGATGGCAGGTTGGTCCTGGGCGGCTACGCAGGGATGGGTCCGGCGCTGGCGCGCCTGCTGCCGGACGGGACGCCGGACCGGAAATTCGGGCAAAACGGGCGCGTGGTCTCGCCGCACCGGCTGCGGGGGCGGATCACCGCGCTCGCCGTCCGTCGCGACGGCAGCATCCTCGTCGGCGCGAACGGCTCGACCCGCCGCCACGCGAATCGGGCGCTGCTCCTCCGCTACGGACCGGGCGGGGAACTCGACCGCGGCTTTGGCGCCGTCGCCGCCCCCGCCAGCCGCAGCGCCCTCAAGGCGATTCCGATCGCGGCGATGCGGGCGCGGCGCCACATCTTCCTCGTGCTCAGGAATCGCGGCACGGCGATTCGCGCCTACCGCTTGAACGGCCGGCCCCTCGACCTGGGAAAAGTTCCCGGCGTCCCGAGCGATCTCTCCTCCCACGCCGCCGCCGTGCCGCAGGGACGCAAGCTGGTCCTGGCCTGGACCCCGAGGTTCTCACCCCTGAGTGGCGAAGTCGACCTCGCGCGATTCGTGGTCCGCTGACCAGGACCTAGACTTTCACCCATGGCGTCAGCCGAGGCGAAGAACCTCGAGGCGATCTCGAAGGCGATCGACCAGCACAACATGAACTGCCCGTTCCCGGCGGCGGAGGTGCGGATGAACCCCTTCGAGGTCGAGCGGCTTGGGTGGGACACGATTCGCGGCCTGCCGGTGGTGCCCGACGGGGAGATCGGCACCGGCCGCTTCCGCATCGTCTGCTCCCGCGACCTCGAGGACGACGGCCTGGAGATCACCGAGGCGGTCGGCAAAGAACTGGAGACGGTCGCGCCGGCCAAGAACTGATGCGAGTCTGTGAAAGGTCCGCTTGAGGCGGAGTTTTTACGGACTCGATGCTCAGACCTGGTTCCAGAAGTCGAGTCCGGCGCTTTCCAGCCAGTTCTGGGCTTCGATGTTGAGCTGGAAGAGCTCGCCGGTCCAGATCAGGATGCCCATGCCGATCAGGATCACGCCGCCGGCGGCGACGATCGCCTGGTAGTGGCGCTTGACGACCGCGAAGGCGGTGGTCATCCGCGAGAAGGCGAGGGCGGTGAGGATGAAGGGGATCGCGAGGCCGGCCGAGTAGACCGCGAGCAGGAAGGCGCCGCGGGCGGCGGAGTCGGAGACCGAGGCGGCGGTGAGGATGGCGCCGAGGGTCGGGCCGATGCAGGGGGTCCAGGCGATCGCGAAGGCTGCGCCGGCGACGATCGGCCCTCCCTTGCCCGCCCGCTCGAGCAGCGCGTCGACGTGCCACTCGCGGTTCAGCCGGGTGATGAAGAGCGAGCCGACGAAGAGCAGGCCCATGACGATGATCAGCGCTCCCGAGATCATCGTCAGCAGCTGCTTGTGGTGCTGCAGGAGCGAGCCGAGGCCGGTAGCGGTCAGCCCGAGGAGGATGAAGATCGCCGAGAAGCTGGCGACGAAGAGGAGGCTCGGGCCGAGTACCCGCCGCCAGTTCGCTTCGTCGAGCTCGGTCGCCGAGACCCCGGTCACCGCCGAGAGGTAGCCCGGCACCAAGGGCAGCACGCAAGGGGAGAGGAAGGAGACGATCCCGGCCGCGAGCGCGGCGAGGATTCCCACTCCCGAGGCGGGATCGGAGCTGACGGCGGCGAGGACCACGACCCCTGAGATTACCCTCGGCGCCTCGCCGGCCCGGCGTCGATCTGTAGATTTGGCTAGTCAGCCAAACATGGGAGGAGCGAGGAGTTGAGCAACAAGACGTACGTGATCGGGGTCGGGATGACCAAGTTCGAGAAGCCCGGCACCAAGGAGGGCGACTACCCGGACTGGGCCAAAGAGGCGGGGGAGAAGGCGCTCGCGGACGCCGGCATCCCGTATGAGGACGTCGAGCAGGCCTATGCCGGCTACTGCTATGGCGACTCCACCTACGGCCAGCGGGCGCTCTATCAGCTCGGCCTGACCGGGATCCCGGTCGTCAACGTCAACAACAACTGCTCGACCGGTTCCTCGGCGCTGTTCCTCGCCCGCCAGGCGGTCAAGGGCGGCCTCGTCGAGTGCGCGCTCGCGCTCGGCTTCGAGAAGATGGAGCCGGGCTCGCTGGGCGTCAAGTACACCGACCGCACCAACGCGCTCGACAAGCACGCGATGCGGATGTTCGAGATCCGCGACCCCGAGCAGTCGCCGCCCGCCCCGCAGATGTTCGGCAACGCCGGCCGCGACCACATGGAGAAGTACGGCTCCAACCCGGACCACTTCGCCTGGATCGGCTGGAAGAACCACAAGCACTCGGTAAACAATCCCTACGCCCAGTTCCAGGACGAGTACACGCTCGACGAGATCAAGGCGGCGAAGATGATCCACGACCCGCTGACCAAGCTCCAGTGCTCGCCGACCTCCGACGGCAGCGCCGCCGCGATCGTCGCCTCCGAGCGCTTCGTCGACGAGCACGGGCTCTGGGACCAGGCCGTCGAGATCGCCGGCCAGTCGATGGTCACCGACATGACGAGCACCTTCGACGAGGGCTCCTGCATCAAGATCGTCGGCTACGACATGTCGAAGGAGGCC
>DASUWV010000093.1:0-74103 GCA_036378275.1 Solirubrobacterales bacterium | reverse complement strand
GGCTTGGGCGAGCGCCGCGGCGAGCTCGTCGCCCGGCTCTCGGGAGGCAACCAACAGCGGGTCAACATCGCGATCGGCCTGCTCGCCCGCCCCGTGGCGCTGTTGCTCGACGAGCCCAGCGTCGGGCTCGACCCGCGCCAGCGGGCGCGGCTGTGGGAGTTCGTCTCCGCCCTCGCCGGCCGCGGCACCACGGTCATCTTCTCCACCCACGACATCCAGGAGGCGGAGCGCTACGGCGGCCGGCTGCTGGTGCTGGCCGACGGCGAGGCGCTCTTCGACGGACCGCCCGAGGGGCTGCGCGAGGCGGTCCGGACCGAGGCGCCGGAGGCCGCCGACCGCGACTTCGAGACCGCCTTCGTCGCCTACCTCCACCACCGGGGGCACTGATGCGGGGCGTGCGCTGGCTGCTCTTGAAGGACCTGCAGATCCTGCGGCGCTCGCCGCTGCAGGCGGTGCTCCTGGTCGCCTACCCGATCCTGATCGCCGTTCTGGTCGGCTTCGCGATCTCGCGCGGACCGGAAAAGCCGCGGGTCGCCTTCCTGAACGAAGTGCCGGCGGGGACGCGGATCACCGTCGGCGGGGCGCAGTTGCCCTCGGCCAACGTCAAGGGGCGGATCTGCAAGCGGGTCGAATGCATCTTCGTCTCCGACCGCGGCGAAGCCGAAGACAAGGTGAAGTCCGGCGACGCTCTGGCGGCGCTGATCCTCCCCGCCGACCTCGTCGACAAGATCAACTCGCTCTCGACCCTGACCCCGGGCGTGCCCGAAGTCGAAGTCCTCGTCAACGAGGAAAACGCGGTCAAGGCGGAACTGGTCGACGACAGGATCACCAGCCTGCTGGCGCAGGCGAACCTGGCGGTGGCGCGGCGGATCGGCTCCGAAGGCGGCCGCTACCTCGACCTGATCGTCAACGGCGGCGAGTTCAAGGCGCTCGGCGGCAACTTCCACATCCTCGGCCTGCGGACCAGCGCCCGGATCCTCGAAGCGGTGACGCCGGCGCTGCCGAAGGGCCTGCGCCCCTCGCTGGCGGAAGTGACCAAGTTCGCCGCCCAGGCCCGCGACAACCTCGACGTCGCCAAGCCGCTGATCGCCCGTCTGGCGCAGCCGATCAAGGTCGACAAGGTCGTGGTCGGCGGCGAGAGCCCACCGCTGGAAATCTTCGCGATCGCCGTCGCTGCGACCCTCACCCTCGCCTTCGTCGTCGTCCTCTTGGTCGCGGGCTCGCTGGCGCTCGAGCGGGAGGAGAACGCCTTCCCCCGGCTGACCCGCGGGCTGGTCTCGAGCAGCGGCCTGCTCGGCGAGAAGATCCTGCTCGGGATCGCGGTCGGGCTCGTCGTCACCCTGCTGATGCTGCTGGGAATGCAGCTCTTCGTGCCGCTGGAACTGGGGCGGATCGGGCTCTGGCTGGTCGCGATCCTGTTCAGCGGCGCGGCGCTCGGGGCCGCCGGCGCGGCGCTCGGCGCGGCGGCCCGCGAAGTCCGCGCCGTCTCCCTGCTCGCCTTCATGGTCACCCTGCCGGTCGCATTCCTCTCGCTGGTGCCCTCGGGCGCCGTCAGCCCCGCCGTCTTCGACGCGATCCGCTACTTCACCGCGCTCTTCCCCTTCAAGCCGGCGCTGCAGGCGATCACCGCCGCCCTCGACGAGACCGGCCCGGGGATCGGCGGGCCGCTGGCGCACCTGGCGATCCTCTTCGCCGCCTACGCCGCAATTGCCCGGCTGGCGGTGCGACGCTTCTCCGCGGTGTGAGCGGGCGAGTTTGCACACCATCGGTTGACAAAGTCGCCCAGTCCGGTCGGAGGTAGGGTCGGCGAACCATGCGAGTCCTCTTCATCGGCGACGTGGTCGGCAACCCCGGCCGCGACGGGCTGCGGCAGACGATGCCGGAGTTGCGCGAGCGCTACGCGCCGGACCTGGTGATCGTCAACGGCGAGAACTCGGCCGGCGGGGTCGGGATCACCGAACGCACCGCCAACGACCTCTTCGCCGCCGGGGCCGGCGTGATCACCACCGGCAACCACGTCTACCGGCACCGCGAGGCCTACGAATGGCTCGACAGCGAGGAGCGGGTGCTGCGGCCGGCCAACTACCCGGCCGGCAACCCCGGGCGCGGCCACGGCGTCTTCGAGGTGGACGGGATGCGGGTGCGGGTCGTCAACCTCAGCGGCGCCGTCGGCCTCCGCGTCGCCCGCTCCCCCTTCGACACCGTCGACTCGATCCTCAGCCACCACGACGCCGACGCCGTCATCGTCGACTTCCACGCCGAGGTGACGAGCGAGAAGGTGGCGATGGGCTGGCACCTCGACGGCCGCGTCGCCGCTGTCTTCGGCACCCACACCCACGTCCCCACGGCGGACGGGCGCGTCCTCCCCGGCGGCACCGGCTTCATCACCGACGTCGGCATGACCGGCTCCCGCCACAGCGTCCTCGGCGTCAAGCCCGAGCAGGCCCTGCGCAACCTGATCACCCAGATGCCGACCAAGTTCGAAACGGCCGAGGACGACGTCTGGGTGATGGGCGCCGTGGTCGAGGTCAACCAGCAGGGACTGGCTGACTCCTTCGAGCAGGTGATGGTTCCGGCTGCGGCGCGGTAGGTCCCTTCTCGATCGCCGCCAAGGCGACGAGCAGCAGCGGGAACCACCAGACGATGTAGAGGTAGAACCAGTGGTGGAGGGTGAGCTGCAGCAGGATCAGCAGGGCCGCTGAAAGCGCTGCCAGCTGAGCGAGGGACTTGCGGCGAGGGACGAAGGCGAAGGCAAGCGAGAGCGCGCCGGTCAGGATGAGGATCGCGATGCGGAGCGGTTCGAGCGAGGGCGCCTGGCCCCAGATGCTGAACGGAGAAGAGCGGCCCGCCTGGCTCGCGATCGTGCGGTCGTAGAACGTCTTCAGGCCCGGGTCGATCGCGGGCCAGAGCATCACCGCCACGGTAACCGATGCGAACCCGAGGACGAAGAAGAGAGCCGAGCGCCGGCGGCGTTCGCAGGTCAGGTACATCGGCGCCAGCGGCGCGGCTACGAACTTGGCCCAGGTCGCGGCGGCGAGCATCGCCCCGCGGGCCAGGGGCCTTGCGGCCAGCACGAGGGTCGCCACGAGGAGGGCGGCGACCAGCGAGTCGTTCGAGTTCGACTCGAGGGCGTATGCCGTGTAGGGGTAGGCGGCCCAGCCGAAGGCGAGGATCGCGGCGAGGCGCTGGCCCTCGGGCCCGGGGCGGATGCGGATCCCCAGCAGCAGCAGGAGGGCGAAGACGGCGACGTCGAAGACGACCGCGGCGGCGTGGGCGGCGGGCAGGTCGTCCCAGTGGCCGGACCAGGGCCAGACACGCTCGAAGGGGACGTAGGCGAGGTAGTTGACCGGGCCGTAGGTGTCGCCCTGGGAGATGTCGCCGGGGAAGTTGTCGTAGACCGGTTCCCCGTGGCTGATGCGGTCGGCGCCGACCACGCCCGCGTAGCCGACGTCGATCGCGCCCGAGTCGGCGACGTTGAGCCCGACCCGGAACCCCATCAGGAACAGCGCCGCGATCACCAGCCACATCGTCGGCCAGACCGGTCGCAGCCCCTCTCCCCTCCCCCGCCCGCCGATCCAGAGGCAGCGCCCGAGCAGGTACAGCAGCACCGGGTAGACGAGCGGGACCGAGACGCCGATCTCGGCCCGGTTGAAGAAGTAGTTGGAGACGCCGAAGCCGAGCAGGACCAGCAGGTCGAGATTGGCGAGGCGCCGCAGCCGCCGCCAGTCCACCAGGCCGAGGAGGAAGATCGCGCAGAGCGGCAGGAAGACGTAGGGCGCGTTCAGCTTGTGGCCGAAGGCGCCCGAGTAGCCGCGCGCCATCTTCCAGGCCACCTGATAGCCGGTCCACGACTCGAGCACCTTGCCGCTGCGGGGGTCGACGACGACCAGCGCCAGCTCCTTGCCGGCTTCGAAGTAGCCGACTTCCCAGTGGCCTTCGTTGCGGGTCGCGGTCGGCCCGAGGTCGGGGTGGCGCGCCTTCTCTCCGCGGACCTTCGGGTCACGGCTGGCGATCGCGATCGCCCGGTCGGAGGAGATGCTCTTCGCGCCGGCGCTTTCGGGTTCGGCGGCAACGGCGCTCGCCGGCGCCGCGATTCCGGCCGGCACGGCCAGCAACGCGATCAGGATGGCCGCGCGCCTCATCCCCGCACCGCCGCCCCGAAGTGCTCGCGGACGGCCGGGGCGACGTCGCGCAGCGTCCACTGCTCGCGCTCCTCCGCCGAGTCGGGGCCGCAGCCGACGAAGAGCAGCGGCCCGAGCGAGTCGCCGGCGTGCAGCGCGCCGTGGCTGCCGCCGCCGGCGTGACTGACCCCGCCCCAGTCGACCGCCTCGAAGCCGGGCTCGAGCGAGACCACGAAGTCGCCGGAGTGCGGCGCCGCCAGCGCCGACCAGACCCGCGCGAGGGGGTCGGGGTAGGTCTCGCTGTCGAGCCGCCCGCCGTCGACCGAGGCCTCGAGCGCGGCCAGGTCCCCCTCGACCTCCCAGCTGCCGCCGCGCAGGTCGCCGACCTCTCCCCCGGGCCGGAAGCGCAGCGCGCAGTCGCCGCGCTCGACCACCGCCCACTCGCCGCCCGCGAACGGCATCCCCGGGCTCTCGCGGCGTAGCGGCAGGCCGTCGATCCCCTCCAGCCGGCAGACCAGGTCGACGCCCTCGATCACGCCGAGGCGCGCCGCCACCTCGGCCGGCTCCGCCCGCTCGCCCTCGCCGGGCAGCAGGTAGACGTGGGCGGCGCGGCCGGTCGGGCTGACCGCCAGCTGCGAGTGCTCCGGCCGCTCCTCGGAGGGCTGCAGGACCGACCACTCGCCGCTCAGCAGCTCGGCCAGCGGCAGGCCGCGGTGGACCTCGGTCTGCGCGTGGTCGGCGAGCAGGATCACCGCGTGGCCCGCGAGGAACTCGTCGAGCCCGCCCGCTTCCTCGGCGTAGGTCGCGAAGCAGGCGTCGGCCTTCGCGATCGACTCGACGCTCGCCTCAGGGCCGAACCGGTGCGAGTAGTGGTCGTTGTCGGGCAGCGAGAGCAGCAGGAAGTCGTAGAGGTCCTCCTTCAGCAGCTCGGCCGCACAGCAGGCGGCGTAGCCGTCGCGGTTGCCCGGGATCGAGGTCGAGCGGCACGGCACCTCGCGGCTGGCGTAGAGGTCGCCGTAGAAGAGGTCGGTCGGCCCCCAGGTGTGGTGATGGAACTTGAGCCGGGTCGCGTCGACCGCGCGCCGCAGCAGCCCGTCGAGCGAGACCTCGTGGCGCTGCCGCCCCCGGTAGATCAGGAACGGCGTGCAGGCGGTGCGGGCGCCGGCGTCTTCGAGGCTCTCGAACAGGGTCTCGACCTCGGGGCTGAGGTGGCCGAGGTTCATGTTGTAGACGAGGTCGTAGAGGGCGCGAAAGACCCCGAAGGCGCGCGTCGCCTCCAGCGAGGAGCCGTACTCGACGTAGCGCCGCTCGAGCCGGTGGTACCAGTTCATGCCGCTGATCCAGTGCCGGTCGGCGCCGACCCCGGTGACGATCTCCGAGCAGGCGACCGGGGTCACCGAGGGGAAGCTGGAGACGCAGTCGGGGATGAGGACGCCGCGCTCGATCAGGGCGCCGAAGGTCGGCGCCCGCCCTTCGGCGACCGCCTTCTCGAGCATGTCGGTCCGCAGCGAGTCGACGTAGGTGAGGACGAGCTTCTTCAGCGAAGCCATGCTCCGAATGATGCCCGCCGCGGGGCGCGGCTAACGAAGGACGCGGAGGCCGGCGTGTTTGCGCTGGGCGCGGCGGTGGCGGGCGAGCCCGAGGTAGAGCTCGGCCACGGCGACGACGACGATCAGGATCGGGACCAGCAGGGCGATTGCGATCACGACCAGCGCCGCCAGGGCGACGAGGAAGGCGAGGGCGCCGGCGCCGCTGCCCTCGCGGCGGCTGGCGCCGTAGATGAGGTCGCTGAGGACGATGCAGCCGAGGGCGGCGCCCACCGCGGCGGCCAGGGCCCCGACGGCGCCGTCGATCAGGAAGCCGGCGATGAGGCCGATCACCGCGGCCAGGATCGTCATCCGGCCCCGGGCGGAGCCGTGGGTGCCGGTGGTGCCGGCGAGCATCCCGATCGCGATGCCGATCCCGAGGTCGGTGAGAATGTCCACGTGCGAAAACCTAACGAGGGGAGCGACCGCGCGTCGATCCGCCACACTTCCAAGATGAGCGAAGTGCCCGAGCCGACCCACAGAAGGCGCGCCCACGCCGGCACCCGCGACCTCGAGCGCTACGCCGGCCTCTTCGCCGAGCGGACCGGGGTGATGCGCTCCTCGGCGATGCGGGACCTGATGGCGATAACCGCCCGCCCCGAAGTCATCTCGCTCGCCGGCGGGCTCCCCGACACCTCGACCTTCCCGCCGCAGAGCTTTGCCGCACAGATGACGCGGATCGCCCAGGAGTCGGCGGCGAAAGCGCTCCAGTACGGGCCGACCGAGGGCTTCGAGGAGACCAAGGACTGCATCCTCGAGGTGATGGGCGCGGAGGGGATGCTTCCCGACCACGACGACGTCATCGTCACCACCGGCGGCCAGCAGGCGATCGACCTCGTCTGCAAGACGCTGGTCGACCCCGGCGACGTCGTCGTCTGCGAGGCGCCGACCTACCCCGGCGCGGTCCCGGTCTTCTGCAGCTACCAGGCCGACGTGGTCCAGGTCGAATGCGACGAGGACGGGATGCAGATCGAAGTGCTCGAAAAGCTGCTCGGCGAGCTGCGCGAGGAGGGACGCCGCCCGAAATTCATCTACTCGGTGCCGAGCTTCCAGAACCCGGCCGGGGTGACGATGTCGCTCGAGCGGCGGCGGCGGCTGGTCGAGCTCGCACGCGAGGAGGAGGTCCTCGTCGTCGAGGACAACCCCTACGGGCTGCTGCGCTACAGCGGCGAGCCGATGCCGCCGCTCTACCAGCTCGACGGCGGCGACTTCGTCATCTACCTCGGCACCTTCTCGAAGATCCTCTCTCCGGGGATCCGCCTCGGCTGGGCGGTGGCGCCGCCGCCGGTGATGGAGAAGATCGTCCTCGGCAAGCAGGCCGCCGACCTCTGCACCTCGACCCTGACCCAGTACTTCGTCCGCGAGTACTTCGCCGAACGGCGCTGGCAGCACTACATCGACGACCTGGTCGAGATCTACCGCACCCGCCGCGACACGATGCTCGAAGCGCTGCGGATGCACTTCCCCGCCGAGGCGACCTGGACCGAGCCCGAGGGCGGCCTCTTCATCTGGGCGACGCTGCCGGACTACATCGACACCAACGACCTGCTGGCGAAGGCGCTGCGCGCCGACGTCGCCTTCGTCCCCGGCCAGGGCGCCTACGTCGACGGCCGCGGCACCCACTCGATGCGGCTCAACTTCTCCGGCGTCACCGAGGAGGAAATCCGCGAGGGGGTTCGGCGGATCGGCAAGGTGATCGCCGAGCAGGTCGAGCTCTACGGCGCGCTGACCGGGGAACAGCGGCTGCCCGAGCCGGCGGAGGAGCCGGAGCCGAACGTGCTTCCGTTCCGCAAGGCGGAGGAAGCGTGAAGGTCGCGGTTCTCAAGGGCGGGCGGTCGCTGGAGCGCGGGGTGTCGCTGCGCTCCGGGGCGCGCGTCGAGGACGCGCTCGAGCGACTGGGGCACGAAGTGCTGCCGATCGACGTCGGCCCAGACCTGGTCAAGAAGCTGGTCGCCGAGCGGCCCGAGGTCGCCTTCGTCGCCATGCACGGGGTCGGCGGCGAGGACGGCACCGTGCAGGAGCTGCTGGAGATCCTCGGCATCCCCTTCACCGGCCCCGGCGCGGCGGCCTGCGCCCGCTGCATGGACAAGGTCCAGGCCAAGGACGCGATCGAGGACGCCGGCCTCCCCACCCCCGACTGGTTCGCCTTCAACCAGACCGCCTTCCGCGAGTTCGGCGCCGCCGACGCGCTCGGGCGGCTGGAGGAGACGCTCGGCTTCCCGCTCGTCGTCAAGCCCAGCCGCGGCGGCTCCTCGCTCGGGGTCAAGTTCGCCCGCTCGGCCGGCGAGGTGCCCCAAGCCCTCGTCTCCGCCTTCAGCTACGACGACCGGGTTCTGCTCGAGCGCTTCGTCGACGGCCGCGAGCTCGCGGTCAGCATCCTCGGCGACGAGCCGCTGCCGGTGGTCGAGGCGATCCTGCTCGAAGGCGACCGCTACGACTTCGAGGCCCGCTACGAGATCGGCCGCACCCGCTTCGCCTGCCCCGCTGAGCTGGGGGCCGAGGAGGAGCGCGCGGTCACCGAGGCGGCGCTCGCCACATACCGCGCCCTCGGCTGCACCGGCTTCGCCCGCATCGACCTGATCCTCGGCGCCGAGGGCCCGTGGCTGCTGGAGGCGAACGCGATCCCCGGCCTCACCGACACCAGCCTCCTCCCCCAGGCCGCCGAGGCGGCGGGCCTCTCCTTCGAGCAGCTGGTCGAGCGGATCCTCGACCTGGCACTGAAGCCGGCTGCTGCCTAAGAGTCTCCCTGCGCAAAGTCCTCGGGGGTTACTTCGTCGAGGAACTCTTTGAATTTGTCGACCACTTCCTCGGTGTCCTCGACCTCGTGCTCGAACTCGATCGCCGACTCCTCGATGACCTCCTCGGCCGCGAAGATCGGGGCGGCGACGCGGACCGCGAGGGCGAGGGCGTCGGAGGGACGGGAGTCGATCTCGACTTCCGAGCCGTTGATCGAGACCGTGATCGAGGCGTAGAAGGTGTTGTCGCGCAGTTCGGTCACCGCCACCCGCTCGCACTTCGCGTCGAGGTTCTCGAGCACGTCGGAGAGCAGGTCGTGGGTCATCGGCCGCGGCGTCGAGGCCCCCTGCAGCTTCATCAGGATCGCCGCCGCCTCCGGATGGCCGATCCAGATCGGCAGGAAGCGGTTGCCGTCCACGGTCTTCAGCAGCACGATCGGCTGCTTGCCGACCATGTCGAAACTGACCCCATAGATCTGCATCTGCTGCAAGAGAAGCTCCCGACCTGGTTGGACCGCGAATTATAGGTCGAGCATGTACCCGCTCAGAAAGGGGCGCTACCCAACATGCGCCGATGGGCGATCCTGGATTCGAACCAGGGACCTCGTCCTTATCAGAGACGCGCTCTAACCAACTGAGCTAATCGCCCGGGGATGGCGATGATAGCGGCGGCGGAACAGTCGGCGCCATCGGTCAGTTCGGGCGCTTGCGCAGGCGGCGGGCGAGGGCGTGGGCGTCGCGGACGTCGTCGAAGCGGAGCTCGGCGACGATCCCCTCCCCTTTGGCGCGGGTCGTGACTTCGTGGCCGATCGCCTCCTCGAGGGCGTCGGCGGCGTCGCGCAGGGCGGCGACGGCGTCGGGGTCCGCGGGGGCACGCCTCGGTCTCGCTCTTGGCTGGCCAGCCAGCCGAACCCTCTCCTCGGTTTCGCGGACCGACCAGCCGCCGCGGGCGGCGTCGCGGGCGAGGCGGCGGCGGACGTCGTTGCCCTGCGCGCCGAGCAGCGCCTTCCCGTGGCCCTCGCTGAGGTCGCCGGACTCGAGCAGCTCCAGCGCCTCGTCCGGCAGCTCGAGCAGGCGGATCAGGTTCGAGACCGCGGGCCGGCTGCGGCCGACCCGTCTCGCCAGCTCCTCTTTGGTCAGGCCGAGGTCCTCGACCAACGCGGAGCAGGCGCGCGCCTCCTCGACCGGGTTCAGGTCCTCGCGGACCATGTTCTCGATCAGCGCCGCCTGCAGGCGCTCGGCTTCGGCCTGGTCGCGGACGACGGCCGGCACCTTCTCCAGGCCCGCCTGCCGGGCGGCCCGCCAGCGCCGCTCGCCGGCGACCAGCTCGTAGCTGCCGTCGGGAAGGGGGCGGACCAGGAGCGGCTGGACGACGCCGCTCGTCTCGATCGAGGCGGCGAGGGCTGCAAGAGCCTCCTCGTCGAAGTTGGTGCGCGGCTGCGAGGGGTTGGGCTTGATCAACGAGACCGGCAGCTCGCGCAGCTCGCCGGCGTCGGTCGCCTCGGTTTCCGGCAGAATCGCCGCCAGGCCGCGGCCGATGCCCCGCCGGTTGCTAGCCACGGCTCGCCAGCTCCCTTGCGAGGGCACGGTAGGCGACGGCACCGTGAGACGAGGGCGCGTGCTCGGTCACGGGAAGACCATAGCTCGGCGACTCGGCGACTCGAACGCTGCGGGGGATGACGGTCTCGAAGACCATCCCGTCGAAGTGGTCGCGCAGCTCGGCCTCGACGTCCTGGGCGAGGCGGGTGCGCTCGTCATGCATGGTGATCAGCAAACCCGAAACCTCAAGCTGAGGGTTCAGCTCACGGCGGATGAGCCCCAGGGTTTCGAGGAACTGCACCAGGCCCTCGAGCGCCAGGTACTCCGCCTGGACAGGCACGATCACGCGGTCGGCGGCGACCAGGGCGTTGACGCTGACCGGGCCGAGCGAGGGCGGGCAGTCGAGCAGGGTGACCGAGAAGCGCTCCCGAACCGGACCCAGGCGCTCGCGCAAGCGGGTCTCCGATCCCTGGATCCGCGGCAACTCGACGGCAGCCCCTGCGAGGTCCCGGCTGGCGGGCACCAGCCAGAGGTTGTCGGGGCCGGCGGGGCGGGCCGCCTCCGCCACCGACGTTTCGCCGGTCAGGCAGTCGTAGGAAGAAGGGTGAAGGTCGCGGTCGCCACCCAGGGCCACGGTGGCGTTGCACTGGGGGTCGAGGTCGACGAGCAGCGTCTGCTCCCCCTCGGCGGCGGCGCAGGAAGCCAGGTTGACGGCGGTCGTCGTCTTCCCGACGCCGCCCTTCTGGTTCGCGACCGCGTAGACCTTTCCCATCGCGCTCAGCCTAGACAAGCCACTCCCCGGCGCGTTTCGAGGCGGTCGGATAGCCTCCCGCCCGTGTCCGAAAGCTTCGACTGGCCCGACGATCCCGCCGAGCGCGCGCAGGAGCTCGTGGAGGGGGTCCTGGACGAGCTCGACCTCGGCGGCGAGGTGGTCGTCGAGGAGGACGAGGAGCGGATCCTGCTCACGGTCGAGGGCGACGACGACTACGGGCTCCTGATCGGCAAGCGGGGGCAGACGATCGACGCCCTGCAGCTGCTCTGCTACCAGGCCGCCTTCCGCGGCATGCGCGAGCGCAAGCGGGTCATCGTCGACGCCGCGGGCTACCGCGAGCGCCGCCGCGAGACCCTCGAGGGCCGTGCCGACCGTGCCGCCGAGCAGGCGCTGACCAACAACCGGGTCGTCGAGATGGACCCGATGAGCGCGCAGGAACGGCGCGTCATCCACGAACGCCTCAAGGACCGCTCCGGCGTCGAGACCTACAGCGAGGGCGACGAGCCCCGCCGCTGCGTGATCGTCGCGCCGCTGCTGCCCGAGTGAGACCGGATCCCGCCGGGGCGCTCGCCGGCGCCGGCCGGGAAAAGCTCGAAGTCGTCCTCTCCCTGTTAGCCGCGGAGCGGGCCTCGGTCAGCTCGGTAGTCGACGATCGCGCCTGGTGGGTCCACGTCGTCGACAGCCTCACGGGGCTAGAGGTCCCGGAGCTGCACTCGGCCGCCCGCATCGCCGACATCGGCTCTGGAGCGGGGTTTCCGGGCCTCGTCCTCGCCGTCGCCCTGCCGCAGGCACAGGTGGACCTGATCGAGTCGGTGGGCCGCAAGTGCGAGTTCATGCGGCGGGCGGTGGAGGCGGCGGGGATCGGCAACGCGGTCGTCCGCAACACTCGCTCCGAGGACTGGGCTGCGTCAGGGGGGCGTGAGGCCTACGACGCGGTCACCGCCCGTGCCGTCGGCCGTCTCTCGACGCTCGCCGAGCTCGCCTCGCCGCTGCTGAAGCCTGACGGGGTGCTTGTCGCCTGGAAGGGCAAGCGAGACGCGGACGAGGAAGAGCAGCTGGAGCGGGCCGCCGAAGCCCTGGCGATGGCCCCGCAGCAGATCCTCGACGTCGGCAACCGCGCCGGCAGCGAACACCGCCACCTCCACGTCATCCGCAAGTCCGGCGAGACCCCTCCGAACCTTCCACGCAAGCCGGGCATCGCCAAGAAGCGACCGGAGGGATAGTCCCCTCTCCTAGCGTCGCTTCTTTTTCTTCCGAGGAGGGGGCGGGGGCGGTTTTGCCGCTTGGATTGCCGCGGCCCCTTCGGGGGTCGCGGCGACAGGCACCGGGATCACCTTTTTCATCACCAACTGCTGGCCGATCGTCCAGAAGTTGGTGGTGATCCAGTAGAGGATCAGCCCGGCTGGGAATTTGAGGATGAAGGGGACGAAGATCAGCGGCAGCAGGAACATCATCGTCCGCTGGCTTTTGTCAGCCGAGAGCGACATGACCATCCCCGAGACCAGCTGGGTGCCGATGTAGAGGATCAGCAGCGCGATCAGTTCGCCCCCGGTCGCCTTCGCCGTCAGGTCCTTGATGAAGAAGAATTCGGCTCCATAGGCCGCGCAATGGCCCGCTTCCGGGCAGCCCATGTCCGGCGGCAGCTCGTGCCGCAGCACGTAGAAGAGGGTGATGAAGACCGGTAGCTGCGCCAGCAGCGGGACGCAGGAAGCAAAGGGATTGACTTTGTTCTCTTTGTAGAAGCGCATCATTTCCTGCTGCATGCGCTGTTTGTCGTTTTTGTACTTCTCCTGCAGCGCTTTGATCTGGGGCTGAAGCGCCTGCATCGCCCGCATCCCTTTCAGCTGTTTGTAGGTGAGCGGGATCAGCACTGCGCGGGTGACCACGGTGAGGGCGATGATCGACATTCCCCAGCTGAGGCCGACGTTGTCGTGGAAGAACTTCAGAACCGCGTTGGCAACGTCGATCAGCGGCTGCAGGATGTTGGCGGCGGGAAGGATCATGAGTGGGTGCGGTGGTACTCGGCCGGGTGGGTGGGCCCGGTGCGGAGCGTGAATCTATCGGGGACGGGGTCGAAGCCGCCGTGACTGAAGGGATTGCAGCGCAGCAATCGCCATCCGGCGAGGAGAAATCCGCGGATCACCCCGAACTTCTCGACGGCTTCGACAGCGTAGGCGGAGCAGGTCGGCTCATAGCGGCAGCGACGAGGAAAAGCGGGTGAGATCCAGCGCTGGTAGGCATGAATCGGAGCCAGAAGGACGCGTTTCACGTGGAACGGCCCTTCGCCAGCGCCTCTTCCAGGTTCGCCTTAACGCCGTTCATGCCGTCCTTCTCGATCAGGTCCTTGATCTCGGATCGAGCGACGATCACGAAGTCATGTCGCGGCGGCAAGCGATCGGCCAGGGCCCAGAAGGCCTCCCGCAGGAGCCGCTTCACCCTGTTGCGGTCGACGGCGCCGCCCACCTTCCGGCTCACCGAGACGCCGAGCCGCACGTCCTCCCGATCCTCCTCCTTGCGAGGGAAGGTGTAGAGCACGAGATAGCGGGTCGCGTGGGAGGAGCCGTCGCGGTACACGCGGTCGAACTCGCCGCTGCGAGACAGGCGCCGTCGTTTCGACGCCATCAGCTCAGGGGGTGAGGCGCTTCCGGCCCTTGCGGCGGCGGCGCTTGAGGATGGCGCGCCCGCCGCGCGTGCTCATGCGTGCGCGAAAGCCGTGGGTCTTCGCCCGCTTCCGCTTCTTCGGCTGGTAGGTGCGCTTCATGGCGGCGGAGTATACGGACGGGGGTGAGATGTTTGGCTTCACGTCCCTGTGCGACTGGGGGCGGACCTGGCCAAGCAGATCAAGGACGCAGGGCGAAGCCTTTGGTGGTGCCAAAGGCGAGTCCGAGGACGCAGAGATGCGAAGTGCCAGGTGCGTCATCCAGGGGTGCAGGGACGTGAAGCCAAACATCCAAATCTTTTCTCCGGCATTTGCGAGGCACCGGAACTGCCCTCTCAGGCACGCCGCTATGGTCGCCAGCCGGTGGCCGATGACTCCCCTCGCAACGAACTCCAAGCCCTCTGGCAGGCGGTCCAGGAGCGCCTGAAGGGGTCGGTGCCGGAGTCGACCTACCGGCTTTGGCTGGAGCCGCTCGAGGCAGCCGGCGTCGAAGGCGAGATTCTCTTCCTCTCGGCGCCGGACGGGATCCGCGCCTGGAGCGAGCGGCGCTACTCCGATCTGATCGCCGAAGCTCTGGAGGCGACCGGCTCGCCGCTGCGGCAGGTGAGCTTCGCCGAGCCCCCCGACCTCGGCGGCGACTCCGGCGACGAGCTCGAGCTGAACCCCAACTACACCTTCGACCGCTTCGTCATCGGCCCCGGCAACCGCCTCGCCCACGGCGCCGCGCTGGCGGTCGCCGAGGCCCCCTCCGAGGCCTACAACCCGCTCTTCCTCCACGGCCCCCCGGGGCTGGGCAAGACCCACCTGCTGGCGGCGATCGCCAACTACCTGCGCGACAACGCCCCCGGCCTCAGCGTCCGCTACACGACCGCCGAGTCCTTCACCAACGAGTTCGTCGCCGCCCTCAAGGCCAAGGGCAGCGACGCCTTCAAGGCGCGCTACCGGGACATCGACGTCCTCCTGATCGACGACGTCCAGTTCCTGCAGGGGAAGCCGGCGACGGAGGAGGAGTTCTTCCACACCTTCAACGCCCTGTATGAGGCGGGCAGCCAGCTCGTCCTCTCCGCCGACCGCATCCCCAGCGAGCTCTCGACGCTCGCCTCGCGCCTGCGCGACCGCTTCGAGTGGGGCCTGACCGTTCCGGTCGAGCCGCCCAACCTGGCGACCCGCCTCACCGTCCTGCGCCGCCTGGTCGAGGAGGCCGGGGTCGAAATCGAAGACGAGGGCGCGCTCGCCGAGCTGGCGAACCGGATCGACGCCAACGTCCGCCAGCTCCACGGCGCTCTGACCCGGGTCATCGCCCACGCCTCGCTGATGGCGCGTCCGCTCAGCTCCGACCTGATCGCCGAGGTGATCCCGGGCATCCGCGCGAGACCCCGCCCAACCTCGGTTGAGGAGATCCAGCAGCGGGTGGCCGAAGCGTTCGGGATCTCCCGCGCGGAGCTCGTCGGCTCGAGCCGCGCCGCCACGCCGCTGCGGGCCCGTCAGGTGGCGATCTTCCTCACCCGCGACCTGACCGACCTCTCCCTGCCGCAGATCGGGCGCCTCTACGGCGGCCGCGACCACACCACCGTGCTCAACTCGCTGCGCCGGGTGGAAGCGGGCCTCGACGAGGACCCCGGCCTGGCGGCAAAGGTCCGGGAGTTGCGGGGAGCTATCCACAACCCTGTCGCCGACGAGCGCTGACAACCGGTCGCGCTGTAATCATCCACAACCTCCCACAGCCCGGTCCACATCCACCAAACCGCATCGCGCCGCCGAATCCGCCAGATTTCAACTTCTTTCCACAGGACCTAACCCAACTCAAGAAGGCATCATCTTTTGAAGCTCACGACCAAACGCGAAGACCTCGTCTCGAAGCTCTCGATCGTTTCCCGGGCGGTTTCGACCCGCGCCGCCACCCAGGCCCTCTCCGGCGTCCTCCTCAACGCCGCCGCCGGCCGCGTCACCCTGGCCGCCACCGATCTGGACCTCGGGCTGGAGACGACGCTCGACGCCGAGGTCGCGGACGGGGGCGCGGCTCTCCTCCCCGGCCGGCTCTTCGCCGAGGTGGCCCGCTCGCTGGCCGACCCGACGGTGGAAATCGAATCGCGCGAGGCCGAGCACGACGTCGAGATCCGCAGCGGCGGCTCCAGCTTCCATCTGCGCGTGCTGCCGGTCGAGGACTTCCCCAAGCTCCCGCAGCCGCAGGAGGAGGGGGCGCTGAAGATCCCGGCGGCGGCGCTGGAAGAGAGCATCGACCTGGTCGCCCGCGCCGCGTCCAAAGACGACATGCGCCCCGTCCTCACCGGCGTCTTCGTCACCGCCAGCGGCAAGGAGATGACGATGGTCGCCACCGACTCCTACCGGCTGGCGGTGAAGCGGACCGAGCTCGAGGCTGATCTGGGCGGGGAGCTCGAGGCCAATATTCCCGCGCGGGCGCTGCGGGAGCTGGGGCGGATCCTCTCCTCGGAGGGGGCGGGCGAGGCCTCGATCTCGCTCCTGCCCAACCAAGCGGTCTTCGTCGCCGGCTCGATCCTCCTCTCGACGCGCCTGATCGACGGGCAGTTTCCGAACTTCCGGCAGCTCCTGCCCGAGTCCTACGAGCACGACGTGCGGCTGCCCCGGACCGATCTGCTCGAAGTCACCCGGCGGGTCAGTCAGCTGGCGCAGCGCAACGCGCCCCTGCGGCTGAGCTTCGAGTCCGGCGAGCTGACCGTGGCGGCGGAAACGCCCGACGTCGGCGATGCCCGCGAGACGATGCCCGCCGCCTTCGAGGGTGAGTCGCTGGAGATCGGGTTCAACCCCGAGTTCCTCCGCGAGGGGATCGAAAGCGTCCAGGGCGACGAGATCCTGGTGCGGCTTATCTCGCCTCTGCGCCCGGGCCTGCTGGAACCGGTCGAGGGCGATGAGTTCCGCTACCTGGTGATGCCGATCCGCCTCAACGTTTAGATGGCCGCCGCCGTCTGAGCCGGCGATGCTCGTCACCGCGATCGAGGCAAAGCCGCTGCGCAGCCTCGACCGCGTCCGGATCGAGCTGCCGCCGGGCATCGTCAGCGTCATCGGGCCGAACGGGACCGGCAAGACGAACCTGATCGAGGCGCTCTACTTCGCCCTCACCGGCCGCTCCTTCCGCACCTCCGACCGGCGCGACCTGATCCCTTTCGGCGGCGCGCTGGCGCGGGCGGAAGCGACGATCGAGGACGAGGACGGGATCGAGCACAGGCTGCTGGCCGCCGTCAGCCGCAGCGAAGGCCGCCGGCACCTGCTCGACGGCAACCCGGCCGATCCGGCCACGCTGGCCCGCAGCCGGCCGCCGGTGGCGGTATTCGCCCCCGACCGCCTGACTCTGGTCAAGGGACCCCCGGCCGAGCGGCGCGCCCACCTCGACGGCTTCATCGGCGCCCGCTGGCCCGCGCGGGCGGAGCTGCGCAAGCGCTACGGGCAGGCGGTGGCCCAGCGCAACGCGTTGCTCTCCCGCCTGCACGCCGGTCACGGCTCGCCGGAGGACCTGCGGATCTGGGATGCAGGACTGGCCGACGCGGCGGCTCCGCTGATCGAGGCGCGGGGGGAGGCGGTGGCCGAGCTGGCGGGGCCGTTCGCGGAGGCCGCCGCCGAGCTGGGGCTGGCGAGCGCGCAGCTTGAGTTCTCGCCGCGGGCGGAGGGCACGGCGGCGGAAATCAGGATGGGCCTGGAGGAGCGGCGCGAGCAGGACATCCGCCTCGGCCGCAGCTCCTGGGGGCCCCACCTCGACGAGCTGAAGCTCGCGGCGGCGGGGAAGTCGCTGCGGCGCTACGGCTCGCAGGGGCAGCAGCGAACCGCCCTCCTCGCCCTCCTCTTCGCCTAGCGCGAGGCGCTGCTGAAGGCGCGCAGGGTGACGCCGCTGCTGTTGCTCGACGACGTGATGAGCGAGCTCGATCCCGGCCGCCGGCAGCGCCTGGTCGCCCGGCTCGGCGACGGCGGGCAGGTGCTGATCACCGCGGCCGACGAGGAGTCGGTCCCGCCCGCCGCCCGGGAGACCGTGGTGCCGATGCCGCCGCCGCAGACAGAAAGTGCCGCCGCGTGAAGCGGCGAGCCCCCCGCCCTGCCGCCGACGCCCTGCAGGCGGCCCTGCGGAAGGCGGCGCCGCAGACCCCGCTGGCGGCGGTGCAGGCGGCCTGGTCGAACGCGGTCGGCGAGCGGCTCGCCGCGGTGGCGACGCCGGTCTCCGAGCGGGACGGAACCGTGACCGTCGAGTGCGTCGACGCGGTCTGGGTGCAGGAGCTCGACCTGATGCAGGCGGCGCTGCTGGAGCGCCTGCGGGCGGAGGTCGGCGAGCAGGCTCCGCAGGCGTTGCGCTTCCGTCTCAAATCAGCGCGTCCTTAGACACGCTTTTTCCACGATTTGCAGGGTGTTTTTACCTCTGGCGCCGGTTGTCCACTGGCTCGAACTGATATTCTTATGGCAACTCGCAATATGCCCCGACCAACCGTGGAGCGAGTCTCCGGGCGTCGGGGCTTTGTGTGTCTGAGTATCGATCGGAAGGGACTCTTTGCCTGACAAAAAAGCCAGCGGCGACTCCTACGGCGCCAAGGACATCACCGTCCTCGAGGGGCTGGAAGCGGTTCGCAAACGCCCCGGCATGTACATCGGCTCGACGGGTCCGCGCGGGCTCCACCATCTCGTCTACGAGGTCGTCGACAACTCGGTCGACGAGGCCCTTGCCGGCCACTGCGACTGCGTCCGCGTCGTCCTTCACCCGGACAACTCCTGCACGGTCGAGGACGACGGCCGCGGCATCCCGGTCGAGACGATGGAGAAAGAGGGCCGGCCGGCCGCCGAGGTCGTGCTTACCGTCCTCCACGCCGGCGGCAAGTTCGGGGACGGCGGCGGCTACAAGGTCTCGGGTGGCCTGCACGGGGTCGGCGTCTCCGTCGTCAACGCCCTCTCCGAGCGCCTCCACCTCGAGATCAGCCGCGACGGCAACGTCTGGTCGCAGGACTACGAGCGGGGGAAGCCCCAGGGCGATCTGGCCAAGGGCGAGAAGACCAAAGAGCACGGCACCAAGATCACCTTCCTGCCCGACCTCGAAATCTTCGAGGAGATCGAGTTCGACTTCCAGACCCTGGCCGAGCGCCTGCGCGAGACCGCCTTCCTCACCCGCGGCCTGAAGATCGAGCTGATCGACGAGCGTGGCGCCACCAACAGCGTCACCTTCCAGTACGAGGGCGGGATCGAGGACTTCGTCCGCCACCTCAACGAGAACAAGGACGAGCTCCACCGTAAGGTCATCTACTTCGAGGGCAGCGAGGAGGCCGGCGAAGTGGAGCTGGCGATGCAGTGGAACAGCTCCTACCAGGAGTCGATCTTCAGCTTCGCCAACAACATCAACACCCATGAGGGCGGCACCCACCTCTCGGGCTTCCGGGCGGCGCTGACCCGCACCCTCAACGCCTACGCGCGCAGCAAAGGCCTGTTGAAAGAGAAAGACGACAACCTCGCCGGCGAGGATGTCCGCGAGGGCCTGACCGCGGTGATCTCGGTGAAACTGCACGATCCCCAGTTCGAGGGCCAGACCAAGACGAAACTCGGCAACCCGCCGATCAAAGGGCTGGTCGAGGAGACGGTCAACCGCAAATTGGCGGAGTACCTCGAGGAGAACCCGGGCGACGCGCGGCGGATCATCAGCAAGGCGATCGACGCCTCCCGCGCCCGCGACGCCGCCCGCAAGGCCCGCGACCTCACCCGCCGCAAGTCGGCGCTGGAGAACTCGACGCTGCCGGGCAAGCTCGCCGACTGCACCGTCAAAGACCCGAGCCTGGCCGAGATCTTCGTGGTCGAGGGCGACTCCGCCGGCGGCTCGGCGAAGCAGGCCCGCGACCGCAACACCCAGGCGGTGCTGCCGCTGCGGGGCAAGATCATCAACGTCGAGAAGAGCCGGATCGACAAGGTGCTGGCGAACAACGAGATCCAGGCGCTGATCACCGCGATCGGCACCGGGGTCCACGACGAGTTCAAGCTCGAGGACGCCAGGTACCACAAAATCGTGATGGCGACCGACGCCGACGTCGACGGCGCACATATCCGCACCCTGGTGCTCACCTTCCTCTACCGGCAGATGCCGGACCTGATCGACGCCGGCTACGTCTACATCGCCAAACCGCCGCTCTACCGGGTCAAACAGGGCAACCAAGTGACCTACCTGGAGCGCGACTCCGAACTCGAAGACGTGCTGCTGCGCGACAAGCTCGAGGACTTCGAGCTCGTCGACGCAAACGGCAAGAAGACCAAGCTGACCTCGAGCCGCTGGCAGGCATACATCCGGCGGTCGAAAGAGTACGAGGGCTGGGGCTCGTCGCTACAAGCAGAATTCGGCCATGAGGTCGTGCGCTTCCTGGAGGAGTCGAGCCTGCTCGACGAGAGGGTGGTGACGCTGAAAGCGGCGGCGAAGCTGCTGGCGAAGAAGGCGCCGGAGGGCGAGCCCTTCGATACCGAGGTGGTCTCCGAGGACGATGATCTGCTGGTCGTCAAGGTGACCGAGCGGAAAAGCGGACTCGCCCGAACGCACCGCCTGCCCGCCGCCCTGTTCGGGCACCACGACTACCGAAGGTTCGCCGACGTCCACGGAACGCTGCTCAAGCAGATCGGCAGGCCGCCGTTCGAGATCGAGTTCGGCGAGCGGCGCAACATCGCGCTCTCCTTCCAGAGCCTGCGGGGCGCCGTGATGGAGCTCGCCCGCAAAGGGATCGACGTGCAGCGCTTCAAGGGACTGGGCGAGATGAACCCGGACCAGCTGCGCGAGACGACGATGGACCCGGCGAGCCGGACGCTGGCACGGGTGACGCTGGAAGACGCGACCGCCGCCGACCAGATCTTCTCGATGCTGATGGGTGACCAGGTGGGTCCGCGGCGCGAATTCATCGAGGATCACGCGAAGGAGGTGCGCTTCCTCGATGTATGAGTTCGCGAAACCGAACCGTTACTTCAAAGCTGACTGTAATGGTGTGAGTGTCTGATGGCGCTGGAGGCCCTGACCGGGCGGATAGAAGAGCGCGAGCTCGAGAAGGAGATGCGCTCGTCGTATCTCGATTACGCGATGAGCGTGATCGTCGGGCGGGCGCTGCCGGACGTGCGCGACGGGCTGAAGCCGGTGCACCGGCGCGTCCTCTTTGCGATGCACGACATCGGCCTGCAACCGACCCGGCCCTACCGCAAGTGCGCCTACATCGTCGGCGAGGTGATGGGCAAATACCACCCGCACGGGGACTCGGCGATCTACGACACCCTGGTGCGGATGGCGCAGGACTTCTCGCTGCGCTACGTCCTCGTCGACGGGCAGGGCAACTTCGGCTCGATCGACGACGACCCGGCAGCGGCGATGCGGTACACCGAGGCGCGCCTCGGCCGCCTCGCGACCGAGATGCTGCGGGACATCGACGCCGACACCGTCGACTTCGGGCCCAACTACGACGAGAAGGCGCAGGAACCGCTGGTGCTGCCGGCGCGCTTCCCGAACCTGCTCGTCAACGGCACCTCCGGAATCGCCGTCGGGATGGCGACCAACATCCCGCCCCACAACCTGCGCGAGGTGGCCGCCGCGGTCACCGCCTACATCGACGACCCGCAGATCGACCTCGAGGGCCTGATGCAGCACGTCAAAGGCCCGGACTTCCCCGGCGGCGGGATCATGAGCCGCGAGGGGATCGCCGACGCCTACCGCTCAGGCCGCGGCAGCATCCGCGTCCGCGCTCGCGCCCACGTCGAGCCGCTGAAGGGGGGCAAGGAGGCGATCGTCGTCACCGAGCTGCCGTTCATGGTCAAGAAGGGCGGCGAAGGCGGCCTGATCACGAAGATCGCCGACCTCGTCCGCGACAAGAAGCTCGAGGGCATCTCCGACCTCCGCGACGAGTCCGACCGCTCCGGGATGCGGCTGGTGATCGAGCTCAAGCGCGGCGGCCCGCCGGCCAAAGTGGTCCTCAACAACCTCTACAAGAAAACGGCGATGCAGTCGACCTTCGGCGCCAACATGGTGGCGCTGGTCGACGGCGTGCCGAAGACGCTCAGCCTGCGCGAACTGATCCACCACTACGTGGAACACCAGCGCGAGGTCGTCACCCGCCGGACCCAGTACGAACTGCGGCGGGCGGAGGCGCGGGCGCACATCCTCGAGGGGCTGCTGGTCGCGCTCGACAACCTCGACGCGGTGATCAAACTGATCCGCGGCTCCAGCGATCCCGACGAAGCGCGCGAGGGCCTGATCTCGAAATTCGACCTCTCGCGCGAGCAGGCGCAGGCGATCCTCGACATGCGCCTGCAGCGCCTCACCGCGCTCGAGGCCGACAAAGTCCGCGCCGAGCACGCCGACCTGATGGAGCGGATCGGCGAGCTGCGAGCGATCCTCGGCGACGAAGCGAAGGTGATGGGCCTGGTCAAGGACGAGCTGGCCGAAGTCGTCGAGTCCTACGGCGACGAGCGCCGCACCGAGCTGGCCCACTTCGAGGGCGACGTCGGGATCGAGGACATGATCGCCGACCAGCAGATGGTGATCTCGCTCACCGCCTCGGGCTACGTCAAGCGGCTGCCGCTCGCGACCTACCGCCAGCAGCGCCGCGGCGGCGTCGGGGTGATGGGGATGAACCTGAAAGAGGACGACTACATCGCCCATCTCCACATCTGCTCGACCCACGACTTCCTGCTCTTCTTCACCAACCGCGGCAAGGTCTACCGGCTCAAGGTCTACGAGCTGCCGGAGGGCTCGCGCACCTCGAAAGGCAGCTCGCTCAACAATCTGCTGCCGCTGCGCGAAGGCGAGCGGGTGATGGCGGTGATCCCGACCCGCGACTTCAAAGAGAACAAGTACCTCGCCTTCGCCACCGCCCAGGGCCTGATCAAGAAAACGAAATTCCTCGCCTACAACACGCCGATCCGCGCCGACGGGATCATCGCGATCAAGGTCCGCGACGGCGACGAGCTGGTGCAGGTGCGGCTGACCTCGGGCGAAGACGACATCCTCATGGTCTCCCACTCCGGCCACGCCTCGCGCTTCTCCGAGGGTCTCGTGCGGGAGATGGGCCGAGACACCAGCGGCGTCAAGGGCATGAACGTCTCCGGCAAGGACAACCGGGTGCTGGCGATGGACGTCGCCCGCAACGACACCGAACTCTTCGTCGTCACCGAGAACGGCTACGGCAAGCGCACCCCGGTCTCGGAGTACCCCGTCAAGGGCCGCGGCACGAAAGGCGTGCTCACCGTGAAGCTGACCGAGAAGAAGGGAGGCCTCACCGGCGCCCTGATCGTCAGCGAGCACCAGGACCTGCTCTTCATCTCGCAGAACGGGATGGTCCAGCGCACCGGCGTCGGCGGCATCTCGCAGATGGGCCGCGCCACCCAGGGCGTCAAGGTGATGAACATCAAGGACGACGACTGCGTCAGCGCCGTCGCCCTCGTCGTCGAGTCCGAGGAGTCGGCCGCGGCAGACGCTGCGGACGACGGCCAGGGCGAGCTGGTCGAGGCCTCGCCGGACGGCGCCGGCGCCGACGGCGCCTGAGGCCGCTTCGCCTGAATCCCGCTAGAACGGGATCTCGATAAAGGTCTCGAAGCTCGGCCCGGTGAGGGGGAAACGCGGCGCGCCGGGGAAGTTGACCGAGAGCGGCCCGATCCAGGTCGTGGTGCCGTCGGGTTCGGCGTGGTAGCGGCCGGTCCCGTGGAATGGGGCCGGGGGCGAGAGGTCCACCGCCGTCGCCGCTTCGTTTGCGCGGAAGCCCTTGCGGCCTTTGACGATTACGAGCCTGATGATCGCCAGCCTGCCGTGGGTCTCCTCGTGAGCGGCGAGGAAGGCGGAGCCGCGCTTGCGCGCGATGGCGAACAAGGTGGTCGTCGTCACCCCTTCGCGCGAGTCGGCGAGCAGCCCCGAGACCGGTTCGAAAAGGCCTTCGAGCAGCTTTTCCACCTGGGCGTGCGTCAGGTGGCGGCGCGGGCAGCGGCCGGCGGGGGTGACGATCTTGCCTTTGGCGCGGTGCAGGTGGACCGCGACGTAGCCGCCCTCGCCCCTGAAGACGAAGCTGCCGACGTAGGTGCCGCGGCGCTTGGTCAAGCGCTCGCCGAAGCGGCAGACCGAGTTGCGACCGCTGCCTTTCCGCGGAGGGCGGAAGCGCATCGAGACCTTGCCGAGGTTGCCGAAGGTCGCCTGCAGCCGCTGCGGGGTGGCGACTCCGCGGGCCAGGTACACCGCCGCCGCGAGGTGCCGGTGGTCGCGGTGCATCGCCTCGAGGATCACGGCGCTGCCGAAGGTGAAGACCTTGATCTCGTAGCCGTGCGAGGCCTCGACGGTGAAGCCCGAGTCGAAGACCGGCTTCGGCGGCACCGGCTTGCCTACTTCGGCCAGGAGGTGGCGAGGGGCGAGATGCGACATCAGCGCCGGGTCGACGGCGGCGCGAGCGCTCCCCGCCGTGAGCAGGGCGCCGAAGACGGCCAGGATCGCGACGCGCCGGCTCATCGCACCTTCTCCGCCCGCGCGTAGAGCCGCGCCACTTCCTTGCCGAAGTAGGCGCCGAAGTCGGGCGTCCTGTCATCGAAGTAGCCGTAGTTGGTGACGCTGTTCAGCGTTTCGCCGTCGATCATCCAGCCGCCGCCCGAGGCGCCGCCGGTGACATCGCAGCGGACGGCGAGGTTGAGCGGCCCGGGGAAGAGGAACGAGTCCGGGTCGTGACCGAGGTACTGCGCCAAGGGGCAGACCCGCTGCGTTTCGCCGTCGAAGGGTTCCGCCGCCGGGTAGCCGTGCACGCTGAATTCCTGCTTCGGCTTCAGGTTGAAGGCGATGCCGGCCCCGCCGACCGCTTCGCCCAGAGTTTCGCCGCGGCCGTTGCGGCCGACCACGGCGGCGCCGACGTCGTAGTTCTCGCTGCCGCTGGCCCGCCACTGCCGGGTCGTGTCCAGCCACTTCGCCGGGAAGACGCCGAACGGCCGCTGCCCATAGCGGTAGGCGGGAACGAAGGCCCAGCGGAACCTCAGCCAGCGCCCGCGCCGGCCGCCGCTGTTGACGCAATGGCCGGCGGTGAAGACGACGCTTTCGTTGCCGGAGTTGACGGCCGTGCCCGAGCAGCGCGCGTAGCCGAAGAGCCCTAGGTCGACGAAGATCGCGCCGTTGATCCGGAAGCCCGGCGCGGTCGGGTCGGCGACCTGTTCGAAGTCGGTGCCGAATTCGCCTTCGCGGGGAGCGATCGCGTCGATGCGCTGAGGCCGGCCGCGCTTCCCCTTGCCGCCACGCGGCAGGTCGGTTTCGGCAGGGCCCTTGACCTCGAGCGGCTTCGCTTCCCGCATCCGTCCAAGGCTCCAGAACGCGCCCGTTTCGCTCGCCGAGGCCGCTCGCACGCGGACGCCGCCCGACGCCTGGGTGGGAACAAGGAGAAGCATCAGTGGGAAAAGGAGCAGCGCCGATCGCGCCCCTGCTCGACGCCACGTCATTGCCATAAGTCTACTTGCGTACTCGGAACAAATGCGCTCGCCTATGCCGCCTGCGGCAGGTACTGCTCCCAGGCGGCGGGAATCTTCGGGCTCGCGACCTGGATGAAGACGGTCGGCGGCGGCGCCTTCGGGGTCGTCGCCGGATGCATGTGGATCTCGCGCGGGAGGCGGTTGCCCTTGCGGCGGTTGCAGGGCGGACAGGCGGCGACGATGTTCTCCCAGACCGATTTGCCGCCGCGGGAGCGGGGGATGACGTGGTCGACGGTGAGGCCGGCTTTGGTCGAGCCGCAGTACTGGCAGGTCCAGGAGTCGCGGGCGAGGACGGCGCGGCGGGTGATCTTGCGGCGGTGCGCCTCGCGGGGGATCCGCACGTAGTTGACGAGGCGGATCACGTCGGGCCGCTCCATCGTCATGTGCTCGGAGTGGAGCTGGAGACCTGCCCGATGCTCCAGCAATTCGGCCTTTTCCTTCAGCAAGAGGACAGCGGCCCTTCGCAACGTGCAGACGTTGATCGGCTCATACGTCGCGTTGAGTACCAGCACCCTGGCCATTGGTTGAGGGAAATTGTAGGGCGCGCGGCGCTCATTGCCCTCAATCGAGCGGATAGGAGCCGAGGATGCGTACCGAATCGGCCTTGGTTCGGAGTCGCCCGATCGCCCCGGCGACGAGCTCGTCGCTCTCCCGCCCTTCGAGGTCGCAGAAGAACATGTAGCGCCCCAGCCCCTGTCGGAGTGGCCGCGACTCGATCCGCGTCAGGTTGATCCCGCGGCTGGAGAACTCGCTGAGGGCGTCGACCAGCGCCCCCGGGTGGTCCGCCCCCAGCTCCGAGAAGACCAGCGAGGTCTTCCAGGGCCCGTCGCCGGTCAGCTCGGTCCCCTGCGGCGCGATCCAGACGAAGCGGGTGACGTTGTCGTCCTGGTCCTCGACTCCCTCCAGCAGCAGCTCGCAGCCGTAGAGCTCGGCGGCTGCCCGCGCTCCCAGCGCGGCCCATGGCCGGGTCGCCTCGCTCACCATCCGCACCGCCGCCGCGGTGCTGCTGACGCTGCGAAGTTCGACCGCGGGCAGCGTCTCGCGCAGGAAGCGCGCGCACTGGGCCAGCGGCTGCGGGTGCGAGAGCACCGCCTCGACGTCCTCTACTTGCACACCCTCTCGGGCGATCAGGTGTACGCGCACGCGGTAGTCGTGCTCGCCGACGATCGTCACCGCGCCGACGTCAAAGGCCAGCGTGTCGAGGGTGGGCCGGACCGACCCCTCCAGCGAGTTCTCGATCGGCACCAGAGCCCGCTCGGCCTCGCCGCGCTCGACCGCGAGGATCGCGTCGGGGATCGTCGGCGTCCGCACCGGCTCATACCCACCGCTGGGCAGCGCCTCCCCGAGGGCATCCTCAGTGAAGGTCCCCGCCGGTCCCAAATAAGCGATCCGCATTGACGGATCAAACCATCTATTCGACCAGCAGCGTGAAGGTGGCGACGTTGTTTTCGGTGATCGTCTCGCCCGCCACCGGTTCCGCTTCGACTTCGAGCGTCACTTCGCCTTTCGGCGTCGGGGTCAGCGGGATCGTCGCCGTCGCCGTTTCCCCGGCGCCGACTTCGGCGATTTCGCCGGTCAGGGTGTTGCCGTTCACCGTCACCGCGATGGTGACCCCGTTCTCGGTCGATTCGCCCTGGTTTTCCACCGTCGCTTCGACTTCGACCCCTTCTTCGCCGGAGACCGAGGCCGCCGCGCCTTCGACCAGTTCGGTGCCGTTGACGCTGACGCCGGTCAGTTCGAGCCCGTGGACGCCGGGCGTGGCCGAGCCGCTGTTGCCGCTGATCGCCCCCAGCGCGTCGCTGACGGTGCTTTCTTCCAGCCACTTTTCGTCGGGGAGGAAGGCGCTCTTCGGCAGGTCGCTGCCGGAGATGCCGTTGCTCGCCAGCACCCCGTCGACTTCCGGCCGCACCACCTGTTCGTAGACGACGTCGGAGGCGAGCAGCTTCTGCATCTGCTTGGCGATCGCCCCCATCGCCTTCTCGGCCCCGGCGTCGCCGAGCGCGGTCGGCATCTTTTCGGCGATTTCGTCCATCGCGCCGGCGCGCAGCTCGTAGACGAGTTCGAGGTTCTTCTGCGGGCTGCTCATGTCGCCGGGCGCCCCCAGCGCCTCCACCCGGGTGCGGTAGGCGTCCATCGCGCTGCGGTCGGCGTTGACTTCGTTGACGAAGTCGGTGACCGAGGCGTTGCCCGGGCTTTCGAGCTTGCCGAAGAAGCGCTTGCTGGTCTGTTCGGTCCCTTCGACGATCTCGCCCACCTTGCGCGAGTAGTCGCTCAGTTCCGAATGGGCGCGGGCGTCGAGGCAGCCCTTGACGCCGAGCACGATCAGGATCAGCAGGATCAGGGCGCCGCCGAGGGCAAGGCCGCGCCGCAGCATGATCTGCTGGCGTTCGGGGCGACGTTTCGGGCGCTCGCGCCGGGGCGGGCGTCGTGAGGCGAAGTCCTCCACGGGGCCGAGAGTATGAACCCTGCGGTGGAATGCAAGTCAGGAGGCCCCGCAAATGGTGGGGTTTTCCCATCCAAGACGGAGGAGAGCGCCCCCTCCCGGCGAAGGTTGATGCCGCGATGGTCGGCTCGCTCGTGCTCAACCGCTTCCTGATCGAGCGCCGCCTCGGCAGCGGCGGCTTCGGCGTCGTCTACGAGGCCTGGGACGGCCGGCTCGAGCGCCCGGTCGCGGTGAAGGCGATCGAGCAGAGCGGCGAGGCGGGCCGGCGGGTCCTCCGCGAGGCCCAGGCCGCGGCCCGGCTCAACCATCCCGGCATCGTCACCCTCTATGAGATGGGGGAGGAGGAAGGGAACGCGCTGCTCGTCACCGAGCTGGTCGAGGGCTCGACCCTCGCCACCCTCTCCCAGCGCGGCGAGCTCTCCGACCGCGAGATAGGGGAGATCGGCGCCGACCTCTGCGAGGCGCTCGACCACGCCCACTCGCGCGGCGTCGTCCACCGCGACATCAAGCCCCAGAACGTGCAGGTGATCGAGGACGGCGAGCCCCGCGCCAAGCTGATGGACTTCGGCGTCGCCCACCTCGCCGGCGACTCCCCCCTGACCGCGGCCGGCGACGTCGTCGGCACCCTCGCCTACATGTCGCCCGAGCAGGCCGAGGGGAGGCCCGCAGGGCCCGAGGCCGACGTCTACTCGCTCGCCCTCACCCTGTACGAGTGCTGGAGCGGCGAGAACCCGCACCGGCGCGCGACCCCCGCCGCCACCGCCCGCGCGATCGGCGCCCGCGCCCGCCGCCTGCGCCGGCTCCGCCCCGACCTGCCGCGCGAGCTGACCGAGACCGTCGACGCCTGCCTCTCGCCGCGGCCCAACCACCGTCCCTCGCTGGAGGAGCTGGGGACCGCGATCGAGGACTCGCTCGACGAACTCGCCGACCACCTGCCCGCCGGCCGCGGCCACATCCTCACCCGCCTCAGCGCCCTGGCCGCCGCCGCCACCCTCGGCGGCTTCCTCGCCCTGCACGGGGCGGCCCTTCCTTAAGTGCCGTCAAGGCTCGATCCCTAGGATTCCGCCATCGGCGTTCTACGCAGTCTCGAGTCGCGGATCGAAGGCCTCGTCGAGGGGGTGTTCAGCCGTGCCTTCTCCTCGGAGGTGCAGCCGGTCGAACTCGCCCGCAAGCTGGCGAAGGAAATGGACGCGCACAAGACCGCCTCGGTCCAGCGCGTCTACGTCCCCAACGAGTACACGGTCTTCCTCTCGCGCCAGGACCGCGGCAAGCTCGAAGGCTACGAGCGCTCGCTGGAGCAGGAGCTCTCCGGCTACCTGCTCGAGCACGCGCGGCGGCGCGAATACGACCTGCTGACCCGGCCGCAGGTCGAGTTCGAGACCGACAACCGGCTGCGGCTGGGCGAGTTCGGGATCCAGGCGCGGCTGGTGAAGCCGCCCGCCCACGAGGGGCAGGCCCCCGAACAGGGCGAAGAGGGCCACACGATGGTCTACTCGGCGGTGCGCGAGCGCGACCGCAGCCGCCCGAAACGGCCGCAGGAGGCGGTGGGGGCGCTGGTCTCCACCCGCGCCGTGGTCTCGCTGGCCGACCGCCGCTACGTCCTCGACGGGCCGCGGGCGACGATCGGGCGCTCGAAGTCGGCCGAGTGCGTGCTCTCCGACCCCAACGTCAGCCGCCGCCACGCCGAGCTGCGCCGCGACGAGAACGGCGACTGGCAGATCGCCGACCTCGGCTCGACCAACGGGGTCAAGGTCAACGGCCGCCGCGTCCCCTCGACCCGGCTCAGCCCCGGCGACCAGGTCACCCTCGGCACCACCACCTTCACTTTCGACATCGAGCAGTAGGGCGGCTGCCGCCCTCATTAAGGTGCTGGGCGCGTGAGCTATGACCCCGTATCGGTGGCGCTGAAGTTCGGCTTCTTGGCCGTGCTCTATCTCTTCGTGCTGGTGATCGCGCGCAGCGCCCTCAAGGACCTGCGCCGGACGACCGCGCCGGCCCCCGACGCCACCGGCTTCCACGCCGCTCCCGCCTTCGCCGGGGCGCCGCGCGGCCCCGACGGCTGGCTCGTCCTCGAGCGCGGCGGCGGCCTCGAACACGGCCGGCGCTTCGACCTGATCGGCGGCCTCTCGGTCGGGCGCTCGAAGGAGGCGGACGTGCAGATAGACGACCGCTACGCGTCCAGCCTCCATGCCCGCGTCTTCTCGCGCGAGGGGAGGTTCTACGTGGAGGACATGAACTCGACCAACGGCACCCTCCTGAACGGCGCCACCCTGCAGGGCGAGGCGGAGCTGATCGACGGCGACAGCGTGCAGATCGGCGACACGGTCTTCCGCTTGGAGGTCGGGTGAAGACATGAGCCTGCGGATCGCCGAGGAAGCCGTTCGCACCGACACCGGGCGGCAGCGCAACGCCAACGAGGATTCGCACTTCACCGCGGCGCCGCTGTTCGTCGTCGCCGACGGGATGGGGGGCGCCCAGGCCGGCGAGGTCGCCTCGAAGACGGCGGTCGAGTCGTTCGCCCACGGCCTGCCGCAGGCGCCGCCGGAGCGGGCGCTGGAGGAGACGATCGAGGGCGCCAACAGGACGATCCACGAACTCGCCCGCAAGGACCCGGGCCTGGCCGGGATGGGGACGACGACCACTGCCGCGATCGTCGACCTCGAGGCCGAAGAGGTGGCGATCGGCCACGTCGGCGACAGCCGCGCCTACCGCCTGCGGGGCGGCAGGCTCGAGCAGCTGACCCGCGACCACTCGCTGGTCGAGGAGATGCGGCGCAAAGGCCAGCTCACCGACGCCCAGGCCGAGGACCACCCGCAGCGCTCGATCATCACCCGCGCCCTCGGCCCCGAACCCGAGGTCCAGGTCGACCTGCAGACGGTCCCGGCGCAGCCGGGCGACGTCTTCCTGATCTGCTCCGACGGGCTGACGACGATGCTCGACGACGCGAAGATCGCCCACGTCCTCGGCCGCGCCACCTCGCTGCAGAGCGCGGTGCGGGCGCTGGTCGACGAAGCCAACCGGGCCGGCGGCCGCGACAACATCACCGTCGTCGCCTTCCGCCTCGCGGACGCCGCGGCGACGGAGGCGGCCGGCGGCGACGGCGCCCCGGCTCCCGCCGCCGAGGGCGCGACCCTGATCGGCGGCGAGGCCGAGGCGGCCGGGCTCGCGGCGACCGAGGTGCGCAAACGCGCCGCCGCCGAGGCCGCCCGCAAGCGGCGCGAGGAGCTCGAGGCGAAGCCGAAGCACCGCCGCCTGCGCACGGCGCTGAAGGTGCTCGCGGCGGTGCTGGTGATCGCCGCCGTCGCCTTCGGCGCCTGGTACGGCAACCGCCAGATCTGGTTCCTCGGCACCGACGGCGCCGGCCGCGTCGCCCTCTACCGCGGTGCCCCCTACGAACTGCCCTTCGGGATCAAGCTCTACAGCGAGCGCTACTCCAGCCCGGTGCAGACCGAATCGCTGCCCGGCCGTCGCAAGGACGCGGTCACCGGCCACGACCTGCGCTCGCGCTCCGACGCAGTCACGCTGCTGGAAGAAATCGAAAAGACCAAGGGGCTGAGGTGACCGCGGCCCGGAACCGGGAGCTGCTCGCCCTGGTTCCCGTCGCGATCCTCCTCACCGCCGGCTTCGCCGGCGTCTTCGCCCAGGAGAACGCGCAGCTCGGCAACCTCAGCCTGATCTACGGCGCCTACTTCCTGGCGATCTGCCTGGCGACCCACGTCTACCTGCGCTTCCGGCTCCCCAACGCCGACCCCTACCTGTTCCCGCTGATGGCGACGCTGACCGCGTTCGGCTTCGTGATGATCTACCGGATCGACGAAACGCTCGCCCGCGACCAGGCCAACTGGTTCGTCCTCGGGCTGGTCCTCTTCGCCGCGACGATCTACTTCCTGCGCGACTACGAGGTGCTGGAGCGCTACCGCTACACGATCGCGATCGGCGGCTTGCTGCTGCTGCTGGCGCCGCGGCTGCCCGGGATCGGCCAGCAGGTCAACGGCGCCTATCTCGGCGTCAAGGTCGGCCCGCTCGCCTTCCAGCCGGCCGAGTTCACCAAGCTCGCGATCGTCGTCTTCCTCGCCAGCTATTTGCGCGAGCACCGCGAGGTGCTGATCGTAGGCGCCCGCCGCGTGCTCGGGGTGACGCTGCCGCCGCTGAAGCACTTCGGGCCGCTGCTGGTCGTCTGGGGCGCCTCGATGTTCATGCTCGTCTTCATCCGCGACCTCGGCAGCTCGCTGATGTTCTTCGCCGCCTTCCTCGCCCTGCTCTACGTGGCGACCGGGCGCTTCTCCTTCGTCGTGATCGGGATGGCGATGTTCTTCCTCGGCGCCTGGTTCTTCGCCACCACCGTGCCCCACGTCCACGACCGGGTCGAGGTCTGGCTCCACCCCTACGCCGAAGCGCAGGGGAACGGGTACCAGATCCTGCAGTCGATCTTCGCCCAGGCCGACGGCGGCCTCTTCGGCAAAGGCTTCGGCCAGTCGCTGCTGATCATCCCCGGCAGCCACCCGCCCGCGCAGCTGCTGCCGGCGGCGGAAACGGACACGATCTACGCGCTGATCGTCAACGAGCTCGGCCTCTTCGGCGCGGTCGGGGTGATCCTCGTCTACCTGCTGATCACCGCCCGCGGCTTCAAGATCGCCCTGCTGGCGAGCGACGGCTTCTCGAAGCTGCTGGCCACCGGCCTCACCGCGGTCTTCGCGATCCAGGCCTTCGTGATCATCGGCGGGGTCACCCGGGTGATCCCGCTGACCGGCGTCACCCTGCCCTTCATCAGCTACGGCGGCAGTTCGATCGTCGCCAACTTCGTCCTCCTGGCGCTGCTGCTGCTGGTCTCCGACCGGGCCCGCCGTGAGGCGGCCCAGCCGGTGGGACGGATGGCGACGATGGGCTCGGCGGCGTGAACCGCCAGATCGTCAAATTGTTCGCCTTCATCGTCGTCCTCTTCGGCGTCCTGGTCGGCTTCACGTCCTACTGGTCGGTCTTCGACGCCAAGGCGCTGAAGGAAAAGGAAGCGAACCGGCGGCCGCTGCTCGAGGCGCAGCAGATCCGGCGCGGCCGCATCCTCGCCGCCGACGGCACCGTGATCGCCAAGTCGGTCGCGAAGGGGAGGGGGGCGGAAAAGCGATATGTGCGGCGTTATCCGGAAGGCTCCCTCTTCGGCCACCCGATCGGGTACAGCTTCGTGCGCCAGGGCGATTCCGAATTCGAGCAGTTTCACAACGAAGAGCTGGTCGGCGAAGAATCGGAATTCGAAACGGTCCTCGAACAGCTGACCGGCGGCACCCAGGAAGGCAACGACGTCGTCACCAACATCGACACCGCGGCCCAGCGCGTCGCCTTGAGCGACCTCGAGGAAGCCGGGTTCGGCGCGGTGGTGGCGATCGAACCGAGCACCGGCGAGGTCAAGGTGATGGTCTCCAACGCGCCGTATGACCCGAACCGCATTCCGTACGACCTCGAAAAGCTGAACACCGACGAAGTCGAAACGCCGTTGCTGAACCGCGCGACCCAGGGCCTCTATCCCCCGGGGTCGACCTTCAAGGTCGTGACCGCGGCGGCGGGCCTGGAAAGCGGCGCGATCACGCCGGAAACGACGATCGACGCGCCCGGCTCACTGGAAGTCGAAGGGACGCCGCTGCAGAACGACTTCAACGAGAACTTCGGCCCGATCTCCCTCGACACCGCGCTGACCAACTCGGTCAACACCTGGTTCGGCCAGCTCGGCCAGCAGGTGGGCCAGGACGCGCTGTTCGAACAGATGGAGAAGTTCGGCTTCAACGCCACCCCGGCGATCGACCTGCCCGAAGAAGAGCTCCAGGCGAGTGGCGTCAAAGAAGGGCTGCACCTGCTGCACAAGAACGACCCGGTCGACCTGGCCCGGGTCGCGATCGGCCAGGAGCGGCTGCTGGCGACGCCGCTGCAGATGGCCGAGGTCGCCGCCGCGATCGCCAACCAGGGCAAGCTGATGAAGCCGCAGATCTGGAACCGGGTGATCGACCCCGACGGCCGCGTCGTCGACAGGCTCAACCCCTCCGCCTACAGCGAAGCGGTCACCGCCCAGACCGCGGAAGAGCTGACGACGGCGATGGAAGGCGTGGTCAGCGAAGGGACCGGCACCAACGCGGCGATCCCCGGCGTGCCCGTCGCCGGCAAGACCGGCACCGCGGAAACCCCCGGCAACGAAGCCTGCGGCGGCGGCGAAAACGAGAACCAGGCCTGGTTCATGGGCTTCGCCCCGGCGGACGAACCGAAGATCGCGATCGCGGCCTCGGTCGAGTGCACCGAACAGTTCGGCAACGACGTCGCGGCGCCGATCTTCCGCGACGTCGCCGAAACGATCCTGAGCGGGGAATGAGGAGGCAGCGTGGCTGAGGTGACCGAGGGCAGCATCGTCGACAAGCGCTACCGGGTGCTGCGCCGGATCGGCAGCGGCGGCATGGCAGACGTCTGGCTCGCCGAGGACACGCACCTGCAGCGGCAGGTGGCGCTGAAGGTCCTGCACAGCCGCTTCCTCCAGGACCCGCAGTTCGTCGAGCGCTTCCAGCGCGAGGCCGAGCACGCGGCCGGGCTGCAGCACCCCAACATCGTCGCCGTCTTCGACCGCGGCCAGGACGACGGCGTCAACTACATCGCGATGCGCTACGTGCAGGGGCCGACGCTGAAAGAGCTGATCGAGCGCGGGCTGACGCCCGAGCAGGCGGTGGCGCTGGTGCGGCAGGTGCTCGAGGGCGCCCGCTTCGCCCACCGCAACGGGGTCGTCCACCGCGACCTGAAGCCGCAGAACGTGATCGTCGACGAGGAGGGCAAGGCTGTCGTCACCGACTTCGGCATCGCCCGGGCCGGCGTCTCCGACATCACCCAGACCGGCTCGGTGATGGGCACGCCGCAGTACCTCTCGCCCGAGCAGGCGCAGGGCTTCGAGGTGACGCCGGTCTCCGACCTCTACTCGATCGGGGTGATCCTCTACGAGGCGCTGACCGGCCGCGTCCCCTTCGAGGGCGAAAGCGCGGTGGCGATCGCGATGAAACAGGTCTCCGAGACGCCGCTGCGGCCGAGCTCGATCAAGCCGGCGATCTGGCCGGCGCTCGACGCGGTGGTGATGCGGGCGCTCGAGAAGGAGCCGGGGCAGCGCTTCCAGAGCGCCGACGCCTTCATCGCCGCGCTCGACCAGGCGATGAAGGAGCCGCGGGCGGCGAGCGGGACCGCGGCCTTCGCGACGGTGCCGGCGGTGGCCGAGGAGGCGCCGCCGGAGGAAGACCGCAGGCGCAACAACCGGCTCTGGGCGCTGCTGATCGCGGCGATCGTGCTCGGCGTCTTGATCGGCCTCCTGCTCACCCGCGACACCAAGACCGACGTCCCCAACGTGACCGGCAAGCAGCTCGAATTCGCGATCGCCCAGCTTGAACGCAAGGGCTTCGAGGTCGGCGAAGAACACTTCGTCGAACGGCAGGCGCCGAAGAACACCGTGCTCGAGCAGGACCCGCTGCCGGGCTCGGCCGAAGAAGACTGCTCCTTCCTCACCCTCTTCTGCTCGAAGCCGAAGGTGGACCTGACGGTGAGCGCCGGCCCGGGCAGCGGCGAAATCCCACGCGTCAACGGCCTCAGCCAGGCGGCGGCGGAAGCGAAGCTCGAAAAGGCCGGCTTCGAAGTCGCGGTCGAACGCGTCAACTCGAAGTCGGTCGAAGAAGGCCTCGTCGTCTTCTCCGAACCGCGCGGCGGCGACAGCGCCACCCACGGCTCCACCGTCACCCTGTTCGTCTCGCGCGGCCCAAAGCTGGCCAAGGTCCCGGTCCTGGTCGGGACGCAGCGGCGGGTCGCGGTGCAGGAGATCCGCGGCCGCGGCCTGACCCCGAGCGTCGGCGAAGAAGAAAGCGGGGCGCCGGTCGGCGAGGTGATCAGCCAGTCGCCGAGCGCCGGCACCGCGGTCGAACCCGGCTCGACCGTCTCCATCGTCGTCTCCAGCGGCAGGGAAGAAGAAAAGGCGACGGTGCCGAACGTGATCGGCCGGGAACGGCGGGAAGCGGTGGAAGCGATCCGCGCCGCGGGGTTGACGCCGGCGGTGCGGGAAGAAGAAACCGAAGTGCCGAGCCAGGTCGGCCGCGTGGTCGACCAGTTCCCGCCGCCGGGTAAGGAGCTCGAACCCGGCTCGACGGTGAAGATCGTCGTCGGCAAGCCGGCGGCGGTACCCGAAGAAGAAACGGAAGAAGTGCCGTGAGGGTCGCGGTCCTCGCCGGGGGGCGCTCCTCCGAGCACGAGGTCTCGCTGCGCTCCGGCGCCGCGGTCGCGCTCGGCCTGCGCGAGGCGGGCCACGAGGCGATCGAGGTGACGATCGGCCGCGACGGCGGCTGGCGGGCGCCCGGCGGCCCGGTCGCCCTCGTCCCCGGCGGCGGCCTGCTCGGGGTCGACGCCGTCTTCCCGGCCCTGCACGGCGCCTTCGGCGAGGACGGCAGCATCCAGGGCCTGCTCGAGTGGCTCGACGTGCCCTACGTCGGCTCCGATGTCCTCGCCTCGGCGATCTGCATGGACAAGCTGACGCTGAAGCGCCTCTTCGCCGCCCACGGCGTGCCGCAGGTGGACTTCACCGCGGTCGAGGGAAGCGACTGGTGGGGGCGCTGCGAGCAGATGGGGCTGCCCCTCTGGGTCAAGCCCTCGCGGATGGGCTCGAGCGTCGGCATCAGCCGCGTCACCGAGATGGCGAAGCTCGACGCGGCCGTCGAGCTAGCGCTGCGCCACGACCCGCGGGTGATCGTCGAGGCCTCGGCGGCCGGGCGCGAGGTCGAGTGCTCGGTCCTCGGCAACGCCGAGCCGCAGGCCTCGCTGCCGGGCGAGATCGTCGCCCAGGGGGTCTGGTACGACTTCGAGGCCAAGTACACGGAGGGCGGGATGGAGCTGCGCGTCCCCGCCCCGATCGGGGAGGAGGCGGTCGAGCGGGTCCGCGAGCTCGCCATCTCGGTCTTCGCCCTCGCCGGCTGCTCCGGCCTCGCCCGCTGCGACTTCTTCGTCGAGCCCGACGGCTCGGTCCTCGTCAACGAGATCAACACCATGCCCGGCTTCACCGACACCAGCGTCTACGCCAAGCTCTGGGAGGCGACCGGGACCGGCTACCCGCAGCTCTGCGACCGGCTGGTGCAGCTTGCGGTCGAGCGGCACCGGCAGTCGCGCTCGTTCGAGTTCTAAATCTTTCGTCAAGAAGTTTTGATGCGCTTGACCACCGGGTACCGAGTGAGCACCAGCCACTGCGAAAGGCGACGACTTCGGCTGCGCTCTGCGCGTGAGGAGACATGGCGACGGGACTACCTGACATCGAGCCTGCCCTTGGCGAGGAGGAGTGCGTCGCCGGCGCCTCGACCGCCGACGTCCTGCGCCTGCTGAGCGCCGGGGCGACGGGGGCGATCCTGATGGCCCTGGGCGAAGGGCCGCTGCGGACGAAGAGCCTGACCGAGGCGGTTCCCGGCTACGCGCCGCGGACGATCTACCGCTACGCCGGCAAGCTGGCCGAACTGGAAGTGATCGAGCGCGAGGAGGAACCGGGCGTCCCCTCGAAGGTCGTCCACCGGCTCTCCGACCCCTGCGGGACCGAGCTCTACGAACTGGTCAACCGCTTCGCCGACGCCTCCCTGACCAGGCTCCCCGACGGCCGCATCGACGCCCACGCCTGGGCCTCGCTGGGCCTGCTCGCCGACCTCTGGGAGGCGGGGATGGTCGAGGACCTCGCCTGCGAGGGCAAATCGCCGACCGACCTGGCGCGGGGCCCCCACGGCCTCAGCTACCACCAGGTCAACCGCCGCGCCGGCCTGTTCAAGACCAGCGGCCTGCTGAGCGAGTGGCAGGGCCCGGGCCGCCGCCGCTGCTACGGCCTGACGGAGAAAACCCGCCGCAAGATGGGGCTGCTCGCCGGCATCGCCCGCTGGCGCCACCATCACGTCGTCGCCGAGGACGAAGAAGGGATGACCGCGGCCGAAATGGCGACGGTGCTGCGCGTCGCCCTGCCGCTGGCGGGCCTGCCCGAGCACCGGGGCAAGTGCCTCCGTCTCAGCGTGCTGAGCGAGGACGACGCTGCGGGGTCCGAGGGCGAAGAGGTCTGGGCGGAGGTCGAGGGCGACGGCAAAGTCCAAAGCTGCGCCGAGGCGCCGGCGGACCCGGACGGCTGGGGCCGCGGCAAGGTCGCCACCTGGATCCCGGTGATCCTCGACGGCCGCGACGACAAGGTCCTGGTCGGCGGCGAGGAGGCGCTGGTCTCCGATTCGCTGCGCCGGCTCCACGAGACGCTCTGGTCGCCGGTGCCGTTCTGAGCCGGTGCCTCAGTAGGCGGTGTTGCGCGAGCGCGGTCGCGGCAGCGACTTGTAGCGGCGCCCGCGCCCGCGGTTCCAGAGGGCGCTGTCGATCTCGGCCGGGCTGAAGGCGGAGCTGGCGGCGAGCAGCTCGACCGCGTGGACGGCGCCGGCGCGGAGCTCGACCTCCTCGGGCGAGCCGTGCTCGAGCAGCTCGCCGGCTTCGATGCGGGCGGTGAGGTCGGGGTCGAGCCGGAGGACGCCGTCGACGCGGAGGACGTGGGGTACGAGGTTGTCGGCGAAGGCGGTCAGGTGCTCGGCGCCGGGGAGAGCGGCAACCCCGGCGCGATGGAGGTCGGCGGCGGCGAGCTGGGCGCGCTTGAAGAAGGGGACGGCACGGCGCGCGTAGGTGGAGGCGTCGGCGAAGGAGTCCCAAGCGGCGAAGGTCGCGGCGAGGGCGGGGATCGAGTCGGCGCTCTCCGCGGGACCACGGAAGCGGCCCTCGTGCTCGCGCCGGATGTGACCGCCGACGTCGCGCAGGGCGGCCGCGAGCCGGGTCATCAGCGGATGGCCCGGGTCCTGGCCGAGGACACTGGCGATCGCCTCGGCGTCGATCGCCAGCAGCTCCACGGCGCTCCAGGGTCCCGAGGCGGTGAAGCGGTCGCTCACCCCGGCAGCCATAGTCGCGTAGCCGCTCAGGCCCGGGCGCTTGCGGATCGTCGGCCACCAGCCGGAGCCGAAGTTGATCGCGTTCATGCAGATCGCGAAGGCGGCGGCGGTTTCGGCATCGGCGCCGGCGAAGGGCGCCTCCTCATCGTTGCCTGCCGGCGGCAGCCCGCCCGCGTAGGCCTCGACCGCCTCCTCGTCCACCCGCACCCAGCGCGCCCGCTCCATCACCCAGGCGCAGGCGCCGCGGACTTCGTCGGGGAGGGAGACTGAGGACATGGACGACCGAGAGATACAGGTTCGCCAAGCCGGACCGGCGGACGCCGACGCCATCGCCCGCCTGCTGAATGACTTCAACCGCGAGTACGACGAACCGACGCCGCCGGTCGAGACCCTGGCCGGCACCCTGCGCCGCCTGTTCGCGGAGGAGGAGATCACCGTTCTCCTGGCGGGGGAGGGACCGGACGGGCTGGCGCTACTGCGCTTCCGTCCGGCGATCTGGAGCCCCGGCCTCGAAGCCCATCTGCAGGAGCTCTACGTGGTCCCGCCGCTGCGCGGCCAGGGAATCGGCCGCGCCCTGATGGAGGCGACGATCGCACTCGCCCGCGAGCGCGGCGCCGACGGCATCGACCTCAACACCGGCGAGACCGACACCGCCGCCCGCGGCCTCTACGAGAGCATGGGCTTCACCAACCGTGAAGGCTCGCCCGACGGCCCCTCGATGCTCTTCTACGAGCGCGAGATCTGAGACGCCGGCTCGGCGAAGCCGATCCACGCAGAAGGCTCCACCAGGATGAAGCCGTGGACCGCCGCAGGACAGGAGGGCGCTACGCGTCCTCGTCCGGCTCATCAAACGGCGACTTGAAGAACAGGAAGGCCCAGGAGGCCTGAATGCCCTCATCGCCCGATACTTCTAGCCGGGCTTGGGCTTCCTCGGCTGCATGCATCGTCTCGTAGATCGCCTGCTTGTGGATCGCCGCGACCTTCGACCAGCCCTCCTCGTCAAGCGTCGCCTTGTCCCAGGCCAGAGCGCGGTCGTTGCGCTCGTCAAACGTCTCCGCAAGCATCGCCTGTGCGATGGCTTCGAGCAGATGGGTCAGGGTCTGGCCGCTGGCTTTGTTCTTCACCGTCTCGGGCAGGTTGTCCCAGACCTTGCCGTCGAACAGGGTGCGCCGGATCGCCTTGTAGAAGTGCTCGTTTGCCCCGCGCACCGGTTTTACGGCGACCAGTTCCAAGCATTCGTATTTCTCCAGCACCCGGAAGTGGTAGCTGACCAGGGAAACGTCGAGGTCGTGCTTCTTGGCGAACTTGGCCGGGCTCATGATGCGCCGATTCACTTCGGCAAGGATCAGCGCACGCGTTGGGTGCCCGATCGCTTTGGCCATCTCGCCACTGATGTAGTCAGGTTCCCAGGGCTGCCCCTCCGCGTTGTCGGCTGACTCCTCGCTCGGCTGCTTGCCCACCTTTGTCCCCTTTCAGTGCTTTTGAGCACTGAAATACTAGGGAGTACTCCACGTTTTAACCCTGTCCAGCACGGACAGTCTCTTCATTGCTGACGACGTTTTTAGCAATGAGCCATGCTTGCTCGGCTCGCTTCACACAGAGGAGGGAGAGGGGGTGAGGAGGCATGAAACTCGCGCAGACGCACGCACTGCCGCAGGCCATAACTAAGAACGGCTGAGCAGTGAAGGTGCGGCGGAACTGCTCTGTTGCGTGGGGGGTTCCGCCGCCAAAACTCATTCAGCACTGAGTGCACATTCCGTAAACCCGCGGGTACCTTGCCGCTTGATGCCGACGGACGGGGAGCGCCGCAAGCTGAAACGGGAGCAGGCCCGCCGAGCCCCGATGCGGGCTCGGATTTTGGAACTGTACGAACAGGACCGCGGGCGGTCGCTGGCGCCTGATGACTTGATTGACGAGCTGACCGAGAACTTCGGAGTGCGAATCACCAAGGCCCAGGTCGCGTACCACCTGCGGTGGCTGCGTGAAGCCGAGCTAATCCCGGCCGAAGAAGACCGCTGACCTACGGAATCCGCCCTGGCCCTGTCGGACCCACGAGCGTTTTCCCCGGGGCAGAAGCCGAACAATGAAGATTGGCCTAGTCACCCTCGGTTGAACTGGGATCAGCCCGCGCCGTTGTTACCGCGGTACGCCCCCGGCTTCGGCCGCGGCCGGCCGCCGGGGAAGGCGAGGCGGAGGATGGTCCGCTGGACCATGCCCAGCTGTTGCATGAAGGGGCCGCTGTTGTAGGGGAGGCCGTAGCGTTCGCAGATGTCTTTGACCTGCGGGGCGATCTCGGCGTAGCGGGTGCTCGGCATGTCGGGGAAGAGGTGGTGCTCGACCTGGTAGCCGAGGTTGCCGCTGGCGACGTGGAAGAGGGGGCTGCCCTCGATGTTGGCCGAGCCGGTGAGCTGGCGGATGTACCAGCCGCCGCGGCTCTCGTTTTCGACCTCGCGGGGGGAGAAGGTGTAGGTCTGGTCGGGGAAGTGGCCGCAGAAGATGATCGCGTAGGCCCAGACGTTGCGGACGACGTTGGCGGTGGCGTCGGCCTTGGCGGTCTGGCGGAAGGTCCTGCTGCCGCTGTTCAGCGCGGCTTCCACCACCGGGGCCCAGCGGCCCTGCCGCTTGCGCCTCCGCACCCGGCCGAGGATCCCGCGCGGGCGCTTGCGCCGCCGCGACTCCACCGCCGCGTCCACGGCCGCTGCTGCCAGGGCGCTGACCAGGGGCCAGGCGATGTAGTCCTTGACGACCTGGTCCTTGGCCTTGCCGGCGATCCCCTTCAGCTCCCGCTTCAGCTGCGACCTCGACTTGCGGCCGGTCCGGATCGCCTCGAAGTCGAGGTCGTGGAAGGCGACGCCCCACTCGAACAGCGCCATCAGGACCAGGTTGTAGAAGGGCTGCAGGAGGTAGACCGGGTGCCAGCGCTGGTGGGGGTCGATGCGCATGATCTCGTAGCCGAGGTCCTTGTCCTTGCCACGGATGTTGGTGTAGGTGTGGTGGACGTAGTTGTGGGAGTGCTTCCAGGCCTCGGCGGTCGAGGCGGTGTCCCAGTCCCAGGTCGAGGAGTGGATGCGGGGGTCGTTCATCCAGTCCCACTGGCCGTGCATGACGTTGTGGCCGATCTCCATGTTCTCCAGGATCTTCGCCGCCGACAGCGCCGCCGTCCCCGCCGTCCAGGCGCCGCGGTTGCGCGAGAAGAGCAGCAGCACGCGGCCGAGCACGGCCAGCCGCCGCTGCATCTCGATCATGCTCTCGATGTAGCGGCGGTCGCGAGTCCCGAGGTCGGCCATGACCCGGTCGCGGATCGCGTCGAACTCGGCGGCGAGCTGCTCGAGCTGCTCGTCCGAGAGCCCGGCGAGCGGGCTCTTCTCGATCGTCTCAGAGGGCAATTGCGACGTCTCCTTCCGGGGCGTTGACGCAGGTGCGCACCATTTCCCCCTCCTGCCCGTGGACCTCGCCGGTCCGCAGGTCCCTCACCTCGCCGGCGCAGAGCCGGCCGATGCAGGTGTGGCAGATCCCCATCCGGCAGCCGAACGGCAGCTCGGCCCCCGCTTCCTCGCCGGCGACGAGGATCGGCGTGCCGCCCCCGCACTCGGCCTCGAGCCTGCTGGAGAGGAAGCGGACGGTCCCGCCCTCCCCGGCGACGGCGTCGCCGCCGATCACCGGCTGGAAGCGCTCCATCTCCAGCAGCTCCGGGTCGCCCTCCTCTTGCCAGTGAGCCTTCAGCGCGTCGAGCATCTCGCCGGGGCCGGAGACGAAGGCGTGGCGCTCGCGCCAGTCCGGACACAGCCGGTCGAGCTCGGGCGGCGCGAAGCGCCCGGATTTGCCGGTGATGCGGAGGTGCGGCTGGTAGCCGCCGCAGCGGGCGTCGAGGTCGCGAAGCTGCTCGCCGAAGATCACGCCCTCGGCAGTCCGCGAGGAGTGGACGTGGACGACGTCCTCGAGCGCGCCGTCCCGGTCGAGGCTGCGGAGCATGCTCATGATCGGGGTGATGCCGCTGCCGGCGCTGATGAAGAGGAGCCGTCGCGGCGGCGGGTCGGGGAGGACGAAGGTGCCTTCGACGCCGCCGAGGCGGACGATGTCGCCCGGCCGCGCCCCGTGCACCAGGTAGGGCGAGACCTTGCCGGCCTCGACCAGCTTCGGGGTGATCCCGATCAGCCCGTCGGGCCGGCCGGGGTCGGTGGTCAGCGAGTAGGCGCGCCAGTGGTGGACGCCGTCGACGACGACGCCGATCCGCAGGTACTGCCCGGCCCGGTGCCCCTCCCACTCGTAGCCGGGCCGGATCAGGACGGTGGCGGCGTCGGGCGTCTCGCGGACGATCCGCTCGATCCGGCCGCGCAGCTCCTGCGTCGACCACAGCGGGTTGATCAGTTCGAGGTAGTCGTCCGGCAGCAGCGGCGTGAACAGCGAGCGCACGGCATGGAGGGCGCGCTGGCGCGCCTTTGGCACTTTCGGGATGGCGCCACGCTCTGCCATTGGGCAAATCCTTACACGGATCGATGCAACCGTTTTGTGAAGACGGTCACTTCCTACCCGCCTCCCCCGCGCCTCATTCGACCAGCTTCACGTCGCTGATTTCGACCTGGTAGCGGCCTTCCTGGTCGCGGGCCGAGGCCGCCTTGTTGAACCAGATCAGGAAGTACCTGGCCGGCGAGGCAAGGTGGAGTTCGACTTCCTCCAAGTCGCCGGCGTCGCTGACCTCGCCGATCGGTTCGCCCCAGCCCGAGAGCTCTTCCGGCGGCCCGGAGGCGGTGGCGAAGATCTGCGCGTCCCAGCCCGGGGTCGGGGTGCGGATGATCATCTCGCTCGGACTCGCGGCCGACTTCGCCGTGACGTAGAGGCCGACACCCGGGTCGGGGCCGGTCTTGGTGCCGGCGAAGGTCTCGGTGTCGTAGTGCTCGCTGCTCCAGGCGGTGCCGGTCGGGTTGCCGTCGACCGCGAGGCTGATCGTTTCCGGGTCCTCTTCGCCGTCGCCCTGCGGGTCGTAGTCGGAGGCGGAGGAGATCGCCACCTGGCTCCCCTTGCCGTTGAGGGCGCCGCCCCCGCCGCCGGGCCCGTGGCCGCTGCTGATCAGGATCACGGCGGCGATCGCCGCGGCGAAGACGAGGATCAGCAGCACCACCGCGACCCGCGACCAGCGGTCGCCGCTGGAGAGCTTGCGTTCGGCCGGCGCCACCGCTTCCAGCACGCTCGTCGCCTCGCCGGTCGCCGCCCCAGCCCGCGCCGCCTCGACCTCGAGCGCGGTCGCGAGGTCGTCGATCATCTCGCCGACCTCCTGGTAGCGGTCGGCGGGGTCCTTGGCGGTGGCGCGCTCGACCACCATCGCCGCCGCGGCGGAGAGCTCGGGCCGCCGCTGCTGGACGTCGGGCAGCTCCTCGTTGACGTGTTTCATCGCCACCCCGACCTGGCTGTCGGCGCTGAACGGGACCTGCCCCACCAGCATCTCGTAGAGGACGACGCCGAGCGAGTAGACGTCGGAGCGCTGGTCGACCGGGTGGCCCATCGCCTGCTCGGGGGCGACGTAGTCGGTGGTGCCGAGGACGCGGCCGGTCGCCGTCATCCCGTCCTGCTCGAGCTGGCGCGAGATCCCGAAGTCAGTCAGCTTCGCCCGCCCCTCGGAGTCGATCAGCACGTTCTGCGGCTTGATGTCGCGGTGGACCATGTTGCGCCCGTGGGCGACGGTGAGGCCGCGGGCGATCTCGATCGCGTAGGCGAGCGCCTCCTGCGCGTCCAGCGCGCCGACGCGGTTGATCCGCTGCTTCAGCGTCTCCCCTTCGACGTACTCGAAGACGATGTAGGGGTGGCCGCCGTCCTCGCCGGCGTCGATCACGGCGACGACGTTGGGGTGAGAGAGCTTCGCCACCGCCCGCGCCTCCTGGCGGAAGCGCTCGAGCTGGTCGGCCTGCTCGGACATCTCCCGGTGCATCACCTTCACCGCCACCGACCGGTCCAGCGTCGTGTCCCGGGCCAGGTAGACCGTCGACATCCCCCCGCTGCCGAGCTTCGCCTCCAGCTTGTAGCGGCCGGACAGCACGGTGCCGATCATCTGGGAGCTGGTCGAAGCCGGGTCGGTCACTTGCGCGCCAACGTTACGACGCCTGCGCTGTCGAGGCGAGTCAGAGAATCCGTGGTGGGCCTTCGGTTGCGCGGCCGATGCGCTTGGCGGCGGGGTAGTGAGCCCGCAGCAGCTCCAAGGCGGCGCTTTCGTCACCCGCCGGAACCACGACGCAGAAGCCGCAGCCCATGTTGAAGACCTCGCTCATCTCCTCGTCGGAGACCTGGCCGCGCTCCTGGATCAACTCGAAGATCGGCTGGGGCGGGAGCGGGTCGTCGATCTCGTAGCCGACCCCGGCGGCGAGGCGGAGCAGGTTCCTGGTGCCGCCGGAGGTGATGTGGGCGAGGCCGCGGACCTCGACCTCGGAGCGCAGCAGGGCGACGATCGGCTTGACGTAGATCTCGGTCGGCCGCAGCAGCTCCTCGCCGAGCGGCCGGCCGAGCCGCCCTTCGGGGTCCTCGTCGAGCGGGATCCCGGCCAGGGCCGAGCGGGCGAGGGTATAGCCGTTGGAGTGGATGCCGCTGGAGGGAAGGCCGATGACGACGTCGCCGGGCTCGACCGCGGCGCCGTCGACGATCGCGTCGAGCTCGACCCGGCCGATGCAGGCGCCGGAGACGTCGACGCCGCGGACCAGCTCGCCGAGCTGGGCGAGCTCGCCGCCGGTGACCTCGATCCCGGCCATCTCGGCACCGCGGGCGAGGCCGACGCCGATTTCCTCGCAGACCTCCGGGTCGGCCTTGTCGACGGCGACGTAGTCGACCATCGCCAGCGGCTCGGCGCCGACGCAGATCACGTCGTTGACGTTCATAGCCACACAGTCGATACCGACCGTGTCGAACTTCCCCAACTCCTCGGCGACGACCAGCTTGGTGCCGACCCCGTCGGTCGAGAACGCGATCCCCGTCGCCTGGTCGAACCTGACCACGCTTGCGTAATGGCCCGGCAGCGGCACCTGCAGCGACGGCCGCTCGAGGTTGACCGCCCCCAGCGCCCGGACCAGCCCGGCCACGGCCGAATCGGCCGCCCCCTGGTCGACCCCGGCTTTGGCGTAGGCGTCGGTCACGCGGTCGATTCTTTCAGCCTGACCAAGCGGAACTCCAAATCAAATCCAAATTTCTCCAAAATTTGGAAATGGCTGCTATCGCTGGAGTTTCTGGAGCACAACACCTGCCAAACCGATCCGGTAGGCCGCATATGGCCACAGCGCGCGGTCGCGCTCGACCAACTGGATCAGGCGCTGGCTCGCGAGGGTGGAAGTAAACGAGGCGGCGACGCCGATGGCGAGCGAGCGGCGCAGCTCCTGGGTGGTGCCGCGCTTGGCCAGGCGGGCGCCCTTGAGGGCGGTGGCGCCGACGATGATCGGCAGGGCGATCGTGCGCGAGAGCAGGTTCGCCTGGTCGCGGGAGAAGCGGCGCCAGCGTGCCGCCGCCAGGGTGACGCCGTTGCGGGAGACGCCGGGCGCCAGCGCTGCCGCCTGGGCGACCCCTAGCGCCAGGCCGTCCATCGGCGTCGCGTCGCCGCGACCGCGCTTCTGCGGGCGCCGGTCGGCGAGGAGCATCGCGGCCGCCCCGGCCAGCAACCCGTAGGCGGTCGCCCGCGGGCCGCCCAGCCGCCGCTCGATCGGCCGCTCCAGCGTGTAGCCGACGACCGCGGCCGGCAGGAAGGAGAGCCCGAGCAGCAGCGCCCGGCGTCCGTCGAACTGGCGCAGCTCTTCGGCGATCACCCGCCGCTGGCCGATCAGCAGCGCCGCGGCGGCGCCGGTGTGCAGCGCCACCTCGAAGCTCTTGCGCAGCTCCGGGTCGACCTCGTCCCAGTCCCAGCCCGCCAGCCAGGGGACGAGGACGATGTGGGCCGAGCTCGAGACCGGCAGCAGCTCCGCCGGGCCCTGGACCAGCCCCAGCGCCACCGCGCGCGGGGCCGGGATCCCGCTCAAGCCTCGCTCGTGCCGGTTGCCTCGGTGCCGCCGCGCCGGCGCTTGACGATCAGGTAGACGACGCCGACGACGATCGCCGCGACCACCAGGTAGTCGAGCACCTGCAGATGGTGGCGCCAGTTTTCCCAGTTCCCGCCGACCGCCCGGCCGATCAGCGCGAAGCCGAGCACCCATGGCAGCGAGCCGAGCGCGGTCAGCCAGGTGAAGCGCCAGAACGGCATCTCGGCGACGCCGGCCGGCAGGGAGATGAACGCCCGCACGAGGGGCAGCAGCCGAGCGAAGAAGACGGTGGCGTCGCCGTGGCGTTTGAACCAGTTGTCGACCCAGGCAAGGCGCGCCGGGCTCAGGTGGATCAGCTTGTTCTTCTCCAGCAGGTCGATCCGGCCGTAGTAGCCGATCGCGTAGGTGAGCCAGGACCCCGCCATGTTCCCGGCGAGGCCGGCGAGGGTGACGCCGATCAGCGTCTGGTCGCCGGTGGATACGTTGAACCCGGCGAACAGCATCACCGCCTCGCTCGGGATCGGGATGCAGGCGCTGCCGGCCAGCATCAGCAGGAAGACGCCGACAAGGCCGGTGTCCTTGATCACGTTGACGCAGAAGTCGACTATCGGGCCGGTCAGATCGGCGTAAAGAAATGGATGCGGCATGGGGGAAGATCCGTGATCCTAGAGGCTCGGCCTTAAACTGAGCCTCAATGGGCCGGTTGAACCACCCCGTCTACCGCAACCGGGTTCTGCAGGTCGCGGCCGACGCCGTGCTCGTCGCGCTGGCCTATTTCCTCGCCTTCCAGCTGCGCTTCCTCGACCAGCCGCACGGCTGGCCGCATCGCTACGAGGTCCTCTTCGCCCAGTCGGTCGGATTCGTCGTCGCCGGCAAGCTGATCGTCTTCGCCGCCCTCGGGCTCTACCAGAAGTGGTGGCGCTACGTCAGCGGCCGCGACTTCATGCTGATCCTCCGCGCCGTCGCCGTCGCCAGCGCCCTGCTGGTGGTGATCTTCGCCGTCGCCAAGCCGTTCGCCCACACGCTGCCGCGCTCGGTCGAGGTGACCGACTTCGTCCTCACCCTGATCCTCGTTGCCGGCGCCCGCCTCGGGGTGCGGCTGATCGTCGAACGCCCGGTCCGCGGCGCCCGCGCGCCCAAGCACGAGGTGCTGGTGATCGGCGCCGGCTCCGGCGGCCAGATGGTCGTCCGCGAGCTGCAGCTCAACCCCAACCTCGGCTCCGGCGCGATCGGCTTCGTCGACGACGACCCGCGCAAGCGGGGGATGCGGATCCTCGGCCTGAAGGTGCTCGGCTCGACCCGGGAGATCGACAGGATCCTCGACGAGACCAACCCCGACGAAGTCGTGATCGCGATCCCCTCGGCGCCGGGGACGCTGCGCGCCCGCATCGTCGCCGCCTGCCGCGAGCGCGAGATCCGCGTCCGCACGCTGCCGACCGTGTTCGAGCTGCTCCGCGGCGGCGTCCAGCTCAACCGCCAGCTGCGCGAGGTCCAGGTCGAGGACGTGCTCGGCCGCGAGCCGATCGTCCGCGAGCTCGACCGGGTCGGCGCCTACCTGGGCGACCGCATCGTCCTCGTCACCGGCGCCGGCGGGTCGATCGGCTCCGAGCTCTGCCGCCAGATCGCCCAGGTGAGACCGCGCCTCTTGGTGATGCTCGACCACGCCGAGGACAACCTCTTCCAGATCGACCGCGAGATGGTCGAGGAGCGCCACTTCGCCAGCTGCGAGTCGGTCCTGGCCGACTGCAAGGAGCCGCACCGCATGCTGGAGGTGATGCAGCGCTTCAAGCCCGACGTCGTCTTCCACGCCGCCGCCTACAAGCACGTGCCGCTGATGGAGGCCAACCCGCTCGAGGCGGTCCGCAACAACGCGATCGCGACCCGGGTCACCGCCGAGACCGCCGCCGCCTCCAAGGTCGAGCGCTTCGTCCTCATCTCCACCGACAAGGCGGTCAACCCGCAGACGGTGATGGGGGCCTCGAAGGCGATGGCCGAGTGGATCGTCCAGGCGGCCGGCGAAAAGTACCCGGAGACGCGCTTCGCCTCGGTGCGCTTCGGCAACGTCCTCGCCTCCTCGGGCAGCGTGGTGCCGATCTTCCGCGGCCAGATCGAGCGCGGCGGCCCGGTCACCGTCACCCACCCGGAGATGACCCGTTACTTCATGACGATCCCGGAGGCGGTGCAGCTGGTGATCCGCGCCGGCGACATCGGCACTGGCAAGGGCGAGGTCTTCGTCCTCGACATGGGCGAGCCGGTGAAGATCGTCGACCTCGCCCACAACATGATCCGGCTTGCCGGCTACGAGCCGGAAAAGGACATCGCGATCGAGTTCACCCAGCCGCGGGCGGGGGAGAAGCTGCACGAGACCCTCTTCTCCGACGACGAGGAAGTCCAGGCGACGGCGGCGCGGCGGATCAACCGGGCGGTGCGGCGGACGCCGCGCGACGGCGAGTGGGTCGAGTCGACCTTGAACTCGCTCGAACACCTGGTGATGGCCGGGGACGAGGCCAACCTCGCGGATCGCGTGGTCGAGCTGATCGTCTCCCCGGGCGGCGACGCTGCGGCGGTCGGCTCCGACAAATAGGCTCTCGCGGCCCCCTTGGTCCATGTGATCGAACAAATCGGCGCCTTCGCCGGCCTCGCCGCGTTCCTCGGACTCGCCGTCCTGGCGCTGCTCTCGTTCACCCACGGGCGCGACATCCGCCGCCTGCGCGAGTGGGCGGGGTCGGCCCCCGAGCGCGACGCCGAGCGCAAGGAGCAGACCTCGACGATCGCCGCCCAGCGGGCGGAGGAGCTGCGGGCGCTGCAGGAGGCGCGGACCGAAGAACACCAGGCCGTCTCGAGCCGCGAGGAACGGCGGCGGCGGCGCGAGGAAGGGCTGCCGGAACAGAGCCGGGTCGAGCGGCTGCGCAAGCGCTTCTCCGGCTTCGGCGAGGTCGCCTCGAATCCCCTGACGCTGGTGGCGCTCTTCCTCGTCCTCGTGGTCGTCGTCGGGGGCGGCGCCTACCTGCTGCTGAGCGGCTCCGACAGCGGCAACGGCAGCGCCAGCGGCAAGCAGGCGGCGGCGCAGCTGAAGCCGAGCGAAATCGAAGTCGCGGTGCTGAACGGGACCGCCGTCCCCGGCCTCGCCGCAACCTGGGGCGACAAAGTGGAAGCGAAGGGCTTCCAGCTCGGCGCCGTAACCAACAGCAGCTCCAGCTTCGCCGACAGCGTCGTCATGTTCAAACGCGGCCGCAAGCCCGAAGCGAGCAAGGTCGCGAAGCAGCTGCAGATCAAGAAGGTCCAGCTGATGAGCGGCGAAATCGAATCCGTCTCGGCTGGTGCCCCCGTCGCCGTGGTCGTCGGCGAGGACAATGCCGAAACCGGCGAATGAGCGTGGGGCGCAGGTCTCCCCACGCGCGGCCGCCGTCGTCTTCGCGCTTCTCGTCCTCGCGACCGTAGCCGCCTTCGCCTACTCGCAGCGGGTCAAGCGCGATCCGCTGGTGCTCGACCGGGTCCAGTTCATCGCCCCGCCCCATCGCAAGGGCACCCGCAAGGTCCACAGCTTCACCCCCAACGGCGACTGCCGCCGCGACCGGATCCGGATCACCTTCCGCACGACGATCTCCGACCAGGGCACGGTGCAGGTGATCAAGCCCGGCGGCCGGGTTGTGCTCACGCTCGCCCGCGACGTCTTCCTCAAGCGCTACACGATCCACACCTACTACTGGGACGGGCGGCAGCGCAACGACGGGATCGCCCCGCCCGGCCGCTACAAGCTGCGGGTGAAACTGGGCGACCGGGTGCTGGTCACGCCGGGGACGATCCGCCTGCACCCCTCGCCGAAGAAGGCCAAGTCGAGATGCTGAGCGACCTCCTCGCCGGGGTCGGGCTGGTCGCTGCGGCCGCCGCCAGCGGCGCCGCGATCCTGCTGCCGCCCGGGCGCCTGCGCGCGGCGGCGATGCTGCTCGCGCTCGCGCTCTTTCCCGTCCTCATCGTCGGCGACCAGTGGCACAACCCGCAGATCGTCGACCTGCGGCACCACGTCGACCGGGTCGTCGTCCTGCTGGCGATCGGGGCGGCTGTCGTCGCGGCGCTCACCTACCTGTTCCGGCGCTGGGCCGTGCTGCTCCCACTGGCGATCGTCTTCGCCCTTCCCTTCCGGGTGCCGCTTCATGCCGGGGGGGAATCCGCAAACCTCCTCGTCCCGCTCTATCTCGTCATCGCCGCCGGAGTAGTGGCCGCGGCAGCCCGCGACTGGCCCCTCCGGAGACAGGACCCGCCGGCCGCCGGTTCCACATGGCTGCCGCGGATACTGGCCGCCGCCGTCCTGCTCTACGCCCTGCAGGCCCTCTACTCGACCGACTTCTCCAAGGGGCTTCAGAACGTCTGCTTCTTCCTTGTCCCGTTCACGATCGTCTACGCCCTGCTCCAAGACGTGCGCTGGGACCGGCGGCTGCTGCGCTGGGTCCTGACCGTGGTCGGGGTCGAGGCGACGGCATTCGTCCTGGTCGGCGGCGTCGAGCTCGCCACCCGCAGCCTCTTCTGGAATGACCAGATCATCCGCTCGAACGAATTCCACACCTACTTCCGCGTCAACTCGGTCTTCTGGGACCCCAACGTCTACGGGCGCTACCTGGCGCTTGCGACGGTGATTGCGGCCGCGGCGCTGCTCTGGGCGCGGACTCGGGAGGCGTTCTGGCTCCTCAGCGGCCTGATCCTGGTCCTCTGGATCGGGCTCGTCCCGACCTTCTCGCAGTCGAGCTTCCTCGCCCTGCTGGCGGGGCTGGCGATGCTGGCGGCGATTCGCTGGAGCTGGCGCTGGACCCTTGCCGCGGTCGCCGTCGGGGCGATCGGCGCCATCCTCGTCGTCCTCCTGGTCGGCGGCTCCGGCAAGATCACCACCAACCGGATCAACGTCGACCTCAGCGGCCGCGGCAGCCTCATCTCCGGCGGCGCCGACCTCTTCTCCGAACGCCCGATCCAGGGCTACGGCTCAGGCTCCTTCCAAGCCGCTTACAAAGAGCACCGATCCAACAAGGACCTCCCGGTCACCGTCTCCCACACCGAGCCGGTGACGGTCGCAGCCGAGCAGGGCCTGATCGGGCTGGTCGTCTACCTGGCTCTGATCGGCGTGGCGCTCTGGACCCTGGGCCGCGGCCTCTGGTCGACCCCGACGGCGGCCCGGGCGGCGATCCTGGCCGCCTTCGTCGCGCTGCTGGTCCACACCCTCGCCTACGCAGGCTTCTTCGAGGACCCGATCACCTGGGTGCTGCTTGCCGTCGGCGCCTCGCTGGCCCAGACGGTCCGCGAACCCGCATAAGGTCTCGCCATGTCGGGATACCTGCGCCGCCTGGCGACGACGGGGGCCGCCTACACCGCGGCGAGCATCCTCTCCAAAGTCATCGCGGTCGCGCTGCTGCCGCTCTACACGCGGTACCTGACGCCGGAGGACTACGGCGCCGCCGAAGTCCTCTTCGCCGCCGTGGTCACCGCCAGCATCGTCGTCCGCTTCGGCCTGATCGAGGCGATCCTCCGCTTCTACTACCAGGAGGACGAGGACCAGGGGGAGGTCGTCAGGAGCAGCTTCGCCGGCCTCTTCTGGCTCTCGACGCTCGGCGCGCTGGTCCTGCTCCCGTTCGCCACTCCGATCGCCGAAGCCCTGCTCGACCCCAAGACCCCGGCCGAAGCGGGGCGGATGGCCGAACTGACCCGGATCGCGATCGGCGGCCTCTGGGTGCTGACGATGTGGGAGTTCATGCTCACCCTGTTCCGGCTCGAGGAGCGGGCGCGGGCCTACTTCGCCACCACGCTCCTCAACGTCCTCGCCGCGATCGGGCTCACGGTCGTCCTCGTGGTCGGCTTCGAAGACGGCGCCCGCGGCCTCCTCGTCGGCAGCTACGGCGCCGGCGCCGTCTTCGTCCTCGGCCTGATCGTCTGGCAGCATCGCCGCCTCTCGCTCCGTTTCGACCGCGCCCTGCTGCGCCGCCTCTTCCGCTTCGGCCTGCCGACGATGCCGGCCGAGGTCTCGCTCTACCTGCTCAACTTCGTCGACCGGCTGATCATCGTCCGCTCGCTCGGGCTCGCCGAGGCCGGCCTCTACTCGCTGGCGGTCAAGTTCGCGCAGGCGGTCAACATCCTCGTCCGCGGCTTCCAGCTCGCCTGGCCGCCGCTCGCCTACTCGATCCGCGACGACGGCGAGGCCCGCAACACCTACGCCAAGGTCGTCACCCTCTTCACCGCCGGCTGCGCCTTCGTCGTCGTCGGCATGTGGCTGTTCTCGCGCTGGATCGTCCGCGCCCTCGCCGACCCCAAGTTCTTCGATGCCTACAAGCCGATCGGCCTGATCTCCACCGCCGTCACCCTCTACGCGCTCTACCTCGTCCTGGTCGTGATCCTCGGCCGCACCGGCCGCACCGAGTTCAACTTCCCGGCGGCGATCGGCGCCCTCGCCGCCAACGTCGCCCTCAACCTGGTTCTGGTCCCTGCGATGGGGATCACCGGCGCCGGCCTCGCCCTCGTCCTCTCCTACCTGGTGGTGCTGGCGCTGATGTACGTCTTCACCCAGCGCCTGTTCCCGGTCCCGTACGAGTGGGGGAGGCTGCTGCGGGTGGTGCTGACGGTCGCCGTGCTGGTGGGAGTCGGCGAACTCCTGGTGGCGACTTCGGGCGCGGCCGCCTTGCTGATTCGCGTCGCCCTGGTCGCCGCCTACCCGCTGCTGCTTTTCGCGACCGGCTTCTTCACCGAAGGCGAGCGAGTCTTCCTGGCCAAGCTCCGCCACCCCGGCGCGGTCATGGCCGGCCTCGCCTCGCTGCGAGCGCAGCCCGCAGTGGTCGACGGAACCGTCCCCGAGGTCTACGAAGTCGAGCGCATGGACGAAGACGCTCACCCTTAGTGAGCGGCGCGGTCGCGGAGGGACTCGCCGCGGCTGGGGAAGAGCGCTTGGCGGGCGTGGGCCCAGTAGACGGGGGCGGGCTGTTTCGGTAGCACGCTCGCGGCCAGCGCCCGCGCGGCGTATGACCAGGCGGTGAGGACCCGGACCGCCAGCGCCGCTCCGCGCCCGTGGTGCTTTCGCATGTAGAGGTCGCGGTTGCGGTGGAATTCGACGATCCGGGGAATGCCCTTGGCGAGGTCGGTCGAGAGCTGGTCGTGGTGGACGGCCTCGGCGGCGGGGACGTAGAGCGAGTGCCAGCCGGCCTCGCGCAGGCGCTTGGCGAAGTCGCACTCGTCGTAGTAGACGAAGAACTCGGGGTCCATGTAGCCGACCTGCTCCGCCGCCTCCCGCCGCACCATCAGCGCGCTCGACTGCGCCCAGTCGACGCTCCGCACCGCATGGCCCTTGCTCTGCACGGTCAGCCGGCGGTGGAGGAAGAGCGCCCCCGCGAGCGCCGTGCCGACTCCCGGAAAGCGCCAGGCGCAGGGGACGGGGCGGCCGTCCGAGTCGAGCAGCTGCGCGGTCGCCGCCGCCGCTTTCGGTTCCCGCTCCATAACCGACAGGAGCGCCTCGACCGCGCCGGGGCGCAGCTCCGAGTCCTCGTTCAGCAGCAGGCAGTACCTGCCCTGAGCCTCCCGCATCAGCGTCGAGTCGTTCTCCGCCTTGCCGGCGCGGCGCTCGAGCGCGATCAGGCGGATCTCGCCGCCGAGCGCCCGCACCGCCTCGGCCGAGCCGTCCTCCGAGGCGTTGTCGAGGACGAGGATCTCGCGTTCGACGTCGTCCGGGTGCGCACGCTCGATCGCCGCCAGGCAGGCGAGCAGGTAATCGCGGCCGTTCGTGTTCACGACGCAGTAGGAGAGCAGTGGTGGCAAGGCGCTCACGATAATCCGCCGGTGAGTGTGCGGCGTTTGCCGCGCACAACTCAATATGAAGATCCAACTCGTCGACCCCTCGGCGTTCACGCCGCCCTACGACCGCGCGCTCGCGGCCGCGCTCGCGCGCGCCGGCGCCGAGGTCGAGCTGCTCACCACCCGCTTCCTCTACGGGCCGGTGCCCGAGCCGGAGGGCTATCGGGTCGATGAGCTCTTCTACCGCCGCGCCGCCGCCCGGGGCCTCGAGGCGCCGGCGCGGCTCCCGTTCAAGGCCGCCGAGCACCTCCCCGACATGCTCCGCCTCCGCCGTGCGGTCGATGCCGACGTCGTCCACTACCAGTGGCTGACGATCCCGCCGCTCGACGTCCGCCTGTTGCCGCCGCTCCGCCCGCGGGTGATGACCGCCCACTACATCCTGCCGCCGAGCCCGAGTCGCCGACAGGCCCGCTCCGCCCGCCGTGTCTTCGGCGCGATGGACGCCGTCGTCGCCCACTCCGAGCACGGCGCCGCCCGGCTTCGCGACGAGGTCGGCCTCGACCCGGGCAAGGTCCGCGTCATCCCCCACGGCGCCTTCGACTACCTGACCAGGCTGCCCGAGGAGAAGCCGCTGTCGGCCGAGCTGGAGGGCGCGGAGGGGCCGGTGATCCTCTCCTTCGGCCTTCTCCGTCCCTACAAGGGGATCGAGTACCTGCTCGCCGCCTTCGGCGCCGCCGCCGCCCGGATGGGAACCGTCGCGCCGGAGCTGTGGGTCGTCGGCAACCCGCGGATGGACGTCGCGCCGCTGCGCGAGCTGGCCGACCAAGCCCAGGGCCGCGTCCGCTTCGTCACCCGCTTCGTCGAGGAGGCCGAGATCCCGGCGATCTTCCGCCGCGCCGACCTCGTCGTCCTCCCCTACCTCGACGCCGAGCACTCCGGCGTCCTCTACACGGCGCTCGCCTTCGGCAAGCCGATGGTGCTGAGCGCGGTCGGTGGCTTCCCCGAGGTGGCCGAGGCAGGCGCCGCCCGTCTGGTCCCGCCCGGCGACACGCCGGCGCTCGCCGCGGCGCTGGAGGAGCTGGCCGGCGACGAGGCCGCGCGCGCCGAGCTCGCCGCCGCCGCAACCCGCGCCGCCGCCGGCCCCTTCTCCTGGGACGAGGCCGCCCGCCGCACCCTCGACCTCTACTGCGAGCTGATCGAGGCGCGCGGATGACCACCCTCGCTGCGGCCCTCTTCTGGCTCAGCGCGGGCCTGCTCCTCTACACCCACCTCGGCTACCCGCTGGTGCTGGCAGCGTTGATGCGACTAAAAAGGGATACGAACCCTCGACCTTCTGCATGGCAAGCAGAAGATCTCCCCACGGTCTCCCTGATCGTCCCCGCCTACGACGAGGAGGAGGTGGTCGCGGCGAAAATCGCCAACGCCCTCGCCCTCGACTATCCGCGCGAGCGCCTGCAGGTCATCGTCGCCTCCGACGGCTCCACCGACGCCACCGCCGAGCGCGCCCGAGCGGCTGGCGCCAGCCTCGTGCTCGAGCTGCCGCCGGGCGGCAAGGTCGCCGCGCTGAACGCCGCCGCCGAGCAGGCGGCCGGGGAGATCCTCGCCTTCTCCGACGCCAACAGCGTCTGGGCCTGCGATGCCTTGCGACGCCTCGTCGCTCCCTTCGCCGACCCGGGGGTCGGCTACGTCTGCGGAGCGGTCCGCTTCCTCGACCCCGGCGGCGACAACCTCGAGGGGGCCTACTGGCGCTACGAGATGAGCGTGAGGGAGATGGAGTCGGCGCTGGCCGGCGTCACCGGCGGCAACGGGGCGATCTACGCCGTGCGCCGCGACGCCTACATCCCCCTCGCCGCCTCCGGCAGCCACGACCTCAGCTTCCCCTTCCTCCTCGCCAAGCACCGCCGTCGCTCGCTGTATGCGGCCGACGCCCGCGCCGAGGAGAAGATGGTGCCGAGCATCGAGGGCGAGTTCGCCCGCAAACGCCGGATGATGGTCGGCCTCTGGGACATCGTCGTCGGCGAAGGGATGGTCTCGCCGCGCGGCTACCCGCCGCTGTACGCCTTCGAGATCGTCTCGCACCGGCTGCTGCGCTACCTCAGCCCGCTGCTGCACGTCCTCTCGCTCCTCGCCAACGCCTACCTCCTCGGCAGTGGCTGGTTCTACGTGCTGACCTTCGTCCTCCAGCTCGCCTTCATCGCCGCCGCCCTGCTCGGCCGCTCGGTGCCGATCGGACCCTTCCGCATCGCCCGCTATTACCTGCTGACTACCGCCTCGATCGCCGCCGGCCTCTGGGACCGCTTCCGCCACGGAGCGGGCGGACGCTGGGAGAAGGCGGAGGGCACCCGCTGATGCCACGCGCCTTCGACCTCCTCGTCGCCGCCCTCGCCCTCGCGGTCCTCTCGCCGCTGCTCCTGGTCGCCGCGATCGCGATCAAGCTGACCAGCCCCGGGCCGGTGGTCTACCGCCAGCGGCGGGTCGGCCTCGGCGGCCGCGAGTTCGAGATGTGGAAGCTGCGGACCATGGTCCAGGGCTCCGACCCCGTCGGCGTCGGCAAAGTCGTCTACCGCGACGACCCCCGCGTCACTCGCCCGGGCCGCTTCCTCCGCCGCACCTCGCTCGACGAGATCCCGAACCTCGTCAACGTCCTCCGCGGAGAGATGGCGATCGTCGGCCCCCGCCCGACGATCCCGGCCCAGGTCGACGACTACACCCCGCGTCAGAAACGCCGCCACGAGGTCCTTCCCGGGATCACCGGCTGGGCCCAGGTCCAGGGCCGCGCCGGCATCCCCTGGGAGGAGCGGATCGAGCTCGACGTCTGGTACGTCGACCACCGTACCCCCGCCCTCGACCTCCGCATCCTCGCCAAGACCGCCTGGCTCGTCCTGACGGGGCAGGGCCTGGCTCCGGATTGAATTGACTGCGGACGCCGCACGACTACCTAGGGTGAGTCGAGTGGGTTGGATAAAAGAAATAGGTCCGCGCGGCGCCCGCGATGGCTGGAGAGACGACTTTCCGCTTGCGCATGAGCTGCCCGACAGGATCGAGCTCGATTGCGCTCGGCTCCAGCTTCCTATTCATCCGATGTTTGCGGTTCGCCTAAGGATGTTCATCGAGTGGCACAGAGGGGCGGGCCGAGAAGTCAAGACCACTCCCCCAAGCGACTCTCGGGCAAGGCAGGTTTTCGAGGCGATGTCCATTGATCCAGCCCTGCCACCCCCTTCCGAAGAGGACACGATCATGCCGGTTACCTGCGTGAAGGAGTTCCTCGACGTGGAGGAGGTGGCGGAACGAACTCGGGAGATCCTCGAATATCAGCTGCATGACGTCTCGCCCCTCGGCCACGCCGCCTTCATGGCGGTGTCAGAGCTTTGCGCCAACGCGATCGATCATGGGGAGAACGAGCTTGGCGCCTTCGCTGCGGTTCGCCGAGTAACCGAGCCGAGGCGACAGGTGACGATTGCCATCAGCGATCTCGGTATGGGAATCCCTGAGCACATCCGGCGGCGATATCCCGAGTGGAGCGATGACGGTTGGGCAATCGCACACGCGACCAGGGAAAGCGTCAGCGGGACCAACGACCCTCATCGCGGAATCGGGTTCTCCTCCGTCTTCGAAGCAGCCTTGACGACTTCATTGCATGCGGGGAGGATGGACATCCTTTCCGCCAATGGGTTCTGCCGGATTCAGACCGTGCAGGAGAATCCGAAGCTAGAGGTTCTTCCTGCGACTCGGTTCCGGCGTGGAACTTGGATCACCTATGACCTCGTCTCGGTTTGACCCTCCGGCAGTTCTTCTAATATCGGTTTGACTTGGAACCGTTCGAGAGGAGGCAGCGAATGGCGTATAGCTACGCACTCGCAGAGCACGGTAAAACTCTCGCGACCCGACCCCTCGGCCAGGAACTGCGAACGGATCTCGTCCAAAAGGCGGGAAACGCGACGGTAGTAGCCCTTGACTTCTCCGGGATCCTCAGCACCAGCCATTCGTTCGCAGACGAGTTCGTCGCACGCCTCGCCGAAGAAATCAAGACCGGGGAAGTTACCTTCGCCATAAGCGTTTCCGGTGCCTCGCCAGAGGTAGAGCGAGTTGTCCTGAAAGCTCTTGAGCGACGTCGAGTTGACGCGCCGGTACTCGCCTGACGGATCAGCGGTAGGCCACATAGGGTTCTCCGCGTGAGCACCGAGCGACCCACCGTCTCGCTGCGTCCCTTCCGTGAGGACGACGCCCCCGCCGTCCACCGCTGGTTCAACAACCCGCAGGCGACGCAGTCGCTGATGGAGCAGCGGGATGAGTTCACCCTGGCGCAGGCGGAGGCGTGGACGCGGCGGGCGATGGACGACTCGGGCGAGGACCGCAAGTTCGCGATCGAGGTCGAGGGCTACGAGGAGCCGGTCGGCTTCACCGCCCTCTACGGGCTCTTCCGTCAGACCGCCCCCGAGCTGGGGGCGCTGATCGGCGACGACGTGCGCGGCAAGGGCGTCGGCCGCCGCGCCGAGGCGCTGACGATCGCCAAGGCCTTCGACGAGTACGGCGCCCACCGCGTCTACGGCCGCATCCCCGCCCGCAACGAGGTGGCTAAGAAGACCGTCGCCGGCCTCGGCTGGAAGCACGAGGGGACGATGCGCGCGCACCTGGCGCGCCGCGACGGGCCGCCGGACGACTGCGAGGTCTGGGGTGTGCTCCCCGACGAGTTCCGCGCCGCCGCCGCGGACCTGCTCGAGTGAGCGCCAGGGCCGAGCTGCTCGCCGACCGCGGGGAGGCGGCGGCCGACGACCAGTTCTTCCGCTCACGCCCGTTCCTCGCCGCCGAGGGCGCCACCCACACGCTGCGCATCGAGTTCAAGGAAGGGGAGCTTGTCGCCCCCCTGATCGTCCGGGACATACCTGGGACGAACGAGCGCGATGCAGTTTCCCCTTACGGATATCCGGGGTTGGTGGGTTCCACGGCTGGTGTCGATCCGGCCGCGATCGACTTCTCGGGGACGGGCCTGGTCAGCGTCTTCATTCGCCACGCGCTCGGGCCTTCGCCATTGATAGGGGCGACCGAGCGCAATGTTGTTCAGATTGCGGATCCTGAGCTGCCGGCGAAGAGCCGACCTAGCGATCGCCGGCAGGTCCGACGCAACCTCGAAGCTGGATACGAGCTGGAGTTGGTGCTCGGGAGTGAGACCGCTTCCGAGCAGCGCGCCGGGTTCAACGAGGTCTACGAGCAGACGATGCGGCGCACCGGCGCCGCCGGGCACTACTTCTTCGGGCTCTCCTACTTCGACCGCATCCTCGCCGCCGACCGCACCTGGCTCGTCCTCCTCCGTAGCCCCGACGGCGACCTCGCCGCCGCCTCGATCGCCGCCGTCAGTGACGGCTACCTCCACTACTACCTCAGCGGCAGCGCCGACGACCACCTCCGCAGCGCCCCGATGAAGAACGTCGTCGCCCGGCTCGTTGAGCTCTCATCCGAGCTCGGGCTGCCGCTCAACCTCGGCGGCGGCATCACCGCGGGCGACGCGCTCGAGGAGTTCAAGCGCGGCTTCGCCAACCGCCGACAGGCCTGGCTCACCTCCGAGCTCGTCTGCGACCGGGAGAAGTACGAGCGGCTGAGCGCCGGCCGCGAAGCCGGCGGCTTCTTCCCCGCCTACAGGGCCTGACCTATTCGGTCGAGGCGGTCGTCGTCGGTTCTTCGGGTTCCGCCGGGGTCGGGCCGGTGAATTTGAAGCCGAAGACGTTCTCGCCGCCGTACTTGCCCCAGGTTTCTTTGCCGAAGGCGCGGATCGCGTCGAGCGTCTTCGCGCCTTTGTATTCGGAGCAGCCGAGCAGGTTGGTCCAGGTCGTCGCCGCCACCTGGAACGGCATTTCCTTGTTCGGGAAGAGCAGGGTCGCCCCGTACATCGTGTCGTAGAGGCCCTTCAGTTCGAGCTGCTCCTTTTCCGGCAGGCTCGGCGCGTACTGGATCTCCATCCGCCCGTGCTCCAGCGAGTGGACGAAGTCGATCGGCTTCGGCTCTTCGAGGTAGGCGCCGTCGGCCTGCTGGAAGGGCGGTTCGGCGTGTTCGCCGGAGGTCGGCGGGTTGGTTTTGTATTTCGGCTCCGGCGAGTTCTGCGGGATGTGGTTGTGCCCCTCGTCCTTGAGGTGCAGCTGGAGTTTGCAGCCCGCTTCCTTCGCCGCCTGTTTCACGTTCGTCACATGGGCGGGCGGCGGCGGGATGCCTTCGCGTTCGTCGGGCTGGACGCCGTTCGTCGACCCCATCTGGGTGTTGACGTTGATGTGGGCGTCGCCGCCTTCACCGCCCCCGCCCCCGCCGCTGCCGGCGATGACGATGACCGCCACGACGATCGCCACGACCACGACCGCGCCGATGCCGTAGGCCAGCACCAGGCGTTTGCTGTCGCCTCGCGATTCGCGCTGTTCGGCTTCGATCCGCTCTTGGCGAAGCCGCTCTCGTTCCCGCTCTCCCTTACCCATAAGCGCTTTAAGACTATTCGGCTCGCTGCATCGACGCGGCGTCGCCCCGGACCCGCTCCCACGGACGCGAGGCTTTCAGCGCCCCCAGCACCGCCCGCGTCGCGGGCGCCCGGTTGAGCGCGTAGAAGTGGATCCCCGGCGCGCCGGCGATCAGCAGCTCCGCGCATTGCTGCGCGGCGTAAGCGATCCCCAGCTCGAACTCCCGCTCCGGCTCGCCGCCCGCGGCTTCGAAGGCGGCTTCCAGCCGGGGCGGGATCGTCGCGTCGCAGAGGTCGCAGATCCGCTTCGTCTGGGCGAAGCTCGCGACCGGGATCACACCGGCGATGATCGGCACCTCGATTCCCTGCGCCCGCGCCGCCCGCACGAAGTCGAAGTAGACCTGGTTGTCGAAGAAGAGCTGGGTGATCAGGAACGAGGCCCCGGCGTCGACCTTCGTCTTCAGGTAGCGCAGGTCCGTCTCCAGGTCGGGCGCCTCCGGGTGGACCTCCGGGAAGCAGGCGCCGCCGATCCCGAAGTTCCAGCCCGCCGCGATGAAGGCGGCGAGCTCCGCGGCGCTGCCGAGGCCTCCCTCGGGCTGGACGAAGTCCTCCTGCCCCCGCGGCGGGTCGCCGCGCAGGGCGAAGACGTTCTCGATCCCCGCCGCCTCGATCCGGTCGAGCGTCGTCGCCAGCCCTTCCGTCGTCTCGCCGACGCAGCTGAGGTGGGCCATCGTCTCGAAGCCGATCTCGTCCTTCAGCGCGCTAGTGATCTCGACCGTTCCGTCGCGGGTCGAGCCGCCGGCCCCGTAGGTGACGGAGACGAAGTCGGGCTCGAGCTCGCGCAGCGCCCGCGCCGTCTCGTAGAGCTCCGCCGTCGCCTCGGGCGTCTTCGGCGGGAAGAACTCGATCGAGAACGTCGGCCTCTGCTCAGCGATGATTTCTTCGATGCGCACGGAAAGGAGGGTAGCCGCCGCGCCTCAGCGAAGCTTTAACGCGTGGGGACAGAGCATTACTCCGGGTTTTGCGGAATTGCCTCTTCCGGCCCCCTGGACAGCGACGGGAAGGCCCCGTAGGTTCCCCCTGCGACCGAGAGAGACCGGTTCCGCCGGAAGCCGAAGCGGACCAGGCCTCGAAGGTGGCGCCACGAGCTTCTGAGCGCGAAGGCTACGCGCGAGGCAGAAACCGAGCGTCGCCCTCGGTCGTTTTTTCGTTGTCCGCGCCGCTCCCTACCGTTGCGGCTGGCTTTGGGATCCCTGCCTCTTCCCAGGGCCGGCGACCGGGGCGCACTCTCTGGGAGCCGGGCGTCGCCGCGATCCCCGTGCACCGCGCGGCGACTAGCCCGCCCGCTCCCTTCTCGCCGGCTTCGCGACAACGGCGGTCCGGCGGTGGGGCTGTGGGAGGATCTGCGCGATGAGCAGCTCCGAGGTGCGATACGAGCGCGCGGGCGCAGCGGCGGTGTTGACGATCGACCGCCCGGAGCGCCGTAACGCGGTCGACGCGGCGACCGCCGCCGGGCTGCGGCGTGGCCTCGAGAGCTTCGAGGCCGACGAGGGCGCCCGGGTGCTGGTCCTGACCGGGGCCGGCGGCGAAGCCTTCTGCGCCGGCGCCGACCTGAAGGCGCTCGATCTCGACGTCGACGATCCCGCCGGGCCGCTCGGGGTCAGCCGCCTCACCCCGTCGAAGCCGGCGATCGCTGCGATCGACGGCTGGTGCCTGGCCGGCGGCCTCGAGCTGGCGCTCTGGTGCGACCTGCGGCTCGCCACCCCCGGCTCCGTCTTCGGCTGCTTCGAGCGCCGCTGGGGGGTGCCGCTCGTAGATGGCGGCACTCAGCGGCTGCCGCGGGTCGTGGGGATGGGGCGGGCGCTGGACCTGATCCTCACCGGCCGCCCGGTCGAGGCGGGGGAGGCGGAGCGGATCGGGCTCGTCAACGAGGTCACCGCCCCCGGCGCCCACCTGGAGCGGGCCCTCGAGCTGGCCGAGCGGATCGCCGCCTTCCCGCAGGAGACGATGCTGGCCGATCGCCGCGCCGCCCTGCAGGGGGCGGGTCTGCCGCTGGCCGAGGGGCTCGAGCTCGAGCGCCGGCTGGGTCGCGAGGTGCTCGCGGTCGCCGCCCGCGGCGCCGCCCGCTTTGCCGCCGGAGAGGGTCGCGGCGGCGAGGGGGTTTGACAGCTCAGAAGTCGTCGAGCCGCATCTCGGTCGCCGCCGCGTCGGCGCCGAAGTACGGAAGCACGGCGAGGTACATCAACTCCGGCAGGAGCCGCATGAAGCCATCCGTCTGGGAGGCGGAGAGACGGCTGTGGAGCACCGCGAGGATCCCGGCCACCACCGCCTCGGCCGAGATCTCCGGCGCCTCCCCGCCGCTTTCCGCCCGCGCCAGGTCCATCGCCGCCGAAGCCCGCGCCATCGCTTCTGTCCGTTTTTCCACCGCGTCCGGGCCGGCGGCGTGGACTTCGACCAGCAGCGCCCGGCCGACCGCCGGCTCGCGGTCGAGGAAGCGGAGCAGCCCGGTCAGGGCGCCGCGCAGCTGGCCGCGCCAGGTTGTCTCACCCGCCGCTTCTTCGCGCATCGCCAGCTCGACCCAGGCCGAGCCGGCGTCGAGCGCCTGCAGGTAGCAGTCCTCTTTGTCCCTGAAGGAGTCGTAGAAGGCCTGGCGGTAGATGCCGGCCGCGGCGATCGCGTCCTGGACCGTGGCTCGCTCGTATCCACGTGTGCCTACTGCTTCGAGCATCCCTCGGAGGATGCGTTGGTGCCTTCCGATCAAGGTCCCCGCTCCGGTCGCATTTTAGAGAAAACGGCTTGTCTGCCTTCGGTACCTAAACGGTATCCGGTCGCGGGGTGGGATAACTTCCTCCTCTGACTTAGGTACTCTTTCGTTCGTGGCTCAAAAGTCAACACGGCGTCCACTTCCGGGCCGGCAGCCCCTCTCGCGCGAGTTCATCGCCCACCACCAGCGCGTCCGGATCATCCACGGGCTTGCGCTCGAGGTCTCGGAAAAGGGCTACCGCGCGGTCACCATCGCCGACATCGTCAAGCGGGCCGGGATCGCTCGCAACACGTTCTACGAAAACTTCAGCTCGAAGGAGGATTGCTTTCGAGCAGCCCAGCAATATGCGATGTCTTCTGCGTTAGAGCAAGTTGTCGCCAATGCCGGAGAGATCGACGACTGGCCCCGGCGGGTCGAGGCCGGGCTATCCGCCTTCCTCGCCTACGTCGCTCGCGAGCCGGCGCTCTCCCGCACCTGCATGGTCGAGGCCCTGGCGGCGGGGCCCGAGTCGGTCCGCTACTACGAGGAGTCCTTGCAGGCCTTCGTCTCCTTGTTCAAACTTGGACGCGATGTCTCGCCTTACGGCGAGGCGCTGCCGGAGACGCTCGAGGAAGCGCTGATCGGCGGCGTCTTCTGGATCCTCTACCAGCGGCTCTGGCTCAAGGAACCGGATCTGATCGAGGAACTGCTTCCCGAACTGGTCGAGTTCACCCTGGCCCCGTACCTGGGGCCGGAGGCGGCGCGCAAGTTCACGGGCCGAAAGGCAGATTCCCCCGAGTGACAAATCCGATGAGCAAAGCGCGCGGTAAACAAACTGGCCCGTTAGCCAAACCAGGCTCTGCTCGTCCAAATCGGTATCGTCGGTTCTCTTGAGAGATCCAGTGAACCCTTCTGTCGAGTCTCCCGAGTACCCGCCGGAGCTGGCTCGCCTTCCTCCGGGACGGCACGGTCTCCCGCGCGAGTTCGTCTCCCGCAACCAGCGCGAGCGCCTGATCGCCGGACTCGCCGAGGCGGTTGCCGAGAACGGCTACGCGGGCACGACGATCGCTCACATCACCCGTCACGCGGCGGTTTCCCGCCGCACCTTCTACGAGCACTTCAGCAGCAAGGACGAATGCTTCGTCGCCGCCTACGACAGCGTGATGACGGAGCTGAACCGGCGCGTGGGGGAGGCCTTCGAGCAGGAGGAGGAGTGGTCGTCGGGGGTGCGGGCGGGGCTGGCGACGATGCTGCAGTTCCTCACCGACGAGCCACACCTGGCGCGGCTCAGCATGGTTGAGGCGCTGGTCGCCGGGCCGGTCGTGATCGAGCGCTACGACGCCGCGATCCAGAGCCTCGTGCCCTACTTTGAAGCCGGCCGCGAGGGTCGTTCGGACGAGGTGCTGGCTGGCCTCTCGCCGACCACCGAGGAGGCCCTCGTCGGCGGCATCGTCTCGCTGATCTCACGCCGCATCTTCGCCGACCGCACCGCGGAGCTGCAGTCGCTGCTCCCCGACCTGGTCGAGTTCGCGCTGACGCCCTACCTCGGCAGCGCCGAGGCGGCGAAGATCGCCCGCAGCTGAGAACCGACTTGCGGTCATCTCTATGGCGTTATCCTCCTGAGGATACGAACATGCGTTCGTATGAAGATCGCCTGCGTCATCGACAAGCGCTTGGCGACTCTCACGCGCCCGGGTCGCGGCGGGGGGCCCCGGCCCGGGCGCACCGACGTTTCCGACCCTGTCGCGGCGATGGAGGCGACCGAAGCGATGGCGCGGGCGCTGGAGGAGATCGGCGCCGGGGTCGAGTCGGCGCAGCCCGGTGAGGCTTTCTTCGCGGTCGACGGCCTGCGCGACCTCTACGGCGGCGAGGACGGAGTCCTCGCCGCTGCCCGGCGGGCGGCGGGAGGCGAGTGGCGGATCGGCACCGGCCGCACCCGCTTCGCCGCCTTCATCGCCGCCGGCGAGTGGCCGCGACCGGTGCCGACGGCGGCGCTGCGGACGCGACTCGGTGCTCCCCCGCGCGAGGCCGATGACCTGATCGAGGCGCTCGAGCGGCTCGGGATCGAGACGCTGCCCGCGCTCTCCCGGCTCTCCGCCGACCAGGTCGCCGACCGCTTCGGCCCGCTCGGGCTGCGGGCGCTGCGGCTCTGCCAGGGGAAAGAGGAGCCGCTGCGGCCGCGGGCGCCGCACGAGGAGCTGGCCGAGGAGATCGAGTTGCCGGAGGGGACCGCCGGCCGTCAGCTCGACCGCGCCCTGGAGCTGCTCGTCGACCGGCTGCTGGCGGCGCCGCAGCGGAAGGGGCGGACGCTGCTCGGCCTGCGGCTGGGGGCGCTGCTTGCGAGCGGCGGCAGCTGGAGCGTCGGGCAGGGCCTGGGGCGGCCGAGCGCCTCGCCGCGGGTCCTCTGCGACGTCCTCGGCCCGCGCCTGGAAGAGCTGCCGGGCCCGGCGACGGCGCTGCGCCTGCGCGCGGTCGGCCTGGGCCCGCCGGCGCGCGACCAGCTCGAGCTCGCGGTCGGCGGCGCCGAGCCGCGCCGGCGCCGGCTGCGGGCTGCGGTGCGCGAGGTTCGCGCCGCGCAGGGAGCCGAGGCGCTGCTGAAGGTCCTCCCCGTCGACGCGGCCTCGCGCGTGCCCGAGCGCTGGGCCCTGCTCACCCCCTACCCCGAGCTCTGATGCCGGGCCTGCGCCGCCTCTACGCCCCCCAGCGGGTGGCCGTCCGGACCGACCCCCGCGGCGCCCCCCTGCTGGTCGAGGGGGCGACAGTCGAGGCCGTCCGCGAGGAGTGGCTGGTCGAGGACCGCTGGTGGACGCCGAAGCCGCTCCGCCGCCATTACTTCGAGCTGGCGCTGGCGGACGGCCGCGCCCTCACCGTCTTCCGCGCCGCCGGCGCCCAGCGCTGGTACCGGCAGCGAGCCTGAGGCTCAGGGGGTTGGTAATCGATGTACGTCGAGCTGCACGCCCACTCCGCCTTCTCCTTCCTCGACGGCGCCTCGACGCCGCTGGAGCTCGCGGCCGCCGCGGCCGCCCACGGGTATCCGGCCTTCGCCCTCACCGACCACGACGGCGTCTGGGGCTCGATGGAGTTCGCCCATGCCTGCAAGGGCTTCGGCTTCCGCCCGATCACCGGCGCCGAGCTGACGCTCCAGGGCGGGCGGCACGTGACGCTCCTGGTCGAAGACGAGGCGGGGTACCGGAACCTCTGCCGCCTCCTCACCGCGGCCCACTCCCACACCCGCGACAACACCACCCGCTCGCAGACGCAGCCGTGGGCGACGCTCGAGCAGGTGGAGGAGCACGCGGAGGGGCTGGTCTGCCTCTCCGGCTGCGCCCGGGACGGGGCGGTGGCGGGTGCCTTCGAACGTGGGGAGACCGCCGCGGGGGAGGGGCTTGCCCGCCGCCTCCTCGCCGCCTTCGGCCGCGACCGCTTCCGGATCGAGCTGCAGCGGCCCTACTGGCGCCGCGACCGCGCCCGCAACCGCTGGCTGGCGCTGCTGGCCGAGCGGCTCGACGTCCCCTGCGTCGCCACCGGCAACGTCCACTCGCACGACCGCCGGCGGGCGCCGCTGCAGGACGCGCTGGTCGCGATCGGCCGCTGCGAGACGCTGGAGGAGTCCGAGCCCTGCCGCCGCGGCAACTCGACCTCGGCGCTCACCTCGCCCGCAGCGATGGCGGCCCGCTTCGCCGAATACCCCGGGGCGGTTGCCGAGACCGAGCGCCTTGCCGAGCGCCTCCGCTTCGACCTCACCGAGCAGCTCGGCTACCGCTACCCCGGCAGCGAGGACCCGACCGCCGACGCCGAGCTCGCCCGCCTCTGCAGCCACCGCCTCGGCGAGCGCTACAGCGGCAACGCCCGCCTGCTCGAGGCGCAGTGGCGGCTGGAGGAGGAGCTGGCGATCATCCGCAAGCTCGGCCCCTCCGGCTTCTTCCTCCTCCACCGCGACCTGCTGGAGCTGGCGCGCGAGGTCGCCGCCGAGGTGCGCGGGCCGGAGTCGGCGCGTGCGGTGCTTCCCCCGGGACGAGGTCGGGGCTCCAGCGTCAGCTCGATCGTCTGCTACCTGACCGGCCTCTCCCACGTCGACCCGGTCGAGGCCGATCTCTTCTCCGGCCGCTTCCTCAACGATGAGGTGACCTCGATGCCGGACATCGACCTCGACTTCCCCCGCGACATCCGCGAGGTCCTGATCCCGCGTGTGCACGAGCGCTACGGCCGTGACCGCTCCGCCCTCGTCGCCGCCTTCCCGACCTACCGCCCGAAGGGGGCGGTGCGCGACCTCGGCAAGGTCCTCGGGCTGCCGCCGGCGGAGATCGACCGGGTGGCGAAGACGGCCGGCTTCCACCAGAGCGCCGAGGAGATCGAGCGCGACCTCGTCGCCGCGCTCGGGGCGGAGCGGTCGCGGGAGCCGCGCTGGCGGGCGCTGCTGCCGCTCGCCGCCGAGATCATGGGCCTGCCGCGCCACTTCTCCCAGCACCCGGGCGGGATGGTGATCTCGACCCGGCCGCTGACCGACATCTGCCCGGTCGTGCCCGCGGCGATGGCGGGCCGCCAGACCGTCCAGTGGGACAAGGACAGCTGTGCCGACGCCGGCTTCCTCAAGATCGACCTGCTCGGGCTGGGGATGCTCTCGGCGGTCGAGCGCTGCGTCGAGGAGATCGGCCGCGCCCGCGGCGAGCGGCTCGACCTCTCGCGGATCCCGCTCGACGACGAGCAGGTCTACGAATCGATCCGCGCCGCCGACACCACCGGCGTCTTCCAGATCGAGAGCCGAGCGCAGATGGGGATGCTGCCGCGGACCCGGCCGCGCGACCTCGACGACCTGATCGTCCAGGTGGCGCTGGTGCGGCCGGGGCCGATCCAGGGCGGCGCCGTGCATCCATATATAGAGCGCCGCAAGCTCCGCCGCGAGGACCCCGGCTACGAGATCCCCTACGAGCACCCGCTGCTGGAGCCGGTGCTGGAGGAGACGCTGGGCACGATCGTCTTCCAGGAGCAGGTGATCGAGGTGGCGATGGCGCTCGCGGGCTTCAGCTCCTCGGAGGCGGAGGGGCTGCGGCGGGCGATGAGCCGCAAGCGCTCGGAGGAGGCGATCCGCGCGCACCACCAGCGCTTCCTCGCGGGGGCGGCCGCCAACGGCGTGCCCGAGGAGACGGGCGAACGGGTCTGGTCGCAGATCCAGGGCTTCTCCGGCTTCGGCTTCCCGAAGGCGCACTCGGCCGCCTTCGGCCTGCTCGCCTACCAGTCCGCCTGGCTGCGGATCCACTACGGCCCCGAGTTCCTCTGCTCGCTGCTGAACGAGCAGCCGATGGGGTTCTACCCGCCCGACTCGCTGGTCCACGAGGCGCAGCGGCGCGGGATCCGGGTGGCGCCGGTCGACGCCAACCGCAGCAGGGTCCTCTGCCACGTCGAATCGCCGCGCGAGGGCGAGGAGGTGCGGGGCGGGCTGCAGGTGCGGGTCGGTCTCGGCTACGTCAAGGGCGTGAAGAAGGAGGAGATGGAGGAGCTGGTCGCCGAGCGCGAGCGCGGCGGTCCTTATAAGGGGATCGCAGAGCTGGCCTCACGCGCGGGCGCGAGCCTGCCGAGCCTGGAAAAGCTGGCCTGGGCCGGCGCGCTCGACGGCATCCCGGCCGGCTCCGCGGACGACCGCCGCGAGGCGCTCTGGCGGGTCGGGGTGACCGGGGCCGGACGCGCCGCCGCCGGCAGCACGCAGCTGGCGCTGCCGATGGAGCCGCCGGCGCCGCCCGAGCTGGAGCCGCTGGGGGAGTGGGGGAAGCTGATCGCCGACTACCGCTCGACCGGGATGACGGTCGAGAAGCACCCGATGAAGCTGCTGCGGCCGGGCCTCGATCCGAAGCTCCTCCGCACCTCCGAGCTGGCCGAGGTGGGCGACGGCTCGACCGTCGAGGTGGCGGGGATGGTCACCGCCCGCCAGCGCCCCGAGACCGCCAACGGCGTCACCTTCATCCTGCTCGAGGACGAGCGCGGCACCCTCAACCTCGTCGTCCCGCCGCCGGTCTACGAGCGCCACCGCCCCCTCATCCGCACCGCCCCGCTGATCCGCGCCCGCGGCCGCCTCGAGCGCCGCGAAGGCACCGTCAACCTCGTCGTCAGCGAGCTGGCGCCGCTGGAGCGAGCCGCGCCGCCGCGGGCGCGGCGCCCACGCAACCCGCGACCGCGTCAGGCCCGCGAGCGGGCGGTGGCGGAGCTACGCGCCGTCGCCCCCGCCGGCCATAGCTTCGGCCGCCGCGGCTGAGTCATCGGGCCAGGCCACCCACAGGGTCGAGTGCAGGCGCTCGAGGCAGGTCTTGATCAGCCCCTCGTCCCCCTCGGAGCTGAAGCCGTTCCGGGACGGCCCGTCGAGGAGCGAATCGACGATGGTGGCGACCCTGGCTCGCGCCAGCCCGTCGACCTCCGGCAGCGGCCCCTCGCAGCTGAGGACGATCCCGTTGTCCTTGACGTTGGCCCAGACGGCGTCGCCCTCGCCGCCCTCCATCGACTCGCCGGCGATCTCGAAGCCGAGGCTCTTGCCGGCGTGCTCGGGCAGCGCGACCAGGGGCAGCGAGGTCCGCAGCACGCCGCCGGCTTCCCGCGGGGTGAGCCCGGCAGTCCCCTGCGGCACGATGTGGCGGCGGCGCCAGCGGCCGACGCCGGCGATCAGCGCCATCCCCCGCCGCGCCTTCTCGGTCAGCTCGTAGCTGCGGCGCTTGCCGCCGACCGACGTCTCCCGTACGAACCCCCCGATCGCGAACAGCCCCGCGCGCCGGTTCACCTGGTGGTAGCTGAGCCCGTGGTCGCCGCGCGCCAGTTCCGTCGGCGAGCGCGGCCCCAGGTTGAGCGCCTCGATCATCCCCGACTCCCACAGGTCGGCCAGCAGCGACAGCGATCCCCACGCATGGGCGTCGATTTCCCCGCCGGACATCCGCGTCAGCGACGCCTGCGCGTACGCGTCGAGCAGCTCATAGAGCTCGCGGCCGCAAGGCTCGCTGAGGCTGTGGACCACCTTCGAAGGAACCCCCGGCTCCTCCTCCCGCTCGATCACCCCCAGCTCGGTCAGTTTCCCCGCGTACCTGTAGACCGTCCGCGGCGTATACCCCCGCACCCGCTCGGTCAGCTCCTTCGTCCGCAGCAACCCCTCGCCCCCCAGCGACATCAGGATCGCTCCGGTGGCCCCGGCACCGAGCAATCGCAGCACCTGCGGCGTGGTGAGAGTCGATTCCCCGGCCAAAGTCGGCCGAGAATAGATCGCCGATACAGCAGTTTTTGCCTGTAAAGGGGTGACATTCTCTACAAGACGGAAGAGTCCCCCGCACGGTGCTAGCTTCCCGGTCCAGGAGTCTCGCCTGCATGAAAACCACCGATAACGACAGAACCCGCTGGCTTGCCCTCTACGTCCTCTGCGCGGGGATGCTGATGATCGTGCTCGATGCGACGATCGTCAACGTCGCCCTGCCCTCGATCCAGGGCAGCCTCGGCTTCTCCCAGAGCAACCTCGCCTGGGTGGTCAACGCCTACATGATCCCCTTCGGCGGCCTGCTGCTCCTGGCCGGCCGGATGGGCGACCTGCTCGGGCAGCGGCGGGTCTTCCTCATGGGTCTGGCGATCTTCACCGTCGCCTCGCTCGTCTGCGCCGCCTCGCAGTCGCAGGAGATGCTGGTCGGCGCCCGCTTCATCCAGGGGATCGGCGGGGCCTTGGCCTCGGCGGTGATCCTGGGGATGATCGTGACGATGTTCCCGGAGCCGGGCGCGCAGGCGAAAGCGATCGGCGTCTACGGCTTCGTCGCCTCCGCCGGCGGCTCGATCGGGCTGCTGCTCGGCGGCGTCCTCACCGACGCGATCAGCTGGCACTGGATCTTCCTCATCAACCTGCCGATCGGGATTGCCACCGCCTACCTGGCGACGCGCCTGGTCGCCGACCCGAAGGGGATCGGCCTCAGCGAGGGAGCCGACTTCCCGAGCGCCGCCCTGATCACCACCGCGCTGATGCTCGGCGTCTTCACGATCCTGCGGATCGAAGCCTGGGGCTGGAACGACACCCGCATCCTCGTCCTCGGCGCGATCAGCCTCGCCCTGCTGGCGGTCTTCATCCGCCGCCAGGCGACGATCGCCAACCCGCTGATGCCGCTGCGGCTGTTCCGCTCGCGCAACGTCGCCGGCGCCAACGTCCTGCAGGCGCTGCTCGTCGCCGGCATGTTCGGCATGTTCTTCCTCGGCGCCCTCTACCTGCAGCGGGTGCTCGGCTACAGCCCGCTGAAGGTCGGCCTCGCCTTCCTGCCGACGACGCTGGTGATGGGGACGCTCTCGCTCGGCTTCTCGGAGAAGCTGATCATGCGCTTCGGCCCACGCACGACCCTGATCCCGGGCGTCTGCATGGTCGTCGTCGCCCTCCTCCTCTTCGCCCGCACGCCGGTCGACGCCGACTACCTGACCGACCTGCTGCCGCCCCTCCTCCTCATCGGCGTCGGCGTCGGCACCTCGTTCCCAGCGCTGATGACCCTGGCGATGTCGGGCGCGACCCCGGAGGACGCCGGCCTCGCCTCCGGCTTCGTCAACACCAGCATGCAGGTGGGCGGCGCGATCGGGCTGGCGGTCCTGGCGACGCTCTCGGCCGAGCGCACCAAGTCGCTCCTCGGCGACGGCCACAGCCTTCCCTCGGCCCTCACCTCGGGCTACCACGTCGCCTACCTGATCGGGGCGCTCCTGGCCTCGATCGCGGTGGCGATCGCGATCTTCGTCCTGCGGACGCCGCAGCCGCAGGAGATGCAGCAGCCGCAGCAGGAGGGCGAGCCCGAGCCGGCTCTCTCCGAGGCCGCCTGAACCAGAGTAGTCACCAGTACTCGGGATCGGCCCGGTGGCAGGCAAGGTCGGCCGGCCCGCGGGCGATCCGATCGCCTGCTCGCCGATCGCGGTTACGACCATGACAAGTACCGCCGCGAGGTGAGAAAGCGAGGCGTGTAGCGGATCATCCCCCGTCGCGGCGGCGAGCACGGGTCTGGGCTAGGGAGGCAGAGATGGGTGGTCGAGCGGAGCTTCGCCTGGCTTCACAACTTCCGCCGACTGCGCACCCGCTACGAGCGCCGAGCCGAGCTGCACCTCGCCTTCATGCAGTAGGGCTGCGCGGTGATCTGCTTCTTAAAGGGTGCAGTACTTAAGCCCATAGGCGTGGGCCGCTCTGTCTGCGTTCCTGAAGGCAGTCCCTGCTATGAGAGACTCCGGATTCGCTTCCGCTCTTTCAAGACCCGCCTCGTAATCCGCCATGATGCGTTCGACTCTCGCCTTGTCATTAACTGGTGAAGGCAGTTCATCAAGCTGTTTCGTGAGCTCCTGGTAAACCGGCAGGATCGCTTCTTCAGCAACCGCCACGAGTTTCTTTTTCGGAGGAGCCACGGCAGTGTTCCCTACTCCTTTTGCTGCTTCGCGAACTCCGGCATCTTTCGTTTCCAGGGCCTTTTCGCAGATGTCATTGCCTTGCTTCACATATTCAGTTTTCGTCAGTGCCACGCTTGGCTTGCTACCGCTGCCACCACACCCCGCAAGCGCTGCAACTATTACGGCGGCAAATATCCAAGCTGCAGGTCTCATGCCTCTCTTTTCTTACGAACTTGTCGAGTGTAGAACTATATCAATAATTCTTAGCCATGGGGCTAAGACTAAGTGCGAAATAATGAAATCAGCGAGTGCACACAAATGAGTCCTGCGTTATTTTGCGTTATCCACACGGTCTGCCACCGTAATTGCCTCCTTAGCAGGCAAAAGCTTGTGCTACGGCATCACAGGGCAGAAGAATCTCTATGGCTGCTTCGTGTGTTCCAGCTCAATCGCCTTGACCTGCAGCGCTTGGAGGTGTACCCGTCCACTCGAAAAGTTTCGTTCGACCAAACGAAACTGACAAAGCCTTGGAGGGCTATTTGGAATAGCTGCCCCCGAGGCAGGGATCGTTCGGCTTTTGCCGGACATCGAGAAAGGAAAGTATCTCAGATGCACAAGAAGATAATCATTAGCTGCATGTCGCTGATCGCCCTCGCGGTCTTTGCGATTGCTCCGGCAATGGCGTCGGCGGCCCCGACCCTAAAAGAGGGTGGAACCACGCTCGCGACGGGCACGAACGTCGTCGGCACACTCAACACCGGAACCAACGCCATCCTGACAGCCCGAAACTCCAGCGGTACGGATGTCGGCACGGTTACCTGCACGGCATCGACGTTGACAGGTAGCGTCCATACGAACAACACGACCAACGGAATCGAAGTCACACTCGAAACCGTGTCGTACACTGGAGCCGAAGCGGGCGGCAAATGCGCAAGCACCATCCCCTTCAGCGGGCCGATTGCTGTGGATGTTGAAAACCTGCATTACTGCCTGAAGAGCAGCGTCTTCGGCAGCGGCACGGTCCAGGGCAGCGCCTGCACAGCAGCACCTGCCAGGAACAAGTTCACGCTGACAGGCAGCATCAACTGCACCTACGAATCGGAAGCGGCCGGCGGTATCTCCGGCACCTACGCTGCTGAAGACGGAACCGAAGCAACACTGATCAAGTCCACGAACCAGAAGTTCAACTTCGTGGCTGGTAGCGGGCTCTGTCCCGCAAAGGGCGAATTCACCGCTACCTACAGGTTGGAGACAGACGGAAACACCAATTCCGTGACGATCGCCAACACCTGAGTCTCACTCACTGCAGCGAGCCGGGGCCTAAGGTCCCGGCTCGCTCGTGAATGGCGTCGGCGGCCCCGACCCTGTAATGAGGGTGGACCACACTCGCGACGGGCACGAACTTCCTCGCCATACTCAACATCGGCACCAACGGAGCCAAAGCGGGCAACAAATCCTTTTCCCTGGGGGCTGGAATTCCACCGCTACCCACAAACTAGAGACAGACGGAAACGCGAGTTCCCCGGCGATCGCCAGAACCTGAGCGCTAGGTCAAGACCGTAACAGCTGAGGGTA
>DASUWV010000092.1:0-14617 GCA_036378275.1 Solirubrobacterales bacterium | reverse complement strand
GACTTCGTCGACGAGCACCGGGGGCGCCCGGTGCGGGGGATCGGGGAACCGGTCTGGGCGGCGCGCAGCCCGGCGGCGCTGGAGGAGTGCCATCGCCACGAGGCGCTGCTCAACCTCGCCTTCGCCGAGGACCCCGACTTCCAGCTGCTCTGCCCCTACGACGCCGGCTCGCTGCCGAGCCACGTGCTGGAACGGATCGTCCTCTCGCACCGGCACCCCGACCAGACGGGTGGCTCGCACGAGCGCGTCGAGTCCGACCACCGGTTCGACGCCTTCGCCGGGCAGCTGCCGCCGCCGGCGGTGACGCCGGACACGCTCGACTTCGGCCTGGCCGAGCGGGCGGGGCTCGACGCGACCGCGGTCGCCGACCTGATCACCGCCACCAGCGAGCTCGCCGCCAACAGCATCATGCACGGGGGCGGCAGCGGCACCCTGCGCTTGTGGCAGGACGGCGCCACCCTCCTTGTCGAGGTCGAGGACCGGGGCCTGATCGAGGAGCCGCTGGTCGGCCGCCTGCGCCCGGACATCACCCAGGAGGGTGGTCGCGGGCTCTGGCTCGCCAACCAACTTTGCGACCTCGTCCAGATCCGCTCCGGGGTGCAGGGCACGGTGGTGCGGCTGCACATGCAGGTCGGCGAGAGCGCGCCGGTCCTGGAGCGGCTCGGCGCGGGCATCGGCCGGTGGGCCGAGCACTCCAGCGCCTAAAAATCGCCCTTCTCCGGCGTGGGCGGCCGGCGGCCCGGGTAGCCGAGGGGCATGCCGAACAACGATCCAGAGACTCAGCTCGTCAAGTACCTAACCGACGCCCACTCGATCGAGGAACAGGCGCTCGTGCAGATGAAGCGCGCTCCCGATTTGGTCGAGGGGGCGCTGTCGCAGTCCTTCCAGCGGCACCTGGGGGAGACCGAATCCCAGGAGCGCCGTGTCCGCGAGCGGCTGGAGGCGCACGGCGCCTCGCCCTCGAAGCTGAAGGACGTGGCCGGAAAGGGCGGCGGCATCGGGATGGTGCTGTTCGCCAAGTTCCAGCCCGACACGCCGACGAAGCTGGCGCTGCACGCCTACTCCTATGAGCACATGGAGGTCGCGGCCTACGAGCTGCTGGCGCGGGCGGCGCGCGAAGCCGGCGATTCGGAGACCGTGGCGATGGCTGAGGCGATCGCCAACGAGGAGCGCGAGATGGCCGAACGGATTGCGGCGGGCTTCGACGAAGCCGTCGAGCAGGCGCTGCGCGAAGTCGAGCCCGACGACCTCGACGAGCAGCTCAACTCCTACCTCTCCGACGTGCACGCGCTGGAGGGCCAGTCGAAGCACCTGCTGGAGAAAGGCAAGGAGATGGACGTGCCGCCGGAGCTGGCGAGCGCCTTCGCCCACCACCTCGAGGAGACCGAAGGGCACCTGGAGAAGATCGAGCGCCGTCTCGACGACCGCGGCGCCGGCCCCTCGGCGATCAAGGACGCGATGCTGAAGCTCGGGGCGCTGAGCTGGGGCATGTTCTTCGCCGCCCAGCCAGACACTCCCGCCAAGCTCGCCGGCTTCGCCTACGCGGTCGAGAACCTCGAGGTCGCCGCCTACGAGCTGCTCAAGCGCGTGGCCCGGCGCGCCGGCGACGAGGAGACGGTGGCCCTAGCCGACTCGATCCTCAAAGAGGAGCGCCGCGCCGCCGAACAGGTGGCCGACCACTGGTCAGCCTCAATGGCCGCCGCCTGACCAGAACCGCGCGCCCCTCTCCGGCGCCGGAAGTAACACTTTCGCGCACCGTCAGCGCAAGAAAAGTCACAAACCGCGCACCACCCGTGCGCCCGGGTAGGCCAGGGTTCCGGCCATGCCCGGAACTCCGAGGAGCACCCCATCCGAACTGCATCAAATTTCCGGTCTGGGAGGCAGGAAATTTGATGCAGTTCGGATGGGTGGGGGTTTCTGATGAGGGACCGAGACGCGACCGTGCGGATCCGCGCGCTGGCGGAGAGACAGCACGGGGTGTTCTCCACTTGGCAGCTGTTGGGAATCGGCGCCAGTGAGGACGTGGTTCGGCGGCGCCGTGAAGCCGGGCTCCTGATTCCGTTGCACCAAGGCGTCTATGCCCTTGGGCACAGGAGGTTGACCCGCGAGGGGAGATGGATGGCGGCGGTGCTGGCTTGCGGGCCTGGGGCGGTTCTCTCGCACTTCAGCGCTGGGCACCTCTGGGGACTGTGCGGCTCCTATGGCTCGATCGAGGTGTTGCGGCAGTCGGGCGGCTTCCATCCGAAGGGGCACCAGGAAGTGAGTCTGCATCAGACGCGGCGGCTTGAGCCATACGAAGTGACGATGGAACGGGGCATACCGGTAGCGGTGATGGAGCGGGTGCTGCTCGACTTGGCAGGTCGAAATGACGCCAAACGCCTAGAGCGGATGTTCGTCCAGGCCTATAAGCGCGACGACTTTTCTTGGGCTCGCCTCGGCCGCATAATCACTCGCAGGCGGGGTTGCAAGGGGGTCGGGAAGTTGCGGCGGATCGCGCTTGAAGTCGATCCGGAGGTATTGGAGACCAAATCGGTCCCGGAGGTGGATTTTCTGGGCCTGTGTCGAGAGGTGAACCTCCAAATCCCGGCAGTCAATGTCCTGGCGGAGGGTCATCTCGTCGACTTCCTCTGGGCAGAGCAGAAGGTGATCGTCGAAACCGATAGCTGGAGCCATCACGGCGATCACTTCACCTTTGAGAAGGACCACCAAAGGGACGTCGACCTGACCGCTGCCGGCTACGACGTGCACCGCACCACTTGCAAGATGCTCGAACGCGACCCGTACCTCTTTCTCAACAACGTTCGCCGCGCCCTCCTCACCCGAACTGCATCAAATTTCCTGCCTTCCAGCCCAGAAATTTGATGCAGTTCGGGTGGTGGCTCGTGTCACGGGACGCCTTGGGTGCTGCTGGTGGCGCTGGGAAGGGCGCGTTGGGCGGCGGCCAGGTGGAGGTCTTCCAGGCGCCGGCCCTGGGAGTCGGCGCGGGCGGCCAGGTCGTGGAAGTCGAAGCCCTCGAGGCTCTCGCCGAAGCTCTGCTCGAGCGCGTTCCAGAGCTGCATCTTGCCGCCGACGAGGCCGGAGAGGACCTCGAGCTCGAGGACGCGGCTGAGCGGGGAGTAGCCGAGGAGGCGGCCGTTCAGCTTGAGGCGGCCGAGGCGCTCGGCGATCTTCGCCAGCGCCGGCTTGACCTGGTCGCGGCCGATCTCCAGGCGGTCCATCAGCCGCAGCAGGGTGTCGCGATCGGCTTCGATCTCCTCGCAGATCCGGGCCAGCGGCCGGCCCATCTCCGGGTCGCCCTGGTTGGAGGACCGCAGCCGGCGGGCCAGCTCGACGCCGAGGGTGGCCCCCGCCAAGTGGTCGTTCAGGTAGATGGCCAGCAAGCGATCTGCGATGCGGTCCACCTACCCGAGCCAGACGCGCTCGAAGCGCAGTGCGGCCGACACCCATGAGGTGTCCGATCGCAGGCTCGATGGGTCAGCCCGTTGCCGCCAGCTGCTCGTCGACCCCGTAGCCGAACTCGGCGAGGGCCTCGCCCATCGCCTCGTGCATCGCCCGCTGCTCGGCGGGGCTGAGGTTGTCGCGCCAGCCGCCGGGGCGCGCCTGGCGGATGAAGCGACGACGGCCGCGGGCGGCGCTCGGCTGCCGCTCGAAGCGGTGCGCTTCGACCACCTCGGGCACCCGCTCCGGATCGATCCCGACCATCGCGCAGACCCGGCGCACGCAGCACTCGGTCTCCCCGCGCAGGTCCTCGTAGCGGATCAGGATCCGGTCGCCCTCGCCGCGCGCTTCGTAGGCCTCCCTGACGGCGCGGCTGCGGTAGGCCCAGACCGAGGACAGCCACCCGATCAGCGGGATCCGCCCCTCCGCGCTGACCGGGAAGGCGCCGCCGGGGATCGCCCAGGAGCCGTCGCTGTAGGCGTCGAGCCAGGAATCGACGACGTCGCGGCCGTCGCGCAGGAGGAAGATCACCTTCGAGCGCGGGAAGAGCTCGGCCAGCAGCGGCGCCACGTGCGAGCCCGGCTCCTTGACGACGAACGCGGCCGCGGCGGCGTCGGCGATCCCGGCGTCCGCCGCCTGCGCCTCGAAGCGCGCCGCGATCAGCTGCCGCAGCGGCTCCCACCATGCCTCGCGATGCCGCTCGGCGAAGAAGTACCCCGGCTGCTCGGCCTTCAGCTCGAGCAGCGTGCTGAGCTCGGGCGGCTCTTCGCAGGCGGCCCAGGCCAGCGGGATCGGCCGCCAGACGCCGAGGTGGTGGCCGAGGTGCGGGTCGTCGACCGGCACCACGCCCTCTAGGTCCGCAAGCATCTTCAACAGCCAGGTACTGCCACTGCGGGACGAGCCGAAGATCCAGGCGAGACGATCCTCCTGCATGTTGGGAAGACGGTACCCCCGCCAGTCGGTCGTCAAAACCTCAGGACTTCTATCTGCAAAAGGCGGGCGGGGCGCCGCCGAGGGACCGGCGCGCGTCCTACCCGAGGCCCTTTTCCTCGGCCGCTTTGTAGGCGATCTGGAGGAAGTCGGAGATCGTCAGCGCGGCGAAGAGCGAGGCGACGAAGCGGGTCACCCGCGGCGCGAACAGCAGCCCGACCGAGAAGCCGGCGGTCACCCAGAGGCCGAGGCAGAAGGGACAGATCACCAGCTCGCCGACGGCCTTGCGAACGCCGCTACCGCGCGAGCGCTCCTCGAACTCCGCCGGCCCGCCCATGCCCTCGAGCTCGGTGAAGGGGGCGCGCAGCGGGCTCGTCACCTTGTCCTTGGAGAGCAGCCGGCTGAGTTTGTGCGAGGCGATGCCGACCAGCAGCAGCTGCCCCGCCGGCACCCGCTCCGGCAGCTCCCGCCCCTGCCGTCTCGCCACCGCCAGGGCGGCCGCAACCAGGGAGCCGAAGATGCTGATGAAGCCGAGGTAGGGGAGGAAGGGCGGCCGCTTCTCCGGCGGCGCGTAGCCCTCGACCGGGCTCGGGAACTCCTTGACGGCGGCGCCGTCGCCGGGGGCGTTCTCGCTCACCGCCAACAGCTACCCATTGCGATGGAGGTTCCAACCCTCGCTGCTGACCGCGACGTGGAAGGCGCCGTCGGGCCCGCGGCGCTCGATCACGAGCCCGAGCGCGACAGCGCGGCGCATTGCCCGCCGCAGGTCGCGCTCGCCGAGGCGGGGAAAGCTCCGCGCCAGCTCGCTGCGGCGGCAAAAGCCGTCGTCGGCGAGGGCGACGATCGCGGCGACGATCTCCTCCGGCGGCGGCGCTTTTCGATTTTGGGACACTTCAGTGCAAGTCGCTAGGATCACTTGATGCTTTGGGAGCTGGGGCGGAAATGTCTGCATCCGCCTGCTTATCCTGGGAACGAATATCGATGATGCAGCGCTTCAAAGTCAGCACCGCGGACCTGCAGCCAGGCACGCGCGACGTCCAGATCGAGGGCGAGCTCGACCTCGCCGTCGCCGGGCAGCTCGACGAGGTCCTCACCACCGCCGTCGAGGAATGCGACCGGGTGCTGGTCGGACTCGGCCGCTGCACCTTCATCGACTCCTCCGGGATCGCGGTGATCCTCCGCGCTCACAACCGGATGCAGGAGGACGGCAAGCAGCTGGTCGTCTACGCGCCGACCGACCAGGTCCTGCGGGTGCTTTCGATGACCGGCCTGATCGGCAACGGCCTCGTCTACGACAGCGCCGAGGACGCGCTCGCCGCCCTCGGCGAGGCCGGGGACGCGGGCCTGGCGGGCAGCGGCGCTTAGTTCCGGCGGAGCCGTCGACCGGGCGGCGGTCGAGGTCGGCGTGCTACTGCTGCTTCTCGACGAAGCTGATTTCGCCGTTGGTCTCGAGGATCGCCCAGCGGACGTCTTCGAGCGAGGTGATCTGTTCCAGCCTCGCCTCGGATTCGACCTCCTCGACCGTCAGGCGCTGGCGCCTTAGGTTGGCCTCGATCACCTCGCCGTCCTCGACCAGGACGATCGGCTCGCCGGTGAGGACCGGCCGCAGTCGGCGGAAGCGGAAGTTGGTCCAGGAGACGAGCACGGTCAGCAGCGCGATCGTCGAGACCGCCAGCAGGGCGCCGGTGACCGAGTAATCGCTCTGGGTCACCCCCTGCTGGACGAGGTCGCCGATCACGACCAGGAGGATGATGTCGAAGGGCTCCAACGAGCTCAGCTCGCGGCGTCCCAGCATCCGCATCAGCAGGTAGAGGAAGGCGAAGATGACGGTGGCACGGATGACGATGTCCATCAGGGGAAGTTCACCTGGGTGCGTTCGATCGAGGTGATTTCTTCGTCGGCGTCGTAGAGGGCGAGGTTGCCGTCATGGGTGCCGACGTCGTTCGGGTTCGCCTGCAGAGCGACGTAGACGGTGAGGGTCTGGCCCGGCGGCATCGGCGAGTAGCGGACCTTCAGGTGGCCGGCGTCGGAGGTCGTTTCGGCCGGTTCCGGTTCCAGGGTGTTGAGCGTGGTTTCTTCGATCCATCCCTTGTCGAAGACCAGGGTCGGCGCCCCGATCGGCTGCAGGGCGTGGATCTCGATCCGCGCCTGGTAGAGGAGGCCGCCGCGGACCCGTTCCGGCGCGGTCAGCTTCAGCGTCGCCGCCGCGGCGTGCGCTTCCGAGGTCGAGGGGCGGGCGCCGAAGGCGTTCAGCAGCGCCGCCGCGACGAAGACCACCAGCAGGGCCAGGAAGGCGTGGCGCAGCACCTGACCCGGGCCTTTGCCCTTGAAGTCCCGGTGGCGCGGAAGGTCGATCCCCTGTGGGAGGTCCGACATCGGGGGAGAGCGTAGGCAGGCGGGCGGCGGCAACCGGGCGACGCGCGGCGTTTCTCCCTGCTCAGGCAGGGGTAGCCCCGGTGCGTGGGTGCGCGCGCGAGCAGAGCTGCCCTGATCCCGGTCCTCACCGGCGCGGCGCTCTTCGCCCTCTGGATGGCGCTGGTCGACACCCGCGAACCGCCGCAGGTCTACGCCGGCCTGGCGGTCGCCGCGATCGCAACGCTGGGCAGCGAACTTGTCCGCCGGCAGGGGATCGCGCGGACGCGGCTGCGGGCGCGCTGGCTGCTGCGGCTCTACCGGCCGCTGCTGAGCGTGCCGCGCGACCTGGCGCGGCTGGGCTCGGCGCTGCGTGTCGCTTTTCCCAACCTGTGGTTCGGAAAAGCGCCTAGGCGGGTCGTCGGCCGCTTCCGGGCGCTGCCGTTCGAGCCTGGCGGGGGCGGCCCCGAGGACCGCGGGCGTGAGGCGCTGGCCGAGCTCGCCGGCTCGTTCTCGCCGAACACGTTCGTGGTCGGCCTCGACCGCGAGCGCGGGGTCCTGCTCGTCCACCAGCTGGTGCCGGAGGAGGGGGAGCCCGAGGCGCGACGGTCGATCGACCCGCTGGAGCTGGGATGAGCCCCTGGGCCTGGGCGGCGATCGTGCTCTTCGCGGTCCTGCTCGTCTGCATCGTCCTGCCGGCGCTGGTCGACCCGGTCGACGGATTGATCGCGCTCGAGCTCTCCGGCGTCGTCGGCACCGCGGTCCTGCTGCTGCTCGCCGAGCACCTGCACCGCCAGCCCTTCGCCGACCTGGCGATCGTCTTCGCCGTCGTCTCCTTCGTCGGCAGCCTCGCCTTCGCGCGGCTCCTGGAGCGGGGGCCCTAGGTGCGCACGGCGCTGGTGATCGCGCTGCTGGCGCTCGGGGTCGGGCTGCAGGCGCTCTCCTGCCTCGGCCTGGTGGCGATGCGCGACACCTACGCGCGCCTGCACTACCTGGCCGCCTCCTCGTTCGGCGTCCTCGCGATCGCCGCCGCGATCTTCGTCGAAGAGCCGTTCTCGATGATCGGCGAGAAAGCGCTCCTCGCCGCCGTCTTCCTGCTGGCGACCGGGCCGGTGCTGGTCCACGTCACCGCCCGCACCGCGCGCAGCCGCCGCTACGGCGACTGGCGGATCCGCCCTGGCGAGAAGGTCGAGAGGCTGCGGCGATGACCGCGCTGCAGGTCGGCGCCCTCGTCCTCGTCGCGGTGGGGGCGCCGGTGGTGGCGCTGACCCGCGACCCGCTGCGCCAGGCGCTCTGCTTCGGCGTCTTCGGGACGGCGCTTGCGATCCTCTTCTTCGTCTTCCAGGCCCCCGACGTCGCCCTCTCGCAGATCGTCGTCTCCGCCGTCGGCCTGCCGGTGATAGTGATCATTGCCCTCGCCAAGCTGCGCGAGGAAGAGGCCGAAGGGAGGGAGGAGTGAGCCGCGCCGCCCGCCTCGGGCTGTTCGGCGGCGGCGTCGCGGTGCTGGCGGCGATGCTGGTGCTGGCGATCGGCGACCTGCCCGGCTTCGGCCACTACCCGGGGCCCTACGGCGACCTGATCGAAGCGGGCGGCGAGGGCGCCACCCACGCCACCGACCTCGTCACCGCGGTCAACTTCGACTACCGCGCCTACGACACCCTCGGCGAGGAGTTCATCCTCTTCGCCGCGGTTCTGGGGATGGCGATCGTCCTCCGCGACCGCCGCGGCGAGCGCAAACGGGCGCCCGGGGCGCCGGGGACCGAACGCGGCCTCTCGCGCCCGAGCCCGGCGCTGGGAATGGTGGGGCTGGCGCTGGTCGGACCGCTGATCGTGCTCGGGATCGAGATCGCCACCCACGGCCACCTAACGCCGGGGGGCGGCTTCCAGGGCGGGCTGCCGCTCGGCTCAGCGGTCTTCCTCGCCTTCCTCGCCGGCGAGTACGCGGCGATGAAGAGGGTGGCGCCGCACGCGCTGGTCGAGCTCGGCGAGGCCGCCGGGGCGGCCGGCTACGCGCTGGTCGGCGTCGGCGGGCTGATCTTCGCGAGCGTCTTCTTCCAGAACTTCATCGACCGCGGCGAACCGGGGCGGCTGCTCTCGGCGGGGACGATCCCGCTCAGCAACGTCGCCGTCGGGCTCGAGGTCGCCGGCGCCTTCCTGCTGCTGTGGGGCGAGTTCTCCGACCAGGCGCTGCTGATCGTCCCCGAGGGCAAGGAGGGCGGGGGATGACGGTGCTGCCGTACCTGGTCGCGGTCTGGGTTCTCTGCTGGGGGCTCTACGGGATCGTCAGCAGCCGCCACCTCTTCCACCTCGTCCTCAGCCTCGGGGTCGCGCAGGCGGCGACCTACGTGCTGCTGATCGGGGTCGGCTACAAACACGGCGCCGCGGCGCCGGTCTACGCCGACATCTCCTCGAGCACGCCGGTGGTCGACCCGGTGGTGCAGGCGCTGGCGCTGGTCGACGTGGTGGTCGAGGCGACGGTCGCGGCGCTGCTGCTGGCGCTGGCGCTGCAGACCCAGAAGCGCTTCGGCACCGTCGACCCCGACGAGCTGCACGCGCTCAAGGGGTAGCGATGGCGATCGCCCCGCTCGCCGTCGCGATACCGCTGCTCGTCGCCGCGGCGCTGGCGGCGACCGACTTCGCCCGCCGCCGCGCGGTCACCGACGCGGTCGGCATCGCCACCGCCGCCGGCGTCACCGTCCTCTGCGCGATCCTGGTCGGCCACACGCAGCACGGGCCGGTCGTCTACTGGCTCGGCGGCTGGGAACCCGCGCACGGGGTGGCGCTGGGGGTCTCGCTCAGCGCCGACACCCTCGGCGCCGGGATGGCGACGCTGGTCGGCGTGCTGACGACGGCGACGCTGGTGTTCTCGGCCCGCTACTTCGACGCGGTCAGCAACCTCTTCCACGCGCTGATGCTCGTCTTCATGGCGGCGATGGTCGGCTTCTGCCTCAGCGGCGACCTCTTCAACATGCTCGTCTTCTTCGAGCTGATGAGCGTCGCTGCCTACGCGCTCGCCGCCTACAAGATCGAGGAGCGGGGGCCGCTGCAGGGGGCGATCAACTTCGCCGTCTCCAACAGCGTCGGCGCGATCGCGATCTTCGTCGGCGTGGCGCTGGTCTACGGGCGCACCGGCGCCCTCAACCTGGCCCAGATCGGCGCGGCGCTGAGCCACCGCCCGCCCGACGCGCTGGTCGCGGTCGCCTTCGCGCTGATCGTCCTCGGCTTCCTCGTCAAGGCGGCGGCCTTCCCGGTCCACTTCTGGCTCGCCGACGCCCACGCGGTGGCGCCGGCGCCGGTCTGCGTCCTCTTCTCCGGGGTGATGGTCGAGCTCGGCGTCTACGCGATCGCCCGCATCTACTTCACCGCCTTCGACGGCGCCCTGGCGGCGCAGGCGGCGGCGCTGAAGCCGATCCTGATCTGGACCGGGGTGGTGACGGCGCTGGTCGGGGCGTCGATGTGCCTGCAGCAGCGGCACCTGAAGCGGATGCTCGCCTTCTCGACCGTCAGCCATATCGGGCTCTTCCTCGTCTGCCTCGGCCTGCTCGACCACGAGGGCGTCGCCGCCCTTGCCGCTTACGTCCTCGGCCACGCCTTCGCCAAGGCGGCGCTGTTCATGTGCGTCGGCATCCTGCTCCACCGCTTCGCCGAGGTCGACGAGCTGGACCTGCAAGGCTGCGGCACCGCCGACCGGACCTTGAAGTTCGTCGGCGTCCTCTTCGCCGCCTGCGGGGTGGCGCTGGTCGGGGCGCCGGTGCTCGGCGTCTTCCTCGGCAAGAGCCTGGGCGAGGGGGCGGTGGCGGCGTCGGGCTTCGGCTGGGCGGTCGCGGTCTTCGTCGTCGCCTCGGCGATGTCCGCGGCCGCGGTGCTGCGGGCGGCGGGCGTCGTCTTCGCCGGCTGGGGCCCGGACGAGCCGCCGCAGACCGAGCAGCCGGAGGAGGCCGACGAGGAGGCTGAGACGCTGCAGCCCCACGACCGCACGCCGCTGCCGATGCTGGTGCCGGCGGCGCTGCTGACCCTGGCCGCGCTCCTCGTCAGCCTCGCGCCGGGCCTCGACCACGCGATCCAGCAGGCGGCGGGCCGCTTCACCGACTCCGGCGCCTACCGCGACGCGGTCCTGGCGGGGCACGCCCACTTCCCGCCGATCGAGCCGGCGAGGGTGGCGCCGGTCGACTACCTCTGGGCGACCCTCGCCCTCCTCCTGGCTCTCGCCATCACCGCCGTCTCCCTCTTCGGCCACGGCCTCGGCTGGAACCCGCCCGCCTCGCTCCGCACCGCCGCCGACCGCGCCCAGCACGCCCTCGGCGCCCTCCACAGCGGCCACGTCGGCGACTACATCGCCTGGATGACCGCGGCGATGGGAGCGCTGGCCGCGCTGGTGGCGCTGGCGGTCAGGTGAGCCGCTCGCGCAGGAGCTTGCTCGGCTTATAGGTAGTGCTCGGTCCGCGTCCCTGCTGTTCGAGGAGGCGGGCGTCGATCAGCCGTCGCAAATCGTTGCTCGCGGTGACCGAAGAGACGTCGGCCTCGCGACCGTACTTGGTGCGATCGGTTCGGCCGGAAAGGCTCTGCTCGAGGGCGATCACCAGCCGGTCGGGCCATCCGTGCTCTTCGACAAGCGCTTCCAGGTGGCTCCACCGCGTCACCGCCGCTTCGATCTGCGCCAGCCGCTGCCGCGCTTGGACGACGTGCGCCTCGACGCAGAACTCGACCCAGGAGGTGGCGTCACGCTGCGGCTGGTAGCTGCCGGCTTGCACCTCGCGCAGGGCCGCGTAGTAGTCCTGCGTGTGGGCGCCCAGGTACTCCTCGATCGAGAAGAACTCGGGGGCGCGGGCGCCCTCGAGCGCCAGGACCAGCGACTGGACGATCCGGGAGATCCGCCCGTTGCCGTCGCGAAAGGGGTGGATCGAGGTCAGGTTGAGATGGGCCATCGCCGCCCGGACCACGACATCGGTCTCCGTGTCGCCCTCCTCGAGCCAGGCGACGAGCTCCGCGATCAGGGCCGGGACCTTTTGCGCTTCGGGGCCGCGGAACTCGAGCGAGCCGTCCGCGGCAGTCACTCCTATCGGGCCGTCTCGCCAGAGGCCCGGGTCTTTGTCCCGCTGGAAGTAGCAGGCGTCGAAGTGAAGGTCGAGGATCACCCGGTCGAGCCAGCGAAAGGCAGGGTCGGCGGCCAAGGTCCCGACGTGGTCCATCGCCCGGGCGTAGCAGGCGACTGCCTGGCGGTTTTCGCCGTCTTCGGCCACCGCGGCGCGGCGCTCGGTCAGTTCGGCCGCTTCCTCGGGGCTGACGGAGAAGCCCTCGATCGAAGTCGAGCCGCTGATCGAAGCGGCCCGTACCTCGCGGCGCAGCGAGCCGATCCAGCGAATCGGCTGGGTCACCTGGCTTTCGAGCCGCGAGCGGAGGCGCTGAAGTTCGCTCAATTTCTCGGCGAGAGAGCCCACTATCGGAGGGGGCGTATAGATCATGCATACGTTTTAACGATTTAACGTTAAATCGTCAAGTCATATGCCTATTGCGGGGAACGAGGCGGCGAAGGAATCGAACCTTCCAAGCGGTGGGCTGCACCGCCCTGCCGGCTTTGAAGGCCGGATGGGCCACCAGACCCCTGCCGCCCCCAGGGGCTGCGAGCTTAGTCCTCAGCGGGGGAGATGGCGGTCGCCGTCGCGGCGCAGGCGGCGTTCGGCGTCGAGCTCTTCGAGCAGGGCCTGGGCGTATTTGCGGCTGAGGCCGAGGGCGTCGCGGACGGCTGCGATGGTGGTCGAGCCGTCGCGCTCGGCGAGGGCGAGGACCGCGCGGGACAGCTCCTCGTAGGCGGGGGCGGCGTAGGCGACGTCGGCCTTGGCCCGGACCGCGGCGCCGGCCTGGGCGAGCTCGCCGAAGGCGCGCTCGATCTCGCGCCGCTCGATCCCGAGGTCCTGCGCCAGCTGGGCGGCGCCGCGCGGCCGTGGCCCGTCGCTTTCCAGCTCCGCGAGGACCCGTTGGGCGAGCGGTCCCGGCTCGGCCGGGGGAGGCGGGGGCGCGACGGCGGGCTCCGCTCGCGGAGCGGCCGGCTCCCACCCTGGGCCGTGGCGCGGCGGCGAGGGGTCGCGCACTTGGCCGCCGCCGAGGGTGTCGGGGGGAGCGATCCGGCGCACCACCACGCGGTCTCCCGCCCGCGCCAGCAGGGGCCGCTCGAGCCGCAGCTGAACCGCCCCGTCGCCGAGGTCGACGACGCGCGCGGCGCTGTCGCGGGTACCGAGGTGGGCCTCCACGCGCGGCTCGGCGAGGATCTCCTCGGCGCCGGTGAGCAGCTCGACGTCGAGCCGGTAGGTGACGCTCACCCCGGCTCCATCGCCGGCGATCGCGTCTCCGCGCCGCACCTCGTCGCGGTCGATGCCGCCGAGGTTGAGGGCGACGCGCTGGTGGGACTCCGCCACCTCGAGCGGCCGGTCGTGGACCTCGATCGAGCGAACCCGCGCCTCGCGTCCCTCCGGCAAGACCGTCACCCGCTGCCCCCGCTCGAGTCGTCCCGACCACAGCGTGCCGGTGACGACGGTGCCGTGGCCCGCGATCGTGAACACCCGGTCGACGTGCAGTACCGGCTCCTCCGCAGGGGGTCTCTGACTTGACGCCCCGCATGGGGGGGCTGAAGTCAGACACGTCTCATTGGAGGCAACTTCGGCCAGGGCATTTCGCAGCGTCTGGATACCCTCGCCGGTCCGCGAGCTCACCTCGACCAGGGGCGCGTCCGGCACCAGCTCGGCGGCTGCCTCGGCTGTCAGCGCCCGCGTCTCCTCGCCGACCAGGTCGACCTTGGTCAGGGCGACGACGCCTTGCTCGACCCCGAGCGCCCGCAGCACCTCCAGGTGCTCGCGGGTCTGCGGCATCGGGCCGTCGTCGGCGGCGACGATGAGGAGGAACATGTCGATGCCGCTGGCGCCGGCGATCATCGTCCGCACGAAGCGTTCGTGGCCGGGGACGTCGATGAGGCTGAGCCTCCGCCCGCCGAGGTCGAGCTCGGCGAACCCCAACTCGATCGACATGCCGCGCCGCCGCTCCTCGGCGAGGCGGTCGGTGTCGCGGCCGGTCAGCGCCCGCACCAGCGCGGTCTTGCCGTGGTCGATGTGGCCGGCGGTGCCGACCGTCAGCGGGCGCGGCGCCACTTCAGGCGAGCGCCTCCCGCACCGCCACGGCGGCGGTCTCGGCTTCCTCGTCGCTCATCGTCCGGGGGTCGAGCACGACCCGGTCGCGGACGACGCGGGCGATCACCGGCGGGTCGCCTTCACGGAGCTTGGCGAGCAGTCCATCGGCGCCGGCCTCACCAGGCTCGACGACGCAGACCGGACCCTCCAGAGCGACCTCGGCGAGCGCGCCGCCACCCGGGGCGCCGCTCTCGCGACCGACCTCGGCCGCGGCGCCGATCGCCGCCGCCATCGCCTCGGCCCGCCGCCGCAGCTCCTGCTCCGGCGCCTCGATCATCGCCTGCGCGGGCAGCGCCGAGGGGCCGTGGTCGCGGTGCAGGCGCAGCGTCGCCTCCAGCGCCGCCAGCTGCAGCTTGTCGAGGCGCATCGCCCGCGCCAGCGGGTGGCGCCTGCAGCGCTCGACCGCCTCGGAGCGGCCGAAGAGGAGGCCCGCCTGGGGCCCGCCGAGGAGCTTGTCGCCCGAGCAGCAGACGAGGTCGGCACCGGCCTCGACGGCGGCGCGCACGGTCGGCTCGCCGAGGACCTCGCCGAGGGCGCCGGAGCCGAGGTCGTCGACCATCGCGATCCCGCGCTCGCGCGCCAGCGCCGCCAGCTCGCCGGCCCCGGGCTGCTCGGTGAAGCCGACGATGCGGAAGTTGGACTGGTGGACGCGGAGGATCGCCGTCGTCCGCTCGCCGATCGCGCCGGCGTAATCGGCGAGGCGGGTGCGGTTGGTCGTC
>DASUWV010000091.1:0-14695 GCA_036378275.1 Solirubrobacterales bacterium | reverse complement strand
CTTCGGCCGGGTCGAGCTCGGCCAGCTCGCCCTCGATCCGGGCGCTGACCGCGACCACCCCGGCGCCGACCGAGTTGGCGTGGGAGACGACCGCTTCGGGCGCCTCGGCGTCGCCCTCGTCGACGTTGGCGACGTAGAGGATCGGCTTCGTCGTCAGCGCCTGCAGGTTCTGGACCGCAAGCGGTGCGCCCTCCGGGACCGGGATCGAGCGCGCGGGGCGGCCGGCGGCGAGCGCCTCGTGCACCGCCTGCAGCCACTCGTGCTCGACCTGCGCTTCTTTGTCGCCCGACTTGGCCTGCTTGCCGACGCGGCCGAGGCGGCGCTCGACCTGGTCGTAGTCGGCGAGGACCAGCTCGGTCTCGATCGTCTCGATGTCGGCCAGCGGGTCGACGCGGCCGTCGGGGTGCGGCACGCCGGATTCGGTGTGGCAGCGGACGACGTGGCAGATCGCGTCGGTCTCGCGGATCGAGGCGAGGAACTGGTTGCCGAGCCCCTCCCCTTCGGAGGCGCCTTTGACCAGGCCGGCGATGTCGTGGAAGTCGATTTTCGCCGGCACCAGCTCGCTGCTCTTGACCGTCTCGGCGACCTGCTCCAGCCGCTCGTCGGGCACCTGGGCGACGGCGACGTTCGGCTCGATCGTCGTGAACGGGTAGTCGCCCATCTGGGCGCCGCCCTTGGTCAGGGCGTTGAAGAGGGTCGACTTGCCCGCGTTCGGCAGCCCGACGATCCCGACCTTCATCTCGCGCCCTCCATCAGAAGCTGAGCGGGACGATCAGGCCGAGGGCGATGCCCAGCAGGGCGCCGGCGAGAACGTCGGAGGGGTAGTGCATGCCGAGGTAGGGGCGGCCGAGCGAGAGCGCGATCGCGACGAGGAAGGCCGCCGAGGTCGCCGGGTCGACCCGGCACATCGCCGTCGCCACCGCGAACGAGGAGGTCGCGTGGGCGGAGGGGAAGCTGAGCGAGCTGGGGGCGCCGCCGAGCGGCGGCAGGCCCTCGAGGACGGGGCGGGGGCGCTTGACGGCGAGCTTGACGACGTAGTTGAGGGCGATTGCGAACGGCCCCAGCAGGGCGCAGATCAGCCACGATTCCCAGCGGCCGTTGTCGAGGATCGCCAGGGTCACCCCGAGGACGAACCAGACGAGGCCGTTGTTGCCGGCCTTGCCGAGCGCCACGGCAGCGTCCTCGATCGCCGGGCTGTGGCCGTGGGTGCGCATCCAGCGCAGCAGCTTCAGGTCGAGGTCGCGCATCGGCGGAGGAGGATGTCAGAAAGCCGTCAGAATCCCGTCAGTGCCAACCGTCCCCGGCTTCGTCCACACCCCCGGCCACCATTGCGGCTCGACCGCGCTGCGCAACCTGCTCGCCTTCCACGGCGTCGAGATCAGCGAGGAGATGGCGTTCGGGCTCGGCGCCGGCGCCGGCTTCTACTACCTGGCGATGGACGACAGCTCGCCGAGCCGCTGGTTCAACGGGCGCACGGCGCGGCTCGAGGAGACCTTCCGCGAGCTGACCGGGGCGGCGCTGGAGCTGCGCACCTTCGCCGAGGAGGAGGGCGAGGCGGCCTGGGAGGCGGCGCGGGCCGAGGTCGACGGCGGCAACCCGGCGCTGCTCCTCACCGACATCTACTACCTCGACCACTACGGCAACTCGGCCCACTTTCCCGGCCATGCGGTGGTGCTGGCCGGCTACGACGACGAGGTCGCGCGCCTCTCCGACACCGCCTTCGAGGAGCTGCAGGCGACGCGGCTGGAGAACCTCGCGCGGGCGCGCCACAGTGGCCATCCCGCCTACCCGCTGGAAGGGCACATGTTCACGGTCGGCCAGGAGATCGACCGGGCGCAGCTGGAGGCGGCGGTGCCGCGGGCGATCGAGCGGGCGGCGAGCGAGATGCTCGAGCCGCCCTTCGGGCCGTTCGCCGGCATCCCGGCGCTGGAGCGGCTCGCCGCCGAGGCCGGCACCTGGCCTGAGGCGGTCGAGGACTGGCAGTGGTGCGCCCGCTTCGCCTACCAGGTGATCGAGCGCCGCGGCACCGGCGGCGGCTGCTTCCGGCTGATGTACTCGCGCTTCCTCGCCGAGGCGAGGCGGCAAGAGGCGCCGCTGGCGGCGGAGGCGGCGGCGCGCTGGACCGAGCTGGCGGAGGCGTTCAAAGCGGCCAGCGAGGACGACGAGCCGCGGCCGGAGCTGTGGCGCGCGGTGGGCGAGGGCACCGAGCGGGTGCTCGACGCCGAGCGCCGGCTCTGGACGTCTCTCTGATCGCTCCGTTTTGCCGATCCAAACCCGGGGTATCCGGGCGCCATGACCATCGGAGCAGGCATATTCCTCATCGCGGTTGGAGCGATCCTCAAGTTCGCGACCAACCTCCACGTCTCGGGCATCAGCATCGACACGATCGGCGTCATCCTCATGATCGCCGGCGCGGTCGGCCTGCTGATCGGGCTCTTCCAGGAAATCGTCTGGTCCCGCCGTCGCGGGCCGGTCGCCCCCGGCGAAGCCCCCGTGGAAGAACGGCGCGAAGTCCGGGATCCCGCCTACCGCGACGCGCCCCCGCGCTACTGAAGCCCACACGAGGCGCTTTTCCGAACCAGGGGTTGGGAAAAGCGCCTCGCCTATGTCGGCGCCGGCTCGAACGGGACCCAGCGCTCGGAGCGCAGCGGCACCCCGTGGCGGCGGACCGTTGCTGCGACCTTCGGCAGCAGCCCCGGCAGGTCCTCGCAGATCGCCCGCAGCAGCGTCTCGGCGTCGGCATCGGGTCCGAGCGCGAGGGCCGCGACGTGGTCGAGCAGCTCGCGCTGGGTGAAGGCGCGGGCGCTGCGGTCGCGGGCGGGGACGGCCGCCAGGGCCGCCGGCTCGCCCTCGACGTTGAAGGTGCCGAAGCGGGAGGCGAAGACGAGGACGTCGTCGAAGCCCATCTCGGCGTCGGCGATCTCGAAGCGCGTGTGCAGGCGGCCGAGGTGGTAGGTCATCTCCGACCAGGTCAGCTGGGTGAACTGCGCCGGCGTCACCCAGAGCACGGTGGCGGCCACCGCCGTGCCGGGGCTCTCGAACGGCGTCGCCGACATCGACCCGTAGATCGTCGGCTGCGCCGCGGCGCCGATGTCGAACTCGTGCAGGTGGCCGCTGAGCGCCAGCACCGCTCGCTCCTCCCCAGGGGGGAAGTGGCCGAACTTGCGCTGCAGCACCTCCGGGGCGGCGTTGGAGCCGATCGCCAGCAGCGGCAGCCGCGGGCCCCCGCCCGACGCGTAGCGCTTGATCAGCTCCTCGCGCTCGGGCTCCTCCAGCCCGGCGAAGGGCCGCACCGCCCCGTCGCGCCACTCGTACGAGCCCGCCGGCCGCTCCCAGGGATAGCCGAGCGCCCGCTCGAGCATCGCCGGCTCGAACTCCCGTGCCGGCAGGCTCCGCGCCAGCTCGGCGACCCACTCCTTGAACTCCTCGTCCGGCAGCGCCAGCCGCGCCAGCAGCTCCGGCTCGGAGATCGGCGGCCACTCGGGCATGGGGTGAGGGTAACCCCCGCCGCGCCCCTGGCAGACTGGGCGCGATGGCGGAGTTCGCGACGATCGGCGTCTACGGCTTCGACGGCCCCGGCTTCATCCGCGCCCTGCAGGACGCGAAGGTCGGCCTCGTCCTCGACGTCCGCCAGCGCCGCGGCGTGCGCGGCACCCAGTACGCCTGGGCCAACGCCAAACGCCTCCAAGCCGCCCTCGCCGAGGCCGGCATTCGCTACAGCCACCTCCCCGAGCTGGCCCCGACCACCGAGATGCGCCAGCTCCAGTACGAGGAGGACGCACGCAAAGGCGAGGGCAAACGCTCCCGCACCGAGCTCGCGCCCGCCTTCGCGCAGGCCTACACCGAGGAGGTCCTGGACCAGGTCGACCTGGACCCGATCGTCCGCTTCGTCGGCAACGACCGCGCCGCCCTCCTATGTGTGGAGCGCGACCCCGAGGCGTGCCACCGCTCCCTAATCGCGGCGCGGCTGGAAGCGGACCTCGGGCTAAAGGTCGCGCACCTCAGGCCCTCCTAGGCATCCGGGTTGTGGTGAGCCTGCAGCCCGAGCCACTCCATCCGGCTCGGCGGTCCCTCAACCCCGCCTTCCTGCAGGGCTTTGCCGAGGCGCTCCTCCATGAACCGTTCTTGGTCTGCACGCGAAGCCCAGACCTCATAAACCACGAAGCCGCCGTCTTTCGTCGCGCCGCTGTGAACCTGCAGCCCCGCCGGCCATTCGCCCCTTCCGCTCTGCATGTCGATTCCGAGCTTCTCGTTGACCCGTTCGTACTCCTCCACTCCGACACCGTCGAACTCGAGGATCAGTGCTTCAGCCATTGCGTAACTCCTTCCTCTCCCCGGGAAGACGCTCTCATGCGGGGCGGGTACGAGTCAACCATCGGTTGACGATGCCGCCTGGTCCTGGCCTCGACCGCGCTCACCTTCGGTGCCTGCGTGAATCCGATTGCTCTAGCGACGGAGGGGTGAAAGCATCGGCACAGAGGTGACGGCGGAGGCCCCATGGCCTCCGCCGTGACCGGACGGATAAGGCTGGGGCAGCTCTGCTGACACAGCTCGAACGTCCGGCCCTTTCGTGACGATGGGCCTGATCATTGCCCGTCACGTGGTCTCGACGTCGGCCTCCTCGATTACTTCTGCATCGATATAGCCCTCGTCAAGGTGTGCGGCAGAGGCATGGAGACGCTCTCCGCAGAGCGGGCAGCTCTCCATGGGTTCCTGCATCAGCTCTGAAAGATCGCGGAACAGCCCTTGACCTACTTCAAGGACCTCGCGAACGTTCCTGGCCACATCTCGCCAGCCATCGGGTTTGATTCCACTTGTCTCCCCTCGTAGCTGTCGCGCGTGTTCGTTCTCCACTTCACGTCCAATGACAAACAGCACGTCCTGCAGATCGCGAAGCTGGGACACCTTTTGACGGAAATGAAGGTTGGTGTCTGCATTGTCCATAGCCTGGCGAAGCTCCGCTCGCCGCGCGCGACGCTCTGCATCCCGATCACGCCCGATGTCGCGTGCTCTTGCCCGCGCACGCCGCCAGGCTCGGCTGCGCTCAAGCTGGTCATGCAGCGCCTTGTTCACCTGGTCATCGGCAAGCAGATGAACTGCGATATTGGCGCGCTCACCAGGACTTTTGCCCATCAAGCGGCCGATCGTCCGTCTCTCGGCCATGTCCCGGTAGGACTGCCTCACTTCCGCCTGACGCTCCGGGGGGCAGAGACGCCAGCGGGTATGTTCCCGTTTGTTCTCCTTCGGCAGTGGCTCAACCATCCCCTGCTCCCAGAGAGTCGACCTCGCGCCTGAAGCTTTGCCGTGGGGAAGGCCGGTCAGTTTCTCGATCTCAAAGTCGGTGCGCTCCACGCCGTCCTGCATGAGCTGAAGCACCACCGCACGGCTGCTCTCTTTCTTGCTCAACGGATCTCCTCGCAGAATTGACCCGCCGGCGGGGGCGGCCGACGGGCTGAGTCCGACCTATCCCTTTGCTGACACCTCAAGCCGCTTCTGAGAGCCATTTCCTTCGGTTCCGATCGTCAACTCGCGATCGATGCGCTTCAGCTCGATTCCCAGCTGCTCGGCTACCTTTCCCTGGAGTTTCGGGTGGCGTTCGATGACCATGCTCAGATCACGGCGCAAGGAGCTGGCGCGTCGGTACAGCGACTGAATTTCCTTGTCAACCACGTCCTCCATGATCAGCGTCTCATTGTCAGTGGCGTACACCGCCTGCTTGAATTCCGCATAGCGGAGCACCTTGCAGCGACAAACAACGAGAGTGCTTTCTTCGACTTCCAGTCGACGCTGGAGGTTGCCTCCCCGTTTCGTCTGGGTCAACCCCCACACTTTCCCGGCCAACTTTCGCAACACCTCCGCGTCCACCCGATCGAGCGTCGGCGCCGCTTTGCCGGCACCCGGACCCGAGGGAAACACAAGCGAATAGAACTCCCCTTCGGTCAAAGCCTTTTTCGAGCGCTCTCGCTTGGTGCTGACAATGAAGGTCTTCATCGCCGCTTTGAAAGCGGCTTCTTTCATCACCATTTCGGAAGGCTCGCCATCGTCTACATACCCTTCCTGTCGGTAAAGATCCTCGATCGCAGCTTCGACATCCCGTTCGAACTGCGAGAAGACCTGCCCATAATCCTGGGTCATGTCAACTCCTGTCTTCTGAGCCATCGTGATGGATCAGATTCGCGTTGCCGTGAAGATAGCAGACGGTTCCCAAAGCAGACCGCCCCTCCCAATGAAATCATCTCGGTGTGGCCGCGCAAGACGATGCTCGAGAGCGCGAGATGCGCACCTTGTTCAATCTCACCAAGCCCGATGAGTACGGGCGAGGCGACATCGATGCAGTCCTCGAGCTGGAGGGCCAAGCCGTGCCCGCCGCTCTGAAGGGGCAGAAGATCCCCTTCGAGTTGAAGTCGGCCACCGGCGGTAGGCCAAACATCTCGACGGTCCGTGATTTCGGACTGCACTACATCGAGAAGTGGCGGGAGCTCCATTGGCTGTTCGGCGTCTACTTGGCGGAGGGCGGCGAAACCAAGCTTCAATATTGCCTCTACGGCTCTCCCCAGAAAATGAAGCCCTGGTTTGATCAGAGAGCGGCCTATGTCGGGCCTGACATTGCCCTCGCCGAGTGCGTTCCCGAGCTGATCGACCAGGAGATTCTGACGAAGGTCTTGGGCAATGGCGAGGACTTCGGCTACGAGAACGCAAAGCTCCTCATGAAGAACCAGCTGAGCCGGCAGGGCTACCGCGATGCTGCCGACCTCAAGGGAGAACGCTATTCCAGAGAGGCAATGCTCGAGCTTCTGAAGGAGCGCTGCCGCTATGTGATCGAACGGGGCTCGACCCTTAACAACCCGCATATCTCCCCGAGCTATTTCAACGGTTGGGAGAAAATTGATCGCAACCATGCAGCTCGACTGCGCGAACTCGTCCTGGAGGCGCTGGGCGCCTGACCGTCAGTCTCCGTCGTTCCATCCGACGCTCCTGACAGAAAAAGTGTCGGCGATGAGTCATTACGAGCTTGGCACGAATGCTCCCTGGTATCGAGGGAGAGAGCTGACGGAGCAGCAACGGGCGACCTTCCGGGCCCGATCCCAGCGATCGCATCAGGCGAAGCTTCATGCGTTGGCAGGACGGGCGGAGCCCATCCACCCGGTGAACGTGCCGACGTTCGACCCGCGAACCCTGATGCCTGAGATGGGAGCGCATGGCCTCGCTGCCCTGTCGCTCTTCAGTGGCGGCGGGGGTCTCGACCTCGGTTTCGACCGCGCCGGCTACTCGCATCTGGCGTCCTACGACACCCTTGCCGCGGCTGGCGAGACCCTCCGCTCAAACCGGCCAGGTTGGGTGGTTCACGCGGGTGAAGCCGGTGATGTGCGCGTCGTTGATTGGCGGAGCTACAAAGGCGCCGCCGACATCATTCACGGTGGGCCCCCATGCCAGCCATTCTCGACCGCCGGAAGACAAAAGGGCGCTCGCGATGGTCGTAACCTGCTGCCGGAGTTTGTCCAAAGCGTGCTCGCTGCCCGCCCCCAAGCCTTTGTCGCCGAGAACGTCGCTGCCCTCTCGGGCCCCAAGTTCCAGAGCTATCTCAAGCGTGCCTTCTACCGACCCTTGTCCAAGCACTACCACGTCGAGACTTTCCTGATAAGCGCTCAAGACTTCGGTGTTCCTCAGATTCGACGACGGGTTGTCTTCGTCGGCTTCCGCCGTAAACGCGACTTCGCCCGCTTCAAAAAGCCAGAACCGAACCACTGCTCCGAAGCAGAGCCTTTGGAGGGGAAGGAAGTGGGGACGGGTGCCCGTGCAGCCCTGGGTCTCCCGCCGACCGGCTACGACGCCGCCGCTCCGACGATCCGCAGCACCCTCACCGGTCCGAGGCATACGACTTCGATTCTCAGCAGCGTCTCAGCCCAGCGGGCCTGGGAGCGACTGGGGATTTGGCCGAACGGGGTAGCTGCGGACCGAGCAGCGGCAAGCGCATTTCCAGCGAAGAACGGCCATTTCAGACTGAGCGTCCCTGACTGCGCGCTGCTCCAAGGATTCCCGGAAGACTGGCGCTTTCACGGAGCCACCTACATGGCGTTGGGGCAGATCGGCAACTCCGTCGCTCCGCCGGTCGCCTACGCCGTTGCTATGAGTGTTGCCAAAGCTCTCCACGGGCGACACTGGTCTGCCTCGCGGTAGCCTCTGTCAGCAGTGGCGAAAAGTCCCGCTCCCAGCACTCACTGCGCTCGAGAAACCATGAGAGCGAACCAGCGTGTCGATACGGCACCCGAGTTGGCACTTCGATCAGAGCTTCAGCGTCGGGGGCTGCGCTTTCGAAAGGATCTGCTGCTCAGATTCGATGGGGGCCGGGTTCGCCCAGATGTCGCCTTCACCCGCGCGAAAGTCGCCGTTTTCATCGACGGCTGTTTTTGGCATCGCTGTCCCGACCATGGGCAAATCCCGAAAGCGAACCACGACTATTGGGGGCCCAAGCTCGCCCGGAACGTCGAGCGCGACCTTCGCAACGATGCGCTTCTGGAGCGGGAGGGATGGAAGGTGCTGCGCTTCTTCGAGCATGTTCCGGCTGAAAAAGCGGCGCAGGCTGTTGAGGAAACCGTGAGGCTGTCCCAGAAAGCAGCGTGAAACAGCGGGAGCGACGGGACTCGAACCCGCGACCTCCGGCGTGACAGGCCGGCGCTCTAACCAACTGAGCTACGCCCCCGAGAGTGCTGCGAGGCGGGCCGTTGGGGAGCGGCCCAGAGGGGAATCTAGCGAGTGGGGAGCTTTTACGAGAGATTGACCTGGGCTGAAGGTTGGGCACGGATAATCGCGCGGAAGCGAGAACGAGGAGGAGAACATGGCGCAGATACTCGTGCTCACCGATTCGGCCGATCGCTCCGGCGAGGTGGTCTATCGGGAGCGGGTCCCCAGGTCCAGCCTGGATTCCGAACACTTCTCCGGCCAGTTGCTGGAGCGGGTCGGCTGGGCAGTGAAGGATGCTGACGATTTGGAGCACCGGGTCGAGGAGGCCGCCGCCGATCCGGCTCCTGCGGTGCCTGAGCCGGCGATTCCGGCTCGGTAGTCCGCCGCCGCCCCGGTGGCGGAAAAGGGCCGATGGCGCTCGGCGCCGTCGGCCCTAGCTTGGTCCCATGGCCGAGTCGGCAACCTTCGAGGTGCGCGTGCACGGGCGCGGTGGGCAGGGCGCAGTCACCGCCGCCGAGCTGCTCTCGGTCGCTGCCTTCGACGAAGGCCGCCACGCCCAGGCGTTCCCCAGCTTCGGCAGTGAGCGGACCGGCGCCCCCGTCGTCTCCTTCTGCCGCTTCTCGGAGGGGCCGATCCGGACCCGCGAACCGGTCGCCTCCCCCGACGCCCTGATCGTCCTCGACCCCACCCTCGTCCACCAGGTCGACCTCTTCGCCGGGCTGCGCCCGGACGGCTACCTGCTCCTCAGCAGCAGCCGGCGGCTCGCCGAGCTGGGGCTGGGCGAGGTCGCCGAGCGCCTGCGCCCGGGGCATGCCCTCAGCATCCCGGCCCGCGAGGTCGCCCGGCGCCACCTCGGCAAGCCCCTCCCCAACGCGGCGCTGCTCGGCGGCTTCGCCGCCCTGACCGGGCAGCTGAGTCTCCCGCCGGTCGAAGCGGCGATCAGGGAGCGCTTCCCCAGCCCCGCCGGCGAGGCCAACGCCGCCGCCGCGGCCGAGTGCTTCGAGCTCGTCCGCCAGATCCGCGCCGAGAGCGAGGTGCCCGACGCGAGCACCCAGGAGCGCTCCCGTGCTTAGGCAGATCGAGGGCTCCGCCGCGGTCGCGGAGACCGTCGCCCGCTGCCGGCCCGAGGTCGTCTGCGCCTACCCGATCTCCCCCCAGACCCACATCGTCGAGGGCCTCTCCGACCTCGTCCGCAACGGCGAGCTCTCCCCCTGCGAGTACATGACGGTCGAGTCCGAGTTCGCCGCGCTCTCGGTCTGCATCGGCGCCTCCGCCGCCGGCGCCCGCGCCTACACCGCCACCGCCAGCCAGGGCCTGCTCTACATGGCCGAGGCCCTCTACAACGCCTCCGGCCTCGGCCTGCCGATCGTGATGACCGTCGCCAACCGGGCGATCGGCGCGCCGATCAACATCTGGAACGACCACAGCGACACGATGTCCCAGCGCGACTGCGGCTGGCTGCAGCTCTACGCCGAGGACAACCAGGAGGCGGCCGACCTCCACGTCCAGGCGTTCCGCATCGCCGAGCGGCTCTCGCTGCCGGTGATGGTCTGCATGGACGGCTTCATCCTCACCCACGCCTTCGAGCGGATCGACGTCCCCGAGGCCGCGGCGGTCGACGCCTTCCTGCCGCCGTTCGAGCCCCGCCAGCTGCTCGACCCCGCCGAGCCGATGACGATCGGGGCGATGGTCGGACCCGAGGCCTTCGCCGAGGTCAAATACCTCGCCCACGCCAAGCAGCTGCAGGCGCTCGACGTCATCCCCGAGGCGGCGGCGGAGTTCGAGTCCGCCTTCGGCCGCCCCTCCGGCGGCCTCGTGCGCTGCTACCGCTGCGACGACGCCGGGACCGTGGTCGTCGCCCTCGGCTCGGTCCTGGGGACGATCGAGGACACCGTCGACGAGCTGCGCGAGGAGGGCGTCTCGATCGGCGCGCTGGCGATCAAGAGCTTCCGGCCCTTCCCGATGGAGGCGGTCCGCGACGCCCTCGCCGGCGCCCGCCGCGTCGTCGTCCTCGAGAAGGCGCTCGCGGTCGGCCGCGGCGGCATCGTCTCCGCCGACGTCGGCATGGCCCTGCGCGGGCTCCACCTTCCCGTCCATACCGTCGTCGCCGGCCTCGGCGGCCGCGCGATCACCGGCGCCTCGCTGCGGCGCCTGCTCGACGCCGCGGTCGCAGACGAGCTGGGGGACCTCGAGTTCCTCGACCTGGACTGGAATCGCGTGGGGGCGGAGCTGCGGCGCATGGCCGACAGCGAGCGCAGCGGCCCCCATGCGGAGAACATCCTCCGCGAAGTCGGCGTCGTCGCCGGGAGGCCGCACTGATGGAGCAGCGCGTCCGCTTCTACCAGGTCGGGACCAACGCGGTCGGCAACCGCCTGCTCGACCCCGGCCGGCGCACTGTCCAGGCCCGGATGGACCGCTCCAACACGCTCACCTGCGGCCATCGCGCCTGCCGCGGCTGCGGCGAGGCGCTCGGCGCCCGCTACGTCCTCGACGCCGCCAAGCGCGCCAGCGGCGACAAGCTGATCGCCGCCAACGCGACCGGCTGCCTCGAGGTCTTCTCCACCCCCTTCCCCGAGTCGAGCTGGCAGCTGCCCTGGATCCACTCGCTGTTCGGCAACGCGCCCGCGGTCGCCTCCGGCGTCGCCGCCGCGCTGCGGGCCAAGGGCCGGGAGGACGTCCGCGTAGTCGGCCAGGGCGGCGACGGCGGCACCGTCGACATCGGCTTCGGCTGCCTCTCGGGGATGTTCGAGCGGGGCGACGACGTGCTCTTCGTCTGCTACGACAACGAGGCCTACATGAACACCGGCGTGCAGCGCTCCGGCGCCACGCCGCCGGCCGCCCGCACCGCCAACACCAAACCGCTCGGCGGCCACCCCGGCAACGACTTCGGCCAGGGCAAGGACCTGCCGCGGATCGCGATGGCGCACCGCATCCCCTACGTCGCCACCGCCACCGTCGCCGACCCGCATGACCTCGAGCGCAAGGTGGAGGCGGCGATGGCGGTCCACGGCGCCCGCTACCTCCACGTCTTCGTCCCCTGCCCGCTGGGCTGGGGGTCGGAGGCGCACGACACGATCAAGCTGGCGCGCCTGGTGAAGGAAACCGGGCTCTTCCCGGTCTTCGAGGCGATCGACGGCGAGGTGGTCGCGGTCTCGCAGATCCGCCGCCGGGTCCCAGTCGAGGAGTACCTGCAGTTGCAGCGCCGCTACGCCCACCTCTTCGGCGAGGACGGGCGGCCCGAGGTCGTCGAGCGCCTGCAGGCGATGGCCGACCGCAACATCCGCGAGTACGGCCTGCTGGACGAGGAGGCCCGATGAGCGCCGACGGCAAGCCCTACGCGATCACGCTCGACGTCGGCTCCAGCCGCGCCAACCACACCGGCAGCTGGCGCGACGAACGGCCCGTCTACGTCGACCGCATGCCCCCCTGCAACGACGGCTGCCCCGCCGGGGAGAACGTGCAGGCCTGGCTGTACGAGGCCGAGGAGGGCGGCGCCGGCTACGAGCGCGCCTGGCGCAGGCTGGTCGAGGAGAACCCGTTCCCGGCGATCATGGGGCGGGTCTGCTACCACCCCTGCGAGACCGCCTGCAACCGCGCCCAGCTCGACGAGGCGGTCGGAATCCACTCGGTCGAGCGCTTCCTCGGCGACGAGGCGATCCGGCGGGGATGGAGGTTCGAGCCGCCCGCCTCGCCGCAGGGCAGCCGCGTGCTGGTCGTCGGCGCCGGGCCCTCCGGCCTCTCCGCCGCCTACCACCTTGCCCGGCTCGGCCACGCGGTGACGATCTTCGAGGCCGGCTCCCAGCCCGGCGGAATGATGCGCTTCGGCATCCCCCGCTACCGGCTCCCGCGCGAGGTCCTCGACGCCGAGGTCGACCGCCTGCTCGCGCTCGGGATCGAGCTGCGGCTCGAACGCAAGGTCGGCAACGTCCTGGACGAGATGAGGGCGGGCGGCTTCGACGCCGCCTTCCTCGCCGTCGGCGCCCACATCGGCCGCCGCGCCTACGTCCCCGCCGGCGAGGCGGCGCGGATCGTCGACGCGGTCTCCCTCCTGCACGGGCTGGAGGAGGGCGAGCGGCCGCTGCTGGGCCGGCGCGTCGCCGTCGTCGGCGGCGGCGACACCGCGATGGACGCCGCCCGCACTGCCCGCCGCCTCGGCGCCACCGACGCCGTCGTCGTCTACCGCCGCACCCGCGAGCGGATGCCGGCCCACGCCTTCGAGGTCGCCGAAGCCGAGGAGGAGGGCGTGCGGATGCGCTGGCTGGAGACGGTGAAGAGCTTCGACGGCGGCAAGCTGCAAGTGGAGAAGATGGAGCTCGACGAGAGCGGCTTCCCGCAGCCGACCGGCGAGGTCGAGGAGCTCGAGGCCGACTCGCTGGTGCTGGCGCTGGGCCAGGAATCCGACCTCTCGCTGCTCGAGGGCGTGCCGGGTATCGAGGAGCGCGACGGCGTCGTCGCGGTCGGGCCGAACATGATGACCGGCCACCCGGGGATCTTCGCCGGCGGCGACATGGTCCCGGCCGAGCGCACGGTCACCGTCGGCGTCGGCCACGGCAAGCGCGCCGCCCGCCACATCGACGAGTGGCTGCGCGGGGTCGAGCCGGCCGCCGCCCCGCGCCACCAGCTCGCCGGCTTCGACTCACTCAACCCCTGGTACTACACCGATGCGCCCCGCACCGAGCAGCCCCGCCTCGAGGCGGCGCGCCGGGCCTCGAGCTTCGACGAGGTGGTCGGCGGCCTCGAGCCCGGCAACGCCCTGTTCGAGGCGCGCCGCTGCCTCTCCTGCGGCAACTGCTTCTCCTGCGACAACTGCTACGGCGTCTGCCCCGACAACGCCGTGATCAAGCTCGGCGCCCCCGGCGAGCGCTACGAGATCGACCTCGACTACTGCAAGGGCTGCGGGATCTGCGCCGAGGAGTGCCCCTGCGGCGCGATCGAGATGGTGCCGGAGCAGGCCTGAAGCTCGGCCAGCGACTCCTCGATCCCGGCGCGCATCACCTCGAGGTCGGCGACCGTGTCGCGGTCGGCGTTGAGGCCGAAGCTGAGGGTGCCGTCGTAGCTGACGACGGCGACGCCGACGGCGTGGCCGGTGAAGATCGGCACCAGGGGGACGACGCGACGCATCCGCGAGCCGAGCGCGTAGAGCGGGATCGGCGAGGCGGGGACGTTGGTGATCGTCAGGTTGAAGAGGCGGGGGGTGAACATCAGGCGGGCGACGATGCTCTGGATCATCGGCGGCGTCATCCCGGCGACCTTGATCACGGCCTCGGTGCCGGCGGTGGCGTTGCCGCTCTTCAGCTCGCGCGAGGCGGCGGCGATCTTGCGGTAACGCAGCAGCGGGTCGGGCTCGGCGACGACGAGGTCGACGAAGAGCGAGGAAACCTTGTTGCCGAGGGCCAGCGACTCGCCCGCGGCGCGCACGCTCACCGGGACCATCGCCCGCACGTGGTCGACGCCCTCGCCGCGCTCCTCGAACAGGCGCCGCAGGCCGCCGGCGGTCGCCGCCAGCGCCACGTCGTTGACGGTGCCGCCCAGCTCGCGCTTCACCCGCTTCACGTCCTCCAGGGGCACCTCGACCGCGGCCATCCGCCGCGTCGCCCCGATCGCCTCGTTGAGGCTGGTGTGGGGCGCCGCCATCAGCTCGTCGCGGACCAGCGTCTCCGCCATCGCCCACGACTGCGAGAGCAGCGAGGCCACACTGCGGGGGTGACGAGCGGCGGTGGCTCCGCCCCGAACCGCGCCGCCCATCACACCCCGCAATCTGGCGACCCTCCCCAGATCTGAAGCTTCTTCCTTCTGCGAGGCGATCACCTCGGCGAGCGTCGTCGCGCCGGGGTCGGGCTCGGCCTCGGTGTCGAGCAGGATCGACGCCACCTCGGCGCCGCTGATGCCGTCGATCAGGCAGTGGTGCACCTTCGTCACCAGCGCCCAGCGGCCCTCCTCCAGCCCCTCCAGCATGGTCGTCTCCCAGAGCGGGCGGCTGCGGTCGAGCCGGTGTGAGAAGAAGTCGCCCAGC
>DASUWV010000090.1:0-72100 GCA_036378275.1 Solirubrobacterales bacterium | reverse complement strand
GCGGGGTGATGGTGGCGCGCGGCGACCTCGGAATCGAACTGCCGCTCTCGCAGGTGCCGATCGTGCAGAAGCGGCTGATCCGCGCCGCCGGTCGGCGCTCGAAGGCGGCGATCACGGCTACCCAGATGCTGGCCTCGATGGTGACCGCGCGGCGGCCGACCCGGGCCGAGGTGACCGACGTCGCCAACGCGATCTACGACGGCACCGATGCGGTGATGCTCTCCGAGGAGACCGCGGTTGGGCAGCACCCGGTCGAGGCGGTGCGGGTGATGGACCAGATCGCGCGGGCGACCGAGCCCGACCTTCCCTACGGCGAGTGGCTGTTCCGCCGCACCGACCAGGCGACGCAGGACATCGCCGACTCGGTCGCGCAGAGCGCCGTCGGCGCCGTCTACCGGCTGGGGCTGAAGGCGCTGGTGGTGCCGACGACGAGCGGGCGAACCGCGCGGCTCGTCTCCGCCCACCGGCCCGACGTGCCGGTGCTGGCGATCTCGCCGCGCATCGAGACGGTGCGGCGGCTTAACCTCCTGTTCGGCGTGACCGCGGTCCAGACCGAATACGACTCCGACGTGCGCGGCCTGCTCGGGATGTGCGCCGAGCTGGCCGGGCGGTACGGCGTCGCCAGGTCGGGCGAGTTGATCGCGATCACCGCCGGGCTGCCCGAACAGGAGCTGGGGACGAACCTCTTCGAGGTCCACCGTGTGCCCTGAGGGGGCGGCCGGCGCGGGGCCGGCGGCGCGGCTCGAACGCGAGGAAGGCGGCCTCGCCGTGATCACCCTCGACAGCCCGCCGCTCAACCTCTTCGACCAGCGGATGATCGACGACCTGCGGGCGACGATCGACGCGGTCGCCGCCGAGCCGCCGCGGGCGCTGCTGATCCGGGCCGAGGGCCGGGCGGTCTCCGGCGGCGTCGACGTCCACGTCTTCGCCGGGCTGACGCCGGAGCAGGGGAGCATGCTCTGGGACGAGCTGCTGCGGATGATCGAACAGGTCGAAGAGCTACCGGCGCCGGTCGTCTTCGCTGCCCACGCGCTGACCCTGACCGCGGCTTTCGAGCTCTCGCTCGCCTGCGACCTGATCGTCGCCTCGCCGCGGGCGAAGTTCGGCCTGGTCGAGAAAGTGGTCGGGCTGACGCCCTCGATGGGCGGGACGCAGCGGCTGGCCGAGCGGGCCGGGAGCGTCCGCGCCCGTCACTTCGTGATGTCCGGGGGGATCTTCGACGCCGAGGAGATGGAGCGCTGGGGCGTCGTCAACGTGATCTTCGACGGCGAGGACTTCGACGCGCAGGCGCGGGCGTTCGCGGCCGAGCTGGCGGCGGGGCCGACCAAGGCGCACGCGATGACCAAGCTGATCCTGCGGCGGTTCCGCGAAGGCGGGATCCCGGCCGCAGACGAGGCGGTGCGGACCGACGCGGCGGAGCTGTTCGCGACCGAGGACCTGCAGAACGCGGTCCGCACCTTCCTCGAGAAGGGCGGCCCGGGGCACGCCGAGTTCCACGGCCGCTGAGGCTGGACAGCCGGGGTAGGCTGGATTTATGCCGGGAGTTCCGGGAATGCCGAACGTCGATTTCGACGCCATCGCCAAGGGGATGGCGATGGCCGTCCCCTTCGCCGGGCACCTCGGGCTGGAGATCACCGAGGTCGGAGCGGGGGAGGCGACCGTCGTCCTGCCCCGCCGGCCCGAGCTCAACAACCACGTCGGCTCCCAGCACGCCGGGGCGCTCTTCACCGCGGCGGAGACCGCCTCGGGCGCGGCTTTCGTCGGCGCCTTCGCCGTCCGCATGGGCGACGTCACGCCCCTCGCCAAGGCGGCGGAGATCGACTACGAGAAGGTCGCCCACGGTGCCATAACGGCCACCGCCAAGCTCGGCATCGACGCCGCCGAAGCCATCGCCACCCTCGACGCCGAGGGCAAAGTCGAGTTCCCCTGCGAAGTCGAGCTGACCGACAAAAACGGCGACCGCGTAGCCACCGCCACCGTCCACTGGCACGTCCGCCTCAAAGACCCCGCCTAAACGCCCCCCGCCCCAAAGCCCCTAGAATCCCCCGTCCGGGGCGCCACCCCGCTACCCGCGCCTGTAGCTCAGTTGGATAGAGCGTCGGTCTACGAAACCGAAGGTCACAGGTTCGAATCCTGTCAGGCGCGTTGACGCGATCCCGCTTGCTTTCTGGCGGCGACCGGGCTGCGGATCAGCGAGGCGATCGCCCTCCAGCGCCTCCACGTCCAGCTAGACGGTCCCATGCCCGAGGTCTGCATCCGACGCGCCCTGGTCTGCGGCCGGATCGAACCGCCGAAGACCAAGCACGGCCGCCGCGAGGTCCACCTGCCGGACTCACTGGCCGTGAAGCTCCGCGCCCACCTCGCCGCCCAGCCCGCCCGGGACTCGAGCGATCCTCCTCCCCAACGAATCAGGCGCCCCGCTCGACCCGACCAACCTGCGGCCGCGCGTCCTCAAGCCGCTGGTGCGGCAAGCAGGAGCGCCCTGGGCCGGCTTCCACACCTTCCGCCACACCTTCGCCTCGCTCCATCTCAGGCGAGGCACCAACCTCCTCCAACTCAGCCGCGCCCTCGGCCACCACTCGCCGGCCTTCACGCTGACCCGGTACACGCATCTGCTGCCGGGAGAGGAGGCGCCGGCGCTCGATCTCGCTCCTTAGCGATGATGCCGCTGCAGGGCCAGTCTCTTTCAAGCGGGAACGATCAAGCGACGTTTTCGTTTGCGACACGAATGGCCTCGCGAAGCCCTGGGCTGGTCAGCACCACTTCGCCAGATCGTGGTCGCTCGACAAGCTTTTCCTTCCAGAGCACAGTTACCGCCTTCCGGACGCCGCTTTCGCTTCGCCGATCAAGGGACCTGATGATCGCCGCTACCGAAATGGGTTCGGGATGGTGGCTCATGAGCAAGACAAGAACCTCCTCCCGCACTCCAAGATCAGCGTGAACTATGCGGCGATCGCCGATGACCTCGACAAGATCTCCTGCCGGTAACTCGACCTCCGCAACGAGCCGTCCCGCTTCATCTCCAGAGATGCCCTGGCTCAGGCTGATCAACTCGGCAAGTATCCATTGGGCACCTGCGTAAAGGAGGCGCAAGTCGTAACCACTTGGGTCAATGGTGGCCTTGTGAACGATGTTGCGCTTGCTCCTAAGCGCGTACATGGCGCGCGCAAGTCGCGCAGCGCAAACGCGCAGTCCATCAGGGAGGGAACTTTGTCGGGACTCCACCCCGCGGAGGTATTTATCAACCTCTGGCTGGGCCCGGTATTGACCGTTGTTCTCAAGGGCTTCCATTGCTTGAACAACAGTCTCGACAAACTTGCCGGGTGCAGCTCGCCCAAGTACGTCTGAAGCAACATCCCGCCTGATCACCAGGAATTCATCAGCGAGATCCGACGCAAGCTTGGAGGGAAGCCCCGAGCTCAGAGCCTTTACCAAGCCCTCACGATCCACCGACTAATCCTCGTCTCCGTTGCCTTGGATCATGCGCTCGACCGTGCGAACGCCCTCAGTGGTGAGGCGATACTTCTTCCGAGCTTGCTTACTGCGGCCGGTCTTCTCCACCTGACGGACCAGAGGGGGCTTCCGCCTAATGAGCGAGTTGTAGGAATCGGTGATGTTCTTGGACCCATGACCGAGATCCTTGAGGTCTGAATTGACTTCCTGCCCCGAAAAATTCTCGTGGCCCTGAATAACCTGATACCAGTAGCTCGCTACAAGGACCCACTCGACTATCGAGGTAGGGGAAGCCTCATCCATGAGGTCAGAGATCCGCTCGTAGTTGCCGCCGGTCTCTGCTTGGCTGCCATTGGCTGAAGAACCGTCCGACGCACTCCCATCTTCTCTATCGACCTTTGACTGAGAGCGGCTGGAACTGAAGTCGCCTGGGGCGAACTTATCGACGGCCCACGTCAGGACTCGGCGAGCCTCGTCCTCATCCAACTCCGTCATTGCTTTGTCGATCGCGCCCATCGCGCCGATCTCGTTGCCCATATCTACCTCTACTTGGTCTCGATTAATAACAGGGACCCGAAAGTCTCCTAATGGATTCTACATCATCGCCAAGTATACATGAGGTAGACCTTGAGGCGAATCTTGCGATCTCTGCCGCGCGGAAACCTATGGCTGTTCGGTGCTGAGCGCGGCCAGCAGACGCGCAGGAAGCTCGGTCTTCTCCACCAGATAGGAGGCCCATCTGTCTTTCGTGCCGGTCTTGGCTGACGCGACAAAGCGATGTTTTTGATTTGGCCCAGCAGGTGCTTTCTCAACGAACTCAATGCTGGGAACTAGCCAGATCGGTCCTAGTTCGAGAGTGCTCGGATCTGCAACCACGAACAGCATGTACAGATCGTCTCGGGGGCGAAGGGTGGCGGCACGGACCTGCGACTGGAATCGTTTTCGCTTCGCGATGCCTTTCGCCGTCGTAAGCCGGCTTTTGATCTGCAGGGACAGCGTCTCCGGTCTATTGCGCTGTTGAAGCACCAGATCAACGCCCTCATCGTCAACGAGGCTCGTCCACGCATTTAGATCGCCCTCGCTTCCTAGTACGCAAAGTGCAGCAATCAGATGCTCAACAGCCTTGCCTTTTCGAGCGGCATCAGCATGGATGGATCGCCTGCTGGTTCCGGGGTTTGACCCCCCTGGGTTGTCTGCCAAAACGGAGAGTTTGGCGTCGGGGTTGCCCTCGTGAACTTCGATCTGCTCAGGGTGGGCGTAGTCAAGCTCGGCGTCAAAGTCGCCGGGCCGAGGATCAGGGAGGGTCCAAGAGTCCTTTGCCATTCCCGTGGGAAGTTTGACGGCCGCCGACGTAGCGAACAACAACGACTTGAGGCTGTTCCGCTAAAGCGGGCCTGGCACCGGGTGGGACCCTCATCACAACTGGTGGGGGATTTGCGGCACGCAACCGCTTCCTTGGCGTATCGCGTATCGATACAGCCAGGCACATCCGTGAGGGGAGCGTCAAGCGAAGATGGGCGTACGATCTAGCCATGGCTGGGCAAAAGAAAAGCCGCCGATCTATCGCTCTTCGGGCGATTCGGGAGGACGTCTGTCGCATTGCTGCTGCCCACGGAGCGGGCAATGTGCGCGTGTTCGGGTCTGTCGGCCGCGGCGAGCAGGGTGCCTCAAGCGATCTCGACCTTCTGGTCGACATGGCGGAAGGCCGCAGCCTGTTCGACCTGATCGCGCTTTCTAACGATCTGGAGGAGAGCCTCGGGGTCAATGTAGATGTCGTCACCGAGGCCAGCCTGTCGCCCTATATACGCGACCGTGTTCTCGATGAGGCGGTTGCGCTCTGAAGGACGAGAGCGTCTACCTGCTGCATATCCGCGACGCCATCGACAAGGTGTTCGCCTACACCGAGTCTGGCCGCACTGCGTTCTTCAAGAGCCCGATGATTCAGGACGCGGTCGTCCGCAACCTGGAGGTCGTCGGCGAGGCAACCAAGCAGGTGCCGGACTCGCTGCGCGAGCGGGTACCGGAGTTGTCGTGGCGCGAGATGGCCGGGATGCGCGACAAACTCATCCACGATTACCTCGGCGTCGATCTCAATCTCGTCTGGGACGTCGTCGCCTTGGAGCTGCCGGCCACCCGCGAGCGCATCGTGGCCCTGATCGAGGAGCTTGGGGTCGAGAGCAAGCAGGAGGCTTGATCATCGGTCGCAGGGTGGCTGGGCAGCGCCCCCTGGGGCAACCAGCGAGCCACCGCTTCGGCCCGCCGCACCCATTGAGGTTCAGCTGAGCTGCTCGGCCAGCCCGATGATGATGCCCTCGGGGCCGCGGAGGAAGCAGAGGCGGTAGATGTCCTCGTACTGGGCGATCTCGCCGACTAGTTCGGCGCCGTGGTTGCTCAGGCGGGAAACGACGTCGTCGATGTCATCGACGGCGAACATGATGCGGCGGATGCCGAGCGCGTTCGCGGGTGCGTTCTCCGGCTCGGCTCTCACTGCCGGCGGGGTGTGGAACCTCGTCAGCTCAACCCGGCCGTGACCGTCCGGGGTTCGCAGCATGGCGATGTCGGCACGGACCCCGTCGAGTCCGACGACACTGCCCACCCAATCCCCTTCGACCGTCGTCCCGCCTTCGGGCTCCATGCCGAGCTCGACGAAGAACGCTTCGGCTGCCTCGAGGTCCTCGACAACGATCAGGACGTTGTCCATCCGCTGAATCGTCATGTCCCTGGACCATACGGAGTTCGGTGGGTCAGCCTCGGGGCTCGCGTCGAGAGGGGTGCGACCTGTGGCCGCACCCCTCTCCATCACTAGCCCTGCTTGACGACCATCAGCACGCAGATCGGTCGGGTCTTGTTCATGACCATTCGCTGCTCCCCCTTTCGTTGTGTCGGTTGCGGGTCGACTCAATCTTGGTTGGCAGCGGTTGGCGGCCAATTGAGTGGTCGAGGCCGTATCCGGTTGTGGTTGCGATCAACCGGTTTTGGCAATAAGGTCGATTGCTCAAACCATTGCCAGCGGAATCGGGAGGGCGCCGTGACTGATCGGGATAAGGGGAACGAGGGGGAGAGCGTCGGCCGCCGTCTGCCGCGCCTCCCGGAGCGGCTGGCGAAAGTCTTCTCGCACCCGCTGCGGGCCAACCTGCTCGCGATGCTGAACGAGCGGCCGGGGAGCCCCGACGACCTGAGGAAGCGGCTGGCGGAGATGGGGGAGGACGAGAGCCTGAACCTGATCGCCTACCACGTGCGGGTCCTCCACCGATACGGCGCCGTGCAACTGGTCGACACGGAAGCCCGGCGGGGGGCGACCAAGCACATCTACGCCGCCAACCGGAAGATGCTGATCGACGGCGACGACTGGCTCAACCTGCCGGACGAGGCTCAGATCGGCATCTGCGCGAACGCCATCGGCGAAGCCGCCGAACGCGCCCAGGCCGCGCTCGAACACGGCACCATGCCCAAGGACGATCCGGTCATCGTCAACCTCAAACTCGATTTGGACGACCCCGCCTGGGAGTTCGTCCGCGAACGCCTCCGCCTCGCCTGGGACGAGGTCGAGAAAGCCCAGCCCGACGCGATCGAGCGCACCCCCGACCCGACCAAGCGCTTCCCCGTAACGGTGTCGTTGCTCGCGTACAAATCACCTGCGGGCGACAAGAAGTAGGGATTCGGTCAGTAGGGATTCGGTCGAATAGGCTCGCTCCGTGGCCAAGTGGGGCGTACTCGGGGTTCTCGCTGCAGCGCAGTTCTTGATGGTCCTCGACCAGGCGGTGATGAACGTGGCGATCTCGCAGTTGGTCGCCGACTTCGACACCACGGTCACCACGATCCAGGCGGTCATCGCCTTCTACGCGCTGGTGATGGCCTCTTTGATGCTCACGGGCGGCAAGATGGGGGACCGCTGGGGGCGCCGGCGGGCGTTCACCGTGGGGCTGGTCATCTACGCCTCTGGATCGGCGCTCACCGCCGCCTCTTGGAGCGTGCCTTCGCTCGCCCTCGGCTGGTCGGTCCTTGAGGGGATCGGCGCCGCCCTGGTGCTGCCGGCGATGGTCGCCCTGGTCGCCGCCAACTTCGAGGGCCAGGACCGCTCGCTCGCCTACGGCGTGCTCGGCGGGGTCGCCGGCGCGGGGATCGCGGTCGGCCCGATCCTCGGCGGCTGGGCCACCACCGAGCTGAGCTGGCGGATCGTCTTCGCGGGCGAGGTGGCGGTCGCGATCGGCATCCTTCTCGGCACCCGCTGGATCCGCGAGGAGGCCGCCCCGGCGACGCACTCGACCCTCGACTGGGTCGGCAGCGTCCTCTCCGCGGCCGGCCTCGGGCTGGTCGTCCTCGGCGTCTTGGAGGCGAGCAACTGGGGCTGGCTGCACCCGCGCAACTCGCCGCTGGAGCCGTTCGGGTTCTCGCTCACGCCCTTCGTCGTCGCTGCCGGCGGCACCCTCCTCGCCCTCTTCGCCAGCTGGGAGCGCCGCCGCGAGCGCAGCGGCGAGGACCCGCTGCTGCACCTGAGGCTGCTCGGCGTCCCCACCCTGCGCGGCGGGGTGACGATGCTCCTCGCCCAGAACCTGATCCTGATGGGCGTCTTCTTCACCGTCCCCCTCTTCCTGCAGATCGTCCTCGGGCTCGACGCGCTGGAAACCGGGGTGCGGATGCTGCCCGCCTCGGCCGGTCTCTTCGTCAGCGCCCTCGCCGGCTCGGCCCTGGCCAAACGCTTCCCGGCGCGGACGCTGGTGCGCGCCGGCCTCGCCGTCCTCCTCGTCGCGGTCTTCCTCCTGCTCGACACGATCGAGCCCGAGCTCGACAACGCCAGCTTCCTCGTCGCGATGGGCGTCCTCGGGATCGGGATGGGGCTGATCGTCTCCCAGCTCGGCAACGTGGTCCAGTCCTCGGTCGGCGACAGCGACCGCAGTGAGGCGGGCGGGGTGCAGAACACCGCCCAGCAGCTCGGCTCCTCGCTCGGGACGGCGCTGCTCGGGGCGGTGGTCGTCACCGGCCTGCTGGCGAGCTTCTCGAGCAACGTCACCTCCAACCCGCGGATCGACCGCGCCGTCCAGGACCAGGTGCAGACCCACCTGGCCGCGGGCGCCAGCTTCGTCCCCGCGAACGAGGTCGAAGCCGCGGCCAAGGAGGAGGGGTTCGACCAGGCCACGACCAGCGCGCTCGTCTCCGACTACGAAAGCTCGCAGCTGAGCGCGCTCAAGACCGGCTTCCTCTTCGCCGCCCTCCTGGTCCTCGCCTCGTTCCCGGCAACGCGGCTGCTCCCCGCACGCCGCTTCGACCAGCTGCAGGAAGAGGGGGCTACGGCGTCAGCCGAACCGGCAGCGTTTTCAGCTGGTTGAGGAAGCCCGACTCGATGTAGACCGGCGCCCCGGCGAGCTCCATGTTCGGGTAGCGCGCCAGCGTCTCCTCGAGCAGGATCTTCAGCTCGAGGCGGGCGAGAGCGGTGCCGAGGCAGAAGTGGCGGCCGCCGGCGCCGAAGGCCTGGTGCTCGGGGTTGCGGAGGACGTCGAAGCGGTCGGGGTCCTCGTAGCGGGTCTCGTCGCGGTTGGAGGAGGGGTACCACATCACCACCTTGTCGCCGGCTTTGATCTGCTGCCCGCCGAGCTCGGTGTCCTTGGTCGCAGTGCGGCGGAAGTGGGCGAAGGCGGGGAACATCCGCAGCGCCTCCTCGACCGCGCCGGGAATCAGCGAGGGGTCTTCGACGAGCAGCTGACGCTGGTCGGGGTGTTCCATCAACGCCCGCATCGCGCTCGAGTAGGTCGCCTTGGTGCTGTCGTTGCCGGCGGCGACGAGGAGGAAGAAGCCCATCACGATCTCGTGCTCCTCCAGCCGCTGGCCTTCGACCTCGGCATTGACGAGGACGCTGGTGAGGTCGTCGGTCGGGTTCTCGCGGCGCTCGGCGATCATCGAGCTGCAGCGCGCGAAGACCTGCTCGATCGCCTTCTGGATCGTCGCTTCGATCTCGTCGGCGGAGGGGCTGTAGTCGGGGTCGTTGGCGGCCAGCGCCATGTTCATCAGGTCGGCCCAGGCGGCGTCGTCCTCCTCGGGGATGCCCATGAAGCTGCCGATCACGCGCGAGACCGCGGGCTGGGCGACCTCGGTGACGAGGTCACAGCTGTCGCGCCCCTCGAGCCGGTCGAGCACGCGGACGACGATCTTGCGGATCTCCTCCTCGTGGGCGGCGATCCGCTTCGGCGTGAAGCCGGCCTGGAACAGCGCCTTGAGGCGGTCGTGCTTGGGCGGGTCCATGCCGATGAACATCGCCCGCGCCAGCTCGATCGGGAAGACCTCGTCGATCACGACCACGCCGCCGAGTTCGGAGGAGTAGGTCTGCCAGTCGCGGCTGACCGTGTGAACGTCGGCGGCGCGGGTCACCGACCAGAAGCCTTTCGCCTGCGGCACCTCGGTCACCTCGGAGGTCCAGTGGACGGGGCACTGCGAGCGCATCCGCTTGAACAACTCCAGCGGCGGCCCCTGCTGCCAGTGCTCGCGCTCGAGCACCAGGGCGTCCTCGACGGTCCCTCCTCCGGCGGCGATCTCGGCTTGGTCGGCCACGCGCCCGGGATACTACTGGCTGGCCAGCCAGTTTGGCAAAAACGACCTTGGGTAGAACAGGACCATCTTGAGGGGGCTGATCGCGTTCACCTCGGCGCTGCTGGCGCTGCTGCTGTCGGCGGCGGGCGCGAGCGCGGCGACGATCGACGCCCACGGCAGCGTCGAACAGGTCTACGCGACGGGCCTCCCCGGCGGGGCGAAAGTGGTCCTCCTCCGGAACGGCCGCAGGCTGAAGACCGAACGCGCCGACGAACAGGGCGGCGTCCTCTTCCGCAAGCTGAAGCCGGGCGGCGGCTACCGGGTCAGGCTCGCCTCCGGCGGCTCCGAGTCCGACGCGCTGCAGGTCCTGACCGCCCAGTCGGCGCCGCCGAGCACCGACATCTACAGCCAGTCGATCCCCTCGAGCGGCTACGGCTACCTGACGACGAGGGACGGGACCAAACTGGCGATCGACGTCCATCCCCCGCAGGACGTGACGCAGGCGCTGCCGCTTCCCAAACTCGAACTGCCGCCCGGGGTCGAAGCGCCCACCCTGCCGGCCGGCCAGACGCCGACCCTGATCGAGTACTCCGGCTACGGCTACGCCGACCCGGAAGGGCCGGAAAACGGGATCGCGATCCTCGCCAACCTGATGGGCTTCACCGTCGTCGACGTCAACATGCGCGGGACCGGCTGCTCGGGTGGCGCCTTCGACTTCTTCGAACCGCTGCAGAACCTCGACGGCTACGACGTGATCGAGACGATCGCCAACCAGCCCTGGGTCCTGAACCACCAGGTCGGGATGATGGGCATCTCCTACGGCGGCATCAGCCAGCTCTTCACCGCGGCGACGCAGCCGCCGAGCCTGGCGGCGATCTCGCCGCTGTCGGTGATCGACAACACCCAGACGACGCTCTACCCCGGCGGCATCCTCAACACCGGCTTCGCGGTCGAATGGGCGAAGGAGCGGATCCACGACGCGATGCCCGCCTCGGCGACGCAGGGCCAGGCCTGGGCCTACAAGCGGATCCAGGAAGGCGACCAGATCTGTAAGGAAAACCAGGCGCTGCACGGCGAGGCGGTCAACCTGCTGAAGAAGATCAAGGCCAACAACCACTACAAGCCGAAGGTCGCCGACCCGCTCTCTCCCGTCACCTTCGTCCACAAGATCGACGTGCCGGTCTTCATGGCCTGCCAGTGGACCGACGAGCAGACCGGCGGCCACTGCCCGACCCTGGCCGAGCACATGACCGGCACCAGCCGCAAGTGGTTCACCTTCACCAACGGCACCCACGTCGACTCGCTCGACCCGGCGACCTTTGACCGCTGGTACGACTTCCTGCAGCTCTACGTCGCCAAGCAGGCGCCGATCTTCCACGCCGCCGCGATCCAGGCGGCGGCGCCGCTGATCTACCAGGAAGCGATGGGGATCTCGGGGGTGACGCTGCCGCCCGACCCGATCCAGGCGCAGCCGACCTACGACAGAGCGCTCGCCGCTTTCGAAGGCCAGCCGCAGATCCGCGTCCTCTTCGACAACGGCGCCGGCGGCAAATCGCCCGGCCAGCCGTACCCGGGCTTCGAACAGTCGTTCAGCGAATTCCCGGTCCCCGGCACGCAGGCCCGCGCCTGGTACCTGGCGCCGAAGGGGAGCCTGCGCGACACCAAGCCGCGCGGCAAGCACGCCGACGGCTTCAAGTGGAACGCGCACGCGCTGCCCAAGACCGACTTCAGCGGCGACACCGCCGCCGGCTCGGGCGGCCTCTGGACGGCGACGCCGACTTACAGCTGGGCGCAGAACCCGGCCGGGACCGCGGTCTCCTACCTGACCGCGCCGCTGAGCGAAAACACGACCGTGGTCGGCGCAGGCGCCGTCCGCCTCTGGGTCCGCTCCTCGAAGCCGAACGTCGACCTCCAGGCGACGATCAGCGAGGTCCGGCCCGACGGCATCGAGACCTTCGTCCAGAACGGCTGGGTGCGCGGCAACGAGCGCAAGCTCGACCCCCGCAAGAGCACCCCGCTGGAGCCGGTGCTGAGCCTGCGCAAGCGCGACGTGCGGCCGTTCCCGCGCGGCCGTTTCGTCCCGGTCACGATCCCGCTCTACTACGAGGGCCACGCCTACCGCGCCGGCTCGCGCATCCGGGTCACGATCGCCGCCCCCAACGGCACCCAGCCGATCTGGAGCTTCGACCACACCCAGCCAAAGGGAAGGGCCAAGGTCGCGATCGCCTACTCGAAGAAGATGCCCTCGCGGCTCGTCCTTCCGGTGGTGCCGGGAGTCGCGGTGTCGACCGGCCTGCCGCCGTGCCCCGGCCTGCGGGGCGAGCCCTGCCGCAGTTACCAGGCGCTGACCAACCGCCGCGCCAAACCCTGAGCGCAGCGGATCAGCTCAAGGTCTCGGCGCGCTTCTGCGTTGCCGCAAGAAGAGCGCGCCGGGCGCGGAGATCGAAGTAGAGGAGGGCGGTGGCCAGCGCGGTGAAGGAGAGGAGCACGACCTGGACCGCCACGCCGACGGCGAACGACCCTGCGCTGGTCACGTCGGGCAGCAGTGACTTGACCGGGAGACCGACGGCGAAGCCGATAGCCGCGGTGCAGACGACGAACCCGAGAACGTGGAGAACGTTGCCTTCGGTCAGCGCCCAGCTGCGGCGCAGGGCGTCCAGCCAGGTCTCTCGCTCGATCGCCGCCGCCTGCGCTACCACCGCGAGGCGGAGGAAGAAGTAGGCCCCCGGGACGACGAGCAGGATCAGGCCGCCGGCGAATGCCAGACCTGACATGATCGCCGCCGCGGCGACCAGCGGCAGAACCGCAAGGCCACGGCGAACGACCGGCCAAAGTCGCGGCGTGCGTCCCTCCTCCACCTCCGCGACCGCGTGGACGTGCAGGGCCGAGACCAACGGGTCGACCAAGACCCACTCAACAAACAACAGCAGCATCGAGGTGCCGAACCCGAGGCTGGCTTGGGTGTACGGTCCCGCCCCCGTCGTCGCCAGGACGATCAGCCGGTAGGGGACGACCACGCCCGCGGCGAGCACGAGGAAGAGCAGCGGGAAGCGTGCGTAGAGCCGGAAGGCTTCGCCGATCAGCCCCGGCACCGAGCGCGGCGTTCGTCTGCTCTCGACAGTCATCGCAGCCGGAAGCATCGCCGCTTCGGCGGTCAGAAGGCGTGCCGCTACTTGGAGACGACCTGCTCGATCAGGTCCGCCGCCACTTCGGTGCCGCGCGCGCTCTGCAGTCGCCGTGAGGTGCGCGCCAGGCGCGCCGCCAGCTCCTCGTCGGCGAGCAGGCGCTCGATCGCGCCGGTGAGTTCGGCGCCGCTGTGGCGGTAGGTGTCGAGGCGGACGCCGAAGCCGGTCTCATCGATTCGCTGGGCGTTGTCGTGCTGGTCCCAGAAGATCGGCAGCACGACCATCGGCTTGCCGAAGTAGAGGGACTCGGTGACGGTGTTGTTGCCGCCGTGGGTGATGACGAGGTCGACCTTGGGGAGGATTTCGGTCTGGGGCAGGAACTCTTCGCCGTCCATGTTGCCGGCGAGGTCGAACTCGGAGGCCTGCGGCCCCTTGGAGACGACGACGCGGCAGGGCGCCTCGGCCAGCTCAGCCACCAGCTTCTCCATCAGCTCGACGTCGGCCGAGCCGAGCGAGCCGAGGCTGAGGTAGAGCAGCGGCCCCTCGCCGTCGCGCAGCTTCTCCGGCACCTCCCACGCCGGGTCGGTCGCCCGCACGCTCGCCTGCAGGTTGTGCCAGTTCGGCCGCAGTCCCCGGCCGCGCCGGTAGTCGACCTCGTCGGGATACAGGTACATGTTCAGCCAGGGGCTTTCGTGGATGAAGTCGTCGGCCGGCAGCGCCGGGGCGCCCCGCTCGAGGCAGAACTCGCTGAACTCGCGGTGCATCTCCCGATGGGCCGCGCGGTAGGCGCGCCAGTACGCCTCCCACTCGCTGCGGTCCTCGCTCGGCAGCCCGGAGAACGGCGGCGGGACGAGCGGGTCCTTGATCTCGGTCGGGTTGCAGGAGACGATCCGCGCCCACGGCCGGCCGCAGGCGGGCAGCGCCGGGAACGCGACGACGTTGTCCTCGACGACGAGGTCGGGTTCGAGCTCGTCGATGATCTCGCGCAGCCGGTCGTCGACGTAGCGGGCGCCGTCGATCAGCGCCTGGAAGGTGGGGGCGATGAACTCGGCCAACTGCTCCTGGGTCGACTTGCGGAAGACCGGCGCCGTGTCGCGGATGAAGTCCTTCCAGAACTGCCCCGGCGCTTCCTCGGTCTCCGGCGGCGGCGTCAGCCGCATCCGCCTCTCCTCGAACCCTTGGGCCTCCAGCGTCCCCGCGAACGACTCCTCGACGATGAACACCACCCGGTGGCCGCGCCGCCGCAGCACGTCGCCGATCCCTACGCAGTTGTTGGTCGGCCCGAACGCGCCCTCGGGGAAGAAGACGATCGTCTTGCCCTCGCCGTCCATCGCCGGATCATCGAGGAGGTTGTCCGCTCAGGCAAGGGACCGAATGGACGACCGCAGCCCGCGTTTTTCGCTGTTATGGAGCTAGTTGCAACTCGTCATACGAACGTTGGGCCAAGCTGGCTTTTCGGCGGCGTCGGTCTACCGTCGCTTCGTGATCGCCGCGCTGCAGCTATCGGAAAAGCTACGTCACTTCACCCACGACTCGGTGATGACGATGGTCGCGATCGTCGCCTGCCTCGCCTTCTTTGCCTACTGGGTCCTCAAGACCTGAGGACCGGCGTCTCGGCAGTTCGCGCCTAGAACGGCAGCTTTGCCCGCGCGCCCTTGCCTGCGGAGTGGCTCTTGTCGGCGGCGCGCTGCGATTTGCCGAAGGATTTGCTGAGGAGGCGGCCGATCGGGCCGGGGGCCTTGCCACCGGCGCGCTGGCCCATCGAGAAGCCCTTGTCGCTGCCGCGACGGGCGCGGTTGGACAGGCTGGGGACGAGGAAACCCAGGAGCGCCAGCAGGATGCAGATTGCGATGACGGCTGCGATGAGCATTTCTCTCCCCTTGATTCGCTCTCAGAGCTTGCGCTCGATGTTCTCGGCTTTGTCCCCGTGGTGGTCGGCCAGCTGGCGCTCGCGCTCGGCGCGCTCGGCCGCTTCCTGGGCGGTCTGCTCGTGCTCCTGGGCTTTGGCGGCGTGCGTCTCGGCCTCCTGGCGGTGCCCGCCGGCCCTTTCGCGCATCCGCATCCGCTCGAGTTCGCGGCGCGTCCTGGCTTTTTGCACGAAGACGGCGATCAGCGCGAGGATCGCGATGGCAACGACGCCGATGACGGCGATCACCCAGATGGACATGCCCCTTCAATACCCGCCGAGCGATTGGTAAACCAAGCCGATCCGGGTAGCCGGAGGAGGTGTTCGACTGGCTCACTCAGGAAGTCGGCCAGAGTGCCGCCACCTACCCGATCGTCTTCCTCGCCTGCGGCGCCGACGTCCTCTTTCCGCTGATCCCCTCGGAGACGATCGTGATCACCGCCTCGGTTCTGGCGGCGCAGGGGGACCTCCTCATCTGGCTGATCGTGCCGCTGGTCGCCGTCGGCGCCTTCCTCGGCGACAACCTCAGCTACTGGCTCGGGCGCAAGATCGGCGACCCGATCGCCGACCGCCTCTTCAAGGGCGAGAAGGGGCAGGCGCGGCTGCGGTGGGCGGAGGCGGCGCTGCGGCGGCGCGGGGCGATCCTGATCGGCGTCGGCCGCTTCATCCCCGGCGGGCGCACCGCGACCACCTTCGCCGCCGGCACCCTGGAGATGCCCTACCGCCAGTTCATCGTCGCCGACGCCTTCGCCGCGGTGCTCTGGGCCCTCTACATCTCGATGCTCGGCTACCTCGGCGGCGAGACCTTCAAGGAAAACCTCTGGCTGCCGCTGGGCAGCTCGCTCGCCTGCGCGATGGCGGTCGGCCTTGGCTTCGAAGCCTGGCGGCGCTGGCAGCGGCGCCGCGGCAAGGACATCCTCGGCGACGAGCTGCCGCCGGAGATGAGCCCAGAGAACGCCTAACCGCGCTTGCGCGCCCGCCAGGCCTCCTCGAGCGGCCAGCGCCGCGACCACTCCAGGTCGGAGCCGGGGAAGCGGGTCATCGAGCCCTCCGGCGGCTGGACCTCGATCAGCTCCTCGACCTCGAACCCGCTCTCGCGCAGCAGCGCGATCAGCTTGCCGTGGGGGAGGTGGAATTCGACCGACTCGTCCCCGGGCCATTCGAACCGGTACATGCCGAAGTAGGGGCGCAGCAGGCGCTCGCCGGGCGGCTCGTTCTCGTCCTCGGGGTAGCAGAGCATCGCGAAGACCGAGTTGACGAGGAAGACGAGCTCGCCGCCGGGGCGCAGCAGCCGGCTCGCCTCCGGGATCCAGCGGTAGGGGTCGGCCCAGATGCTCGCCCCGTACTCGGAGATCGCGAGGTCGAAGCCGGCGTCGGGGCAGGGCACTTCCTCGGCGTTGCCGTGCAGCAGCGGGAACTCGATCCCGAACTCCCGCTGGAAGCGCCGCGCGGTCGCCAGCTGCGCTTCGCTGTTGTCGATCCCGACCGGCCGGGCCCCGCGCCGGGCGAGCCAGGCGGAGACGTAGCCGGTGCCGCAGCCGAGCTCGATCGCGTCCTTGCCCTCGAGCTCGGCCGGCAGCAGGCCGACCTGGGACTCCGGCACGCGCCAGTTGCCCCAGCGCGGTTCGGCGGCTTCCCAGTCTTCGCGGCCGCTCTCCACCCACTTCTCGGCGTAGCCGTTCCAGTAGGCGCGGTTGCGGGCGACGTGTTCGGGCAACTCGCTGATCCGGCCAGCGTACGGAAGTAGGCACTTGGGCTCGACCTGCCGGTCTGCTTCAATCGTCTGACCAGAGAAAGGAGGTGGTCCTAACTTGAATCACATGCTTGATGGGACCCTGGAGGTGCAGGGCCGCTAGGCGCCGCACTGGTTCGGGCGCCCGGCGGAATCCACCCCGGGCACCGGCGTTTCGTTGGGAGCCGGGTCTTGTCCCGCTCGGTAGCCGTTCCCGCGATCGTTTCCATGCACCAGGTCGGGGTCGCCGCAAGGCGGCCCCGACGTCTTTGCCGCCTTCGGGCGGCCTCCGCTATTTAAGGCGCGCTCGCCTCGAGGCCTTCGTCGGCTTCGGAGAGAAAATGCGAGGCGATGCGCCAGCGCCGCTGCAGCACGGGTTCGACCGTGGCCGAGCTGCAGCCGGCTTCGGAGACGCATTCGCCCCAGTCGTTGGCGGCCTCGATGTAGCGGTTGAAGGCCTGCTCGGCGGGGGTGCCGACTGCGGTGAGGCAGCCGACCTCGACCCGGTCGATCGGGATCTTCTTGTAGGTCGAGTGGATGCCCTGCACCTCGGCCACGTACTGGTCGTAGGTGACGCCGACGGCGAGGCGGCGGCGCAGCGAGTCCATCGAGGCGACGAAGCTGCCGAGCTGGGTCTGGCAGGAGCCGGCGGGGGATTTCGCCTGCTTCTCGCCCTGCTTGGCGTCGGGCTTAGCCGACGCGGTGGTCGTGCTGGCGGCGACGGTTTCGCCGGTGGTTTCGGTCGAGCCGGAACCGCCCCCTCCACAGCCCGCGACGACCAGGGCCGCGAGCAGGGCGCAGCCGGCGAGGCGGAACCGAGCGGGGGCGGGCACGGCGGCAGTCTACGTCGTGTAGAAAGGGCTCTCGTGTGGCGAATCGGCAGCTTCGGGAGGGCGACCGCGACCTTGCTGCTCGCGTTAGCGGCATTGGCCCTGTCCGCCGCGCCGGCCGCGGCCGCGCCCAAGGTCCTAGTCGTCGGCGACAGCCTCGAGGAACTCACCTCGCCCTACCTGAGCCGGTACCTGCCGGGCGTTGAACTCGTGATCAACGCCAAAGGCGGCTACAACAGCTACCAGATCTTCGATCTCTTCCAGGAAAGCTACGAACCGTCCGACTCGGTGATCGTCTTCGACGCCGGCACCAACGACAACCCGTCCTATCCGCAGATCCTCGCCGGCAACCTGGCCAAGGTCGCGGGCATCGTCGGCGACCGCTGCATGGTCGTGCCGACGATCCACGGGCTGCATCCGGGCGGCGTCAGCGACGCCGGCAAGAACCGCACCGTCGCCGAATTCGCCGCCTCGCGGCCGGGCACGCAGGTGCCGGACTGGAACGCCGTCGTCGCCACCCACCCGGAGCTGATGCAGGAAGACAACCTGCACCCGATCCCCGAAGGCGCCGACTACCGGGCGCAGCTGATCGCGCAGGGGGTCGAAGGCTGCCTCGCCTACGAGCAGGCGCGGGCGAGCGCGCCGCCGGAACCCGCGGCCGGCGAACCGCGGCCGGAAGTGGAGACGATCGCGACCGTCGGCAAGCTGCAGGCGCGGCAGGCCGAGGTGATGAAGACGATCAGCGCCGAGGTGATGCGGCAGGCGGCCGCCTCGCTGCTCGCCGGCACGATCCTCGGCGGCCGGTGAGAGCCGCCGGGGCGAAGTGGCAACCTGTAGGCATGGAGCCGCCCCATGAGTGAGGTCGTGATGCCCCGCCTGTCGGACTCGATGGAGGAGGGCACGATCCTGACCTGGCTGAAGCAGGTCGGGGACGAGATCGCGGTCGGCGACGAGCTGGTCGAAATCGAGACCGACAAGGCGAACATGGCCTACGAATCCGATGTCGCCGGCACGCTGAACGAGATCCTGGCCAAGGAGGGGGAGACCCTGCCGATCGGAACGCCGATCGCCGTAATCGGCGGGAATGGCGCTTCGGCCGAGGGACCGACCGCCGAGGCCGCGGGTCCTGTCTCCGATTCCGGGCTCTCCCTTCCGGGAGAGTCCTCGGAATCGTCGCCACCCGCGGGAGGGGCCGATGGCGAGAGGGTCAAAGCGTCGCCGCTTGCAAGGAGGCTCGCCAAGGAGCGGGGGCTTGAGCTTTCGCGGCTGAAGGGCTCGGGGCCGGGCGGCAGGATCGTCAAGCACGACGTCGAGGAAGCAGCTTCGGCTCCCGCTCCTGCAAGCCCTGGTCCCTCGGTCGAGACCGCCAAGGGCGAGACCCAGATCCAGGAGCTGAACAAGCTGCAGCAGACGATCGCCCGCCGGATGGCGGAGTCGAAGGCGACTGCGCCGCACTTCTACTTGACGATCGAGATCGACATGGGGGAGGCGGTCGCGGCGCGCTCGGCTCTGAAAGCGGCCGCGAAGGAGGGCGACGTGGTGCCGTCCTTCAACGACATGGTGGTGAAGGCGTGCGCGATCGCGTTGCGCGAGTTCCCGAAAGCCAACGGCGCCTACCGCGACGGCCGCTTCGAGCTCTACACGCGGGTCAACGTCGGGATCGCGGTCGCCGCCGAGGGGGCGCTGGTCGTGCCGACGATCTTCGACGCCGACCGCAAGGGCCTGCGGCAGATCGCCGCCGACGCCCGCGCCGTCGCCGCCAAGGTCCGCGACGGCTCGGTGACGCCGCCGGAGCTCTCGGGCGGCACCTTCACCGTCTCCAACCTCGGCATGTACGGGATCGACTCCTTCGAGGCGGTGATCAACATGGGCCAGGCGGCGATCCTCGCCGTCGGGGCGATCCGCGAAGCGCCCGCCGTCCGCGACGGCCAGGTCGTCCCCGCCCAGCTGATGAAGGCGACGATCGCCTGCGACCATCGCATCCTCTACGGCGCCGAGGGCGCCGAATTCCTCGCCCGCGTCAAGGCCCTGCTCGAGGCCCCGATCTCCCTCGCCCTCTGAACTGCATCAACTTCTACTTCTACTGGGCGTAGAAGTTGATGCAGTTCGAGTCAGCCGTCCTGCAGCTCCGGCGGCAGTGCTTGCGGACCGTCGGGGTACATGTGGCGCAGCTGCTCCTCGGTCATCTCCAGCGTGCTGGTGATGTCTTCCGGCGGCGCGCCGACCACCAGCCACAGCTGGTCGGCTTCGGTGTCGTTGAACAGCTGGCGCACGGTGTCGGGCCCGATCAGCAGCGTGTCCAGCGGCGCCAGAGTCAGCACCTCGTCCCCGATCCGCACCCGCCCTTCTCCCTCGAGCAGCAAATAGAGCTCCTCCTGGCTGAAGTGCTTGTGCTTGGTCGAGGCCTGACCCGGTTCCAGCCGCCACATCCGCGCCCCCAGAGCCGAGGCCTCTAGCTGCTTGGCCAAGTCGGTGTTCCAGGTCTTCATCTGATTCGACCGCCGCCAGTAGGCATCGGCTGCTTTGAGGACGCGGTAGGCCATCAGCTCGCCGGGGCAGGTTGGGCGGTGACGGCCTGGGATTCGGCTCCCGCATCTTCTTCGTTGTAGCGCCGCAGCAGCGCTCGCTCCTCCTCGGCCCTGGGGAAGAGGAAGAAGACGATCGCGGCGCCGATCAGGACGGCGATGATGCCGGCGGCGTAGGCCCAGTCCTCGCCGTGCAGGAAGGAGGCCTTGGCGGCGGCGACGATCTGTTCGCTGTGGCCGGGATAGCGGCCGGCGAGGTCGGCGGCGCTGGAGAAGGACTTGGTGAGGGCGTTTTCGACGCTCTCCGTGATCCGGGACTGGCTCGGCGATTCGGCGATCGCCTTGGCCGCGGCCGAGGCGTATCCGGCGGTCAGCAGGGCGCCGAGGATCGACTGCATCACCGCGCCGCCCAGGTCGCGCTGGAGGTCGGCGGTCGCCGAGGCCATCCCCGCCCGGGATACCGGCACCGAGCCGGTCAGCGAGTGGGAGGCGGGGGTGCCGGCGAAGCCGACGCCGACGCCGACCAGGCCGTAGCCGAGCGCCACCTGCCAGTAGGCGCTGCCCGCTTCCCACAGCAGCAGCATCACCAGGAAGCCGAGCAGGCAGAAGAGGTAGCCGAGCAGCAGCGTGAAGCGCGCGCCCCTGGCCTCGACCAGCTTCGCCGAGCGGGGGGCGACGATCACCATCAGCACCGCCGCCGGCAGGATCGCGGCGCCGGCGCCGAGGGTGGAGTAGCCGAGCACGTTCTGGAGGAACTGCTGGCCGACGAACATCGCCGCCATCAGCGAGCCGAAGACGATGATCCCGGCGCAGGCCGCGACCCAGAAGATCCGCCGCCGGGCGACAGCGAGGTCGTAGAGCGGTTCGGGCGCGCGGCGCTGGCGCAGGACGAAGGCGGCGGCGGTGGCGAGGGCGATCAGGATCAGGCCGATCGCGAGGCCGAGCTTGCCGGGGGCGGGCGCGAGGCTGATCCCCATCACCAGCGTCGCCACCATCACGATCGAGAGCAGCCCGCCGGGGTTGTCGACCGGGTTGGTCGTCTCGTTGACGTGGGAGGGGACGAAGCGCCAGGCCATGAACAGCGCCAGCGCCGCCAGCGGCGGGGTGACGAGGAAGACCGACCCCCAGTCGAACCGTTCGAGCAGCGCCCCCGAGAGCAGCGGGCCGAGCGAGGCGATCGCGCCGCCGAGCGCCGACCAGAGGGCGATCGCGCGGGTCCGCGCCTCCCCCGCCCAGAGCGCCGTGATCAGCGCCAGCGTCGTCGGGAAGGCCATCCCGGCGGCGACGCCGCCGAGCAGCCGGGCGGCGAAGAGGACACCGATCGAGCCGGCGAGCCCGGCCAGCAGCGAGGCCGGGATCGAGATCGCCATCCCCAAGAGCAGCATCATCCTCCGCCCGTAGCGGTCGCCGAGGGCGCCGAGGTAGAGGACCGAGGCGGCGAGGCCGAGCGAGTAGCCGACGGCGACGAGGTTGAGCGTCGTCTGACCGGCGTCGAAGGCCTTGCCGATGTCCGGCAGGGCGACGTTGGCGACGGCGAGGTTGAGGTTGGCGACGGCGGCGACGAGGATCAGCGAGGCGAGGACAAATCCGGCGCGCTTGGGGGCGCTGGACTCCACCGGCTCAGACCTCGAGCCAGGTCCCCTTGGGACCGAGGTTCCGCACCGGCGTCGGGCCGATCTCGCTCTCGCAGCCCCAGGACTCGTGGATGTGGCCGCAGACGGCGAGGCGGGGGCGCTTCTCCTCGATCGCGCGGAGCAGGGCGGGGCTGCCGAAGTGCCCGGCGCCGCCAGCGCTGTCGCAATGGCCCTTCGGCGGCGAGTGGAGGACGAGGACCGCCTCCTCGGGGCAGCCGGCGAGCATCTCCGTGGCCGCCTCGTCGTCGAGGTCGAAGCTCCAGTCCCAGGGCGTGACCGGGATACCGGCGCCGAGGCCGAAGAACTCGACTCCGTCGATCGTCGTCCCCTCGCCGTGGAGGACGGTGGCGGCGCCCCAGTTCTCGGCGGCCGCTGCGCGCAGCGCATCGGCGGTCTCGTTGTTGCCGGGGACCAGGACAGTCGGCTTCCCGATCGCGGCGAGGGCGCCGATCGTCTCCTCCAATCCCTTGTGGATCGAGGCGAAGTCGCCGGCGCCGATCACCACGTCCGCCTCGGCCGACATCTCGACCAGCTTCGCCCCCTGTTCGAGGTCGCGGTGGAGGTCGCTGAAGGCGAGGATGCGCACGCGCCAAACCTAGCCGGTCGGCAGCTTTGATTCCTACTTACGGGTTTTTAGGCTTCGCTTTAGTACGCGGATGCACGCTTCAAGCGTGGAAGAACGCGCCCGCCGCCGCGAGGTTCCGGCGCTTCCGCGGTGGCGACGAGCCCGCCGGGTGCTCCTGATCGCGGCAGTCATCTGCCTGGTTCCGGCTGCCTTCTCCTGGGTGCACGCGCTGCGGCGCTCGCGCAACATCAGCTGGAACATCGCCACGGTCGAGTGGGTGCGCGCCCACGGCGGCAACCCGCTCGTCTCCCAGATCGAGAACTGGTACTACGAACTGAACGCGCCGTCGAAGGGCGGGCCGCCGCTGAGGTCGCTGCCGCGGGTCGGCGTCGCCACCGCGGACGCCGAAGCGCCCGAAGAACACGAAGTCCACATCTACCGGCCGCCACCAATCAAGCCACTGATCCACCCGGCGCTGCCCGGCGAGGGGGTCTGGAAGCCGGCCTCGGCCACCGCCGGCAAGCGGCCGCCGGTCCTCCTCACCACCTTCCGCAGCGACCCCGAATACCCGCAGTTCGTCGCCGGCGTCGCCTGGATCGACAGCGGCCGCACCCACCTCGTCTACGTCCCCGGCCTGGCCGAGCCGCCCGAACTCGAAAACCGTGGCCCGGCCGAGGTGCCGCCCTCGAAGCGCGACCGCATCGCCGCCACCTTCAACGGCGGCTTCCCACTGGAAACCTCGAACGCCGGCCTCGTCTACCGCGGCCAGGTGCTGGCGCCGATGGTGGACGGGATCGCGACCCTGGTCGAGTACCGCGGCGGCCGGGTCGACATCCGTCCCTGGGAGAACGGCGAACGCGTCAACCCGAAGATCGTCTTCGCGAAGCAGAACCTGCCGCCGATCATCGACGAAGGCAAGCTCAACCCGAACCTCAGCGACGGTCCCGAATGGGGGGCGACGGTCAACAACGCGATCCGGGTCTGGCGCTCGGGCCTCGGCGTCGACAAGCGTGGCAACCTGATCTACGCCGCCGCCAACTACCAGACGGTCGAATCGCTGGCGAAGATCCTGCAGCGGGCGGGCGCGGTGCGGGCGATGGAGCTCGACATCAACGAAGACTGGACCAGCTTCATCACCTACCGCCACCCGGGCGCGGTGGAACCCTCGAACCTGCTGCCGGAAATGTTCCGGCCCAGCACCCGCTACCTCGAACCCGACGAACGCGACTTCTTCGCGGTGTACGTAAAGGGGAGCAAATGACCCCCGGCGCCCGCGCCCGCCGCGCCCTCCTCGTCGACGTGATCCTCGCGGCGATCGTGGCCGCCCTCGCCCTCAGCTTCGCGGCGGGACTCGGCGTCGTCGCCTTCTTCGCCCTGCCTCTGCTGTTGATCGGGCTGGTCTGGATCGCGATCGAGCGGCTGGTCCGGCGGGCTCGGCGCCGCCACGCCGGGGCCTGACTCCCAGACCAGACGCCACCGACGACTGGTCAGCGAGCCTTCGCTGCGTCCATCGCCGCGAAGGCCACCTCGTCGTCGAAGTAGCTCTGCACGATCAGGTAGGTGAGGTCGGCGAGGAGGGAAGGGGCGCGCACGGATTCGCCGCTGACCAGGAGTCCGCGCATGACATTTTCAATTGCGCCTATCATCAGTGGCGCCGTCAACGGAGGAGCGGAATGTCTCGATCCTGGCAGGCGGCGCGCGCTGTCGAGGGCGCGGGTGAGGCGCTCGAAAAGCTGTTGCTGTACCGCCGCCATGTCGTCTTCGGCGCCTTGGCCCACGCTCAGCAGCGCCTGCGCTCTCAACGGGTGCTCGGCGACGAAGTCAAGCGCGGTCCCCAGCGCATCGATCAATCCGCTGGTCCAGTCCACGCCGGACCGGCAAGGCTCCAGGATCGCCGAGAGCAATCGCTCGGTTTCGCAGCGGTACGCGGCCTCGAAGCATTGCTCCTTGCTCGTGAAGCAGCGGTAGAAGCCGTTTCTGGTGAAGTGACCGCGCCTGATCACGTCCTCGACGCTGGTCTGCGTATAGCCGAGTTCCCCCACCGTCTCGAGCATCGTCGTGCAGATGAGTTGCCTGGTCCCCTCCCCCGGGTACAAGTTGCCCTCGCGACCCCCTTCTTCCCCGCTCATGCGCTTCGGTACCCTATCCCATCTTTGGGAACGCAATTCCTCCGAGCAGCGCTGCCGATTCTTCCAGCAATCGAAACCCTCTCAACCAGGGCGCTATTCTGGTCATATGCGCGCTCTACCAGGGAAGGCGTTGAGGGTGCCTCCGGGTCCCCAGCCGGTCAGCCGGAAAGCGAGCGCCGACGACCAGCGCCGACGGATTCTGCGTGCGACCGCGGAGCTGATGGCGAAGCGCGGCTACCAGGGCACCACCACCGAGCTGATCGTGCGCCGGGCAAAAGTCGGGTACTCGACCTTCTACAAGCTGTTCGGCGACAAAGAGGGGGTGCTGGTGGCGCTGTTCGACCAGGCCGCCGAACAAGGGAGGGACGTAGTCGCGCGCGCCTACCGGGAGACGCCGGGAACCTGGGCGCAGCGAGTCGCCGTCGCGGTCAAGGTCCTCTTCGAGCAGATCGCGGCAAACCCGACCGTCGCCCGGGTCTGCCTGGTCGAGGCGCTGACGGCGGGGCCGGTGATGGCCGCCCGCTACGAGCAGGCGCTGAGCAGCTTCGAGCCGCTGCTCAGCCCGGGGCGCGAGCTCAACTCGCGCGGTCCCGAGCTCCCTCAGAGCCTGGAGAAGACGCTCGCGGGCGGAGTCCTCTGGCTGGCCTACCAACGGCTGATCCTCGGCGAAGCCGAAAAGCTGCTGGAGCTCCTGCCCGAGGCGGTGGAGTTCGTCCTCAGCCCCTACGTGGGGGAGGCCGAGGCGGTGCGAACCGCCGATGAGCTCGTGCACGACTCGGCGGGCGCACCCGCCTGAGGCCGAGCGGCGGCAGATCTTCGCGGCGCTGGTAGAGGTCTCCCTTCGCGACGGGTACAGGCTGGCCACGGTCGAGACGGTGAGCAGGGCTGCGGGGATCGCCCGCACCGATTTCGAGCGCCACTTCCGCGACCTCGAAGACTGCTTCACCGCCTACCTCCTCGAGGCCCGCGACGAGTTCTTCAAAGCGATCGGCGAAGCCCTGCTCGGCACCTCGGAGTGGCGCGAGCAGATTCGCGCGGCGAGCTACGCGATGCTGCGCTTCTGGCGGGAAGACGAGGCGCGGGCGCGGATGCTGCTGATCGAGACCTTCTCGGCCGGCCCGCGGGCGCAGCTGGTGAAAGACGAGGGGATGGAGGTGATGTTCGACCTGATCGACCAGGGCCGATCGGCGATGCCGAACCCGGGCCTCCTCACCCGCGCGACCGCGGAGGCGGTCGGAGGGGCCGTCTTCAACCAGATGCGGATCTCCCTCGAACGCGACGAACTCGACCGCGGCGAGGAGATCATGCAGCAGCTGATGTACACCGTTGTCTTGCCCTACCGGGGCACCGAGGCGGCGCTCGAAGAGCTCTCGCCGCCGCCGGCCGAGGCGGGATAGATATCCTGCCCGACGTGCCAAGCGAGGAGGAGCTGGGTCCCCTTCCTTCGGGCCGTCACGGATACTCGCGGGAGCAGATCGCGGCGCACCAGCGGGAGCGGATCGTCGCCGGTCTCGCCGCGGTGGTCGCCGAGCGCGGCTACAACGCGGCCACCATCGGCCAGATCGCCAAGGCGGCCCGGGTCTCCAAGCGCGCCTTCTACGAGCAGTTCGAGAGCAAGGAGGAGTGCTTCCTCGCCGCTTTCGAGATCGTCCTCTCCCACCTGCGTGGTCTGATCGAAGAGGAGATCGAGCCGATCCCCGACTGGCCCCACCGCGTGGTGGCCGGCCTGCGGGCGCTGCTCGCCTTCCTCGCCGAGAACCCCGACCTGGCGCGGCTCTGCCTGGTCGATTCCGTCGCCGCGGGGTTCGTGGTGGGGGAGCGTTTTCGCGAGCAGGTCAACGGCTTCGTCACCCTCCTGGAGCCGGGAAGAGCAGAGCGGGCCAACCCTCGCCCCTTGCCCGACTCGACCGAGGAAGCGCTGGTCGGCGCCCTCGTCTCGATGCTCAGCCGCTCGCTCGCGTTCGGCGACGCCGCCTCGCTTCCCGGGCTGCTGCCGGACTTCGCCGAGTTCGTGCTGATGCCGTACCTGGGTCCGGCCGAGGCTCACCGCATCGCCCAAGCCTCCATCTGAGCCGGGATTCCCCGAGCTGAGCGCGGTGGCTGCGGGGTTCCGTATCACCTTCCAGGAACTCCTCCCACCAAACGGGAACATTTGCTTGACAACTTGTCCGAATCTGTGATTTGCTTCGCCGCGTCGGTACACCCGACAATCTTTGGGAACTAGGACCACCCAGTGAAGCATCGACTGGGTGCAGGGACATACCGGGAGTTCGCGCAGGGGTCGCCGGATTCGGTGAGCAGCGGGACTCATGGCAGAGGGAGAGGGAGTGAAAGCAGAGATTCAGGCATCCGAGCCATCCACTTGGCGCCCCCGATCGCGCCGCTCAGGTTGCGTTCGTCTACTTCTCCTGGCAGACGGCGCAACGGGAACCGCTTCCCTGTCGGTTCCCTCGAGCGGGGGAGGCGGCCCAGCTATCGCCGCGGCATCCCCGGCCGCGGTCGGGCTCCCACGACACCGCTCGAAGACCCTCGCCCCGCCGTCCGGCTCCCCAAACAGCCGGGCGGAGGGGTGGAGGGCAGGCGCCTATCGGACCTCTTGCCACTACCGGCGCCGTCTACGCGCCCTGACTCTCACCACCGACTTCGACTTCGCCGCATGAACCACTCACAGAAAGGTACCCGGGTGAACGCACACCGCAGCCCCCTGTCACGTCTCCGCGCAGCCCTCGCCGGGCGGCGCGCCAACGACTCGGTTGCGTTCTCGGGGGCCGGTGCGCCTGGCGGCGACGGGAGCAGTGCGCCCTCAGCCCGCCGAGCGCTCGGTACGTCCCGTCTCGCGCTGCTTGTGGTGGTCGTGTCGTGCGGCGCGCTGCTGGCGGTCGGCGCCGCGCCGGCCGCGGCCAAGGTTGCCCACCAGCCCGAAGGCAGCTTCAACGGCAGCGATACTCCCGAAGGCACGCTCGGGGATGTACTGGCGATTTCCGTCGACAATTCGACCGGCCCGAGCGCCGGCGACGTCTACGTCGGCGGCTTCAACCCCGAAAACGGCATCAGCTACGCCTACAAGTTCGACGCCGAAGGGCATTACGTTGGGGTCGAACTGAAAGGATCCGAAACCCCCGCTGGGTCGTTTGCCATGCTCAGCTTCAACACCTTCACGGCCAGTCGTGGCCTCGCCGTAGACAGCTCGGGCGGCGCGAACAACGGCGACGTCTACCTCGCCGACGCCGAACACCAGGTCATCGACCGCTTCTCCGAATCGGGGGCGTTCCTCTGTCAGATCAGCGGCAGGGAATATGCCTCACTCTCGAGCGCCGAACAGGCAGCCGAGTGCGCGGGCTCCGCCGGCAGCGAAACTCCCCAGGGCGGCTTCACGGAGGGCTCCTTCTTCGAAGCGGCTTTCAGCGTGGCTGTCAACCCGGTGAACGGCGACGTCTACGTCTCCGACCCCGGCCATGCCGTAATCGACGAGTTCAACGAAGCCGGCGAATACGTCGGCCAGATCTCCGACTCTCACCTGACGATGCCGGGCTCGATCGCGCTCAACTCCAGCGGCGAACTGTACGTCTACAACGGCTCGCTCCTCGGAGGCGAAAACGTCGTCAAGTTCGACGCCGGCGGCTCCTTCGCCTCGGTGCTCACCAGCAGCGCGGCGGGATATGAGGCGGTGAACCCATCGAATGACTCCGTCTTCGTCTTCCAGGGCGAATTCTTCGGTGAAAACGAAACCGCCGAATACGACTCGTCGGGAAACCTCAATTCCCAGTTCGGTAAGAACGAATCCGGTGCGATCGGGGTCAACGCTTCGACCGGAAGGATTTACGTCAGTCCGCTCTTCGGACCCGTATCCATGTACGGCCCGGCCGTGGTGGTCCCCGATGTCACCGTCACCGCGGCAACCCAAGGGGAACAGTTCACCGCAACGCTGCACGGCGAAGTCGACCCGGCCGGCGGCGGCGAAGTCGAAAGCTGCCGGTTCGAATACGTGACCCAGGCCCACTTCGAAGCCGAAGGGTTCGAAGCAGCCGAAGAAGCTCCCTGCTCGCCGGCCACTCCGTACGCCGGCGTGACCGAAGTCAGCGCGAGCCTGTCCGCTCTTCAGCCGGACACCACCTACCACTTCCGGCTTGCCGCCAACAACTCGAACGGCGTCGTCAGCTACAGCTCCGAATTGACGTTCGAAACGCCTGTCATGACTGTGACCGGGCAGGCCACCAACGTTGCGGCGACGAGCGCCACCTTCAACGGGACGGTCAACCCCAACGGAACGACGATCACCGACTGCCACTTCGACTACGGCACCACCACCGCCTACGGCGAAGAAGCTCCCTGCGCGAGCACGCCGTCGGGCTCGAGCCCCGTCCCGGTGAGCGCCGACGTCACCGGCCTGGCGGAAAACACGACCTATCACTTCCGGCTGGTCGCCGCCTACTCGGGCGGCTCCGACCCCGGCTCGGATGAAACGTTCACGACGCTGAGCCGGCCGCTGATCGACAATGCCTACACCAGCAACCTGACCTCGAGCTCGGTCGACCTGAACGCGGAAATCAACCCGATGGGGTTCGATACGACCTACCGGTTCGAATGGGGCACCAGCACGAGCTACGGCAACAGCGTGCCGGTGCCGGACGAAGATATCGGCTCGGGCACTAGCGATGTGCTCGCCAGCCAGCACGTCAGCGGCCTCAGCGCGAACACGACCTATCACTGGCGGGTGGTGGCGACCAACTCGATCGGCACCAGAACCGGAGAGGACCGCACGTTCATCTACGACACCGCCACGCCCTCCGGCACGGGCTGCCCGAACGCCCAGCTCCGTGCCAACTTCTCATCCTTCCTGCCCGACTGCCGCGCCTACGAGCAGGTCTCGCCGGTCGACAAGAACGACGGCGATGTCGCTGAGACCTTCCACGGGAATCCTCCTCAGCAGGCCTCGGTGGACGGGGAACGGATCTTCTACGAATCGTACACTCCCTTCGCCGGGGCGCAGCCCGGAACGCGTACCCAATACATCTCCTCGCGGGGCGCGGGCGGTTGGTCCACGCAGGCGGTGAGTCTTACGAGGGACAACACCCACGGTGGCCCGCCAGGGTATGACAACTATTCGCTGCCCTTCTCGTCCGATCTGTCGAGCGGGGTCCTCAGGCATAGTGAACCGCCGCTTGTTGCCGGCGCCCCTGGCCCCTATATTGCGAACCTCTACGTCGGCCATCCACTCGCCGACTCCTATGAACTGGTGACGGACGTCAACCCGCCGACCCGGAGCGGCGGCGGCTTCGTAGCCTATTTCCAAGGCGCCTCGACCGACTTCAGCCACGTCATCTTCACCGCCAACGACGCCCTGACGCCAGAAGCGCCGCCGGTGCCCCCCAATGAAACGGGGAACCTGTATGAGTGGGTGGAAGGCCAGCTGCGTCTCGTCGGCCTGATCCCGACCTCGGGCACGAGCTGCACCGACGCCGAATGCACCCCCGTCTACGGGGCGCACCCCGGAGGGTGGAATGGGGGCGCCGAATTTACCGCCCACGCGATCTCCGCCGATGGCTCGCGGATCGCCTTCCAGACCGGCCCGTCCTTCAACCACCACATCTACGACCGCTTGAACGGCACCACGACGGTCGACGTCTCCGCCTCCCAGCGCACCCCTTCCCTCGGCAGCCCGGATGCGCTCTACCAGGATGCCAGCGTAGATGGCTCCCACGTCCTCTTCACCAGCGCAGGGGCGCTGACCGACGACGCCGTCCCCGGCAGCGGGAAGAACCTCTACGACTACGACGTCGAAACCGGCCAGCTGACCGACCTCACCGCGGCTGACGACGCCCGGTTCCGGCTCATCGCCGGGCTCAGCGAAGACGCCTCCCACGTCTACTTCGTCGCCGAAGGCGTCCTCGCCGCCAACGCGAACTCGCACGGCGACACCGCGGTTCCCGGACAGCCGAATCTCTACCTCTGGAATAACGGTCAGACGACCTTCATCGCCACCACCTACATCGAAGAATACCCCGAATACCAGCCCACCCGGGTGACTCCCGACGGCGCTCACCTCGCCTTCGACTCTAAGGCGAGCCTGACCGGCTACGACAACACGAGTGTGAACGGCACGAACTGCGGCTTCAACAACGGGAGCGAAATTCCGCCGAATTGCAGCGAGGCCTACCTCTACGACGCCGAAGCGAACCGGCTGATCTGCGTGTCGTGCAACCCGAGCGGGGCTAGGCCGACCGGGCTCTCGAGTCTTCGCTGGTCATATTCGCCGCTGTACCGGCCGCGTAACCTCACTCCGGATGGCAGTCGCCTGTTCTTCACCTCGGCCGACGCCCTCCTCCCGAGCGACACGAACGGCCTCTACGACGTCTACGAGTGGGAGGCCGAAGGGTCCGGCAGCTGCCACAGCTCCGCCGACAATGGCGGCTGCCTGTACCTGATCTCGTCCGGCCGCGGCGCCTCGGGTTCTTACTTCACCGACGCCAGCCCGAGCGGCACCGACGCCTTCTTCCAGACCGGCAATCGGCTCATCGGCCAGGACCAGGACGATTACGCCGACCTCTACGACGCGCGGGTCGGGGGCGGGTTCCCCGAACCGCCGCCCCCCGCGCCGTGCGAAGGCGAATCCTGCCGCGGCGAAGGCAGCCACGCCCCGGTGGCCGTGGGCGCCGGCACGGCAGTCTTCCAGGGCCCCGGCAACCCAACCCCCAAGCACTGCAGGAAGGGCTTCGTCCTCAGGCACGGCAAGTGCGTGAAGAAGAAACACCACCACAAACGCCGTCGCCGCGCTTCCGCCAAGACCGGAGCCCGTAAATGAGCGCCCCCACGCTTCGCATGCCGCTCACCGCCCGCACCGCCGACAAGGAGACCCCGAAGATGACCACGCCCATCCGTTGCCTTCTTGCCACCGTCGGTACCCTCGGCCTGATCGCCCTTGCCGCGCTCGCCCCGACCGCTGCCCTCGGCGCGGGGCCCTCGCCGGCCTGGGGCATCGTCTCCAGCTCGCAGCCCACCAACTTCGCGCCGGGCGAATCGGCTACTTACCTGATCAAGGTCACGAACTTCGGCAGTGGACCGACCGATGGCAGCGACATGACGGTCACCGACACGCTTCCGAACGGCCTGACTCCGACGAATTGTGAGGGCTGGGGTTTCCAAAACAACATCACCTGCTCGATCTCGGGCCAGACCATTAGCTGGACCCATCCAGGCGTGTTCCCGCCCGGCCGCGTCGGAGAGTTCGCGGCCCACTTTGAAGTGGCGTCGACCGTCGAAGGCACTGTCACCAACACGTTGTCGGTCAGCGGCGGGGGCGCGCCGACCGTCACGAGCACCGAAACCACCGCGATCAGCTCGATGACGCCGCCGTTCGCGATTGCGAACCTCGGCGCCTCGGCGCTCGACCCAGACGGCACGCCGGACACCCAGGCCGGCAGCCACCCGTATTCGCTGACGACGTACATCTCCTTCACCACCCGAAGGGATACCTCCATCTCCGGCTTCCTCGGAGACCAGGCTATGATCGTCGGCGAAGCCAAGGACATCAAGGTCGACCCGCCGCTGGGGCTGGTCGGCAACCCACAGGCGCTCCCGATGTGCACCCAGGAGCAGTTCCGCGAACAGGACTGCCCGCCAAGCTCCCAGGTGGGGGTGAGCCGCGTCGACAACACTGGCTCCTTGGGGCCGCTGTCGACGGGGGTATACAACATGGTGCCGCCGCCAGGAGTCCCGGCTCAGTTAGCCTTCGCCTTCGATGTCGGTGGTACTCACGCGCGAACGCGCCTGAACGCCCGGGTCCACACCGGCGGCGACTACGGCCTGACCCTCACGGCCAGCGGCATCGCACAGGATGGGGCGCTCCCGCTGAGAGGTGTCACGGTCACCCTCTGGGGGGTGCCGGAGGACCCGAGCCACGACATCCAGCGGTGCAAGTTCGGCTCTTTTGAAAACGCGCTGTGCGCTGGCACTCCCGGCACCTATGTCGGCCCGAACCCCTCGACCGCGCCGCCAAAGCCGTTTCTCACCATGCCGACCGCCTGCCCGGGCACGCCGCTGCGGACCTCGATGGAAGTCGACTCCTGGCAGGAACCGGGCATTTGGGATTCCAACGAAGCAGCCCAGGCCGCCCTGGAAGGCTGTGAATCGCTCGACTTCAGCCCGACGCTGAAGGCGCGTCCGACCACGGACGTCGCCGACTCGCCGAGCGGGCTCAGCGTCGACCTGCACCTGCCGGTTCACGAAGGCTGCACGGAAGGAGCAGGGGGAGAAGACGTCTGTGAAAACGCCGAGGCCGAGCTCGAGAACGCCAGGGTCACCCTGCCCGAAGGCTTCGTAATCAACCCCTCGGGCGCGAACGGCCTCGACGGCTGCTCGGCGGCGGAGATCGGCTACAAGCCCGGCACCTCCCACCCGGCCGAATTCACGCCGGGCCCGGCCGAATGCCCGGATGACTCGCGGATCGGCACGGTCAAAGTCAGGACCCAGCTGCTCGACCACCCGATGCCCGGCTCGGTCTATCTGGCCAAGCCCTACGACAACCCGTTCGGCTCGCTGCTGGCGATGTACATCGCCGTCTACGACCCGATCTCGGGCGTGGTGCTGAAGCTGCCGGGCCGCGTGGAAACCGACCCCAACACGGGTCGCCTGACCACGACCTTCGACGAAAACCCGCAGCTGCCCTTCGAAGACGTCGAACTGGAATTCTTCAAGGGCGCGACGGCGCCGCTGATCACCCCGCCCACCTGCGGCAACTACGCGACGAGCTCCTCGCTTGCCTCCTGGGCGGGCCAGAGCGCCGCACCTGGCGACAAATACGCGATCGACCGCGGCCCCGGCGGCGGCAGCTGCGCCTCCAGCGCGGCGGACCTGCCCGACTCGCCGAGCTTCTCGGCGGGCACGGTGAGCCCGATCGCCGGCGCCTTCAGCCCCCTGGTGCTGGATCTGCGCCGCGAAGACGGCACTCAGCGCCTCTCGGTGATCGAAACGACCCTGCCCGAGGGCCTGCTCGGCAAGCTGGCCGGCGTCCCCTACTGCCCGCAGTCGGCGATCGACGCCGCCGCGGCGAAGAGCGGCCGCGAAGAGCAGGCGAGCCCTTCGTGCCCGTCCGCCTCCGAGATCGGCTCGGTCGTGGTCGGCGCGGGTGCCGGACCGGCTCCCTACTACGTGAGCGGCAAGGCCTATCTGGCCGGGCCATATGACGGGGCCCCGCTCTCGCTCGTCGTCATCACCCCCGCCGTGGCCGGCCCCTTCGACCTCGGCACCGTGGTGACCCGGGTCGCGCTCCACGTCGACCCGGCGACGGCGCAGATCACCGCCAAGTCGGACCCGCTGCCCTCGGTCCTGAAGGCCGGCGGCGACGGCTTCCCGCTCGACATCCGCTCGATCGCGATGAAGGTCGACCGGCCGAGCTTCACGCTCAACCCGACCAGCTGCGACCCGATGTCGGTCACCGGCAGCTCGCTGTCCACGCTCGGCCACGCAGCGGCGCTCACCGACCGCTTCCAGGTGGGCGAATGCGGGCGGCTCGGCTTCAAGCCGAAGCTCTCCCTGAGACTGACCGGCAAGATCCACCGCGGCGCCAACCCGGCCCTGCGGGCGGTCCTGACGATGCCGAGCAAAGGCAGTGCCGACATCGCCCGCGCCGCCGTCACCCTGCCCCACAGCGAGTTCCTCGACCAGGGCCACATCGGCACGATCTGTACCCGCGTGCAGTTCGCCGAAGGCAACGTGCCGGGCGAAAAGTGTCCCGCCGCCTCGGTCTACGGCCACGCCAGGGCCTGGAGCCCGCTGCTCGACAGGCCGCTGGAAGGGCCGGTCTACCTGCGCTCGAGCAGCCACAAGCTGCCCGATCTGGTGGCGGCGCTGAACGGCCAGATCCAGATCGCCCTCGACGGCCGCATCGACTCGGTGCACGGCGGCATCCGCACCACCTTCGGAGCGGTCCCCGATGCCCCGGTCTCGAAGTTCATCCTGGAAATGCGGGGCGGCTCCAAGGGCCTCCTGCAGAACTCGACCAACATCTGTCACGGCACCCACCGGGCGACCGCCGACTTCGTCGCCCACAACGGCAAGGCCGCGGACCTGAGGCCGACGCTGCGCGACTCGAAGTGCGGCAAGCGGCACTAGCCGCTGGAGGAATTGAGTGAGCAGCGGCAGCAGGCGACGCCGTCACCTCGGCGGCGTCGCCTGCTTCATCATCGCGATCTCCCTCTTCGGCGCGGCCGCGCCCGCCGCCTGGGCGGGCCCCGCCGATCCGATCTGGACCTATGCTCCCGAACCTCCCTCCCCTCCCCCGCTCTTTCCTATTCCGCCCCCCACCGGCTATCTGAACGGCCCCTGTGGGCTGGCGGTCGACGGGGACGGGGAGCTCTACCTCGCCGACCACTACCACCGCCTCGTCGACCTCCTCAGCCCGCTCTTCAGCTCCACCCCTAACCCACACCTCCCCTATCTCGGCCAGTTCACCGGCCTCGAATCGCTCGACGGGCCCTGCGAGCTCGGACTCGGCGGCAGCGGGCAGCTCTACGTAAACGAGTACCACCGCTCTGTACGGGAGTTCGGCCCCTCGCCCGGCTTCTCTCCGGGCCCGGTGCTGAGCGGCGCCGGCGCCGACTCGGCCCACCCCACCGGGGTCGCGGTCGACCCCGCGAGCGGCGACGTCTACGTGAACGAGCGCACCTACGTCGGCGTCTACGACTCCGCCGGAGCGCCGGTGGAAGAAGGGGGGCAGCCGCTGCGGCTCGGGGTGGGCAACCTCGAAGACGGCTACGGGCTGGCGGTCTCGGCCTATCCGGGCACGGCCGGCTACGTGTACGTGCCGGATGCCGCAACCGACACGGTCAAGGTCTACGACCCCGCCGCAACCGACAAAGCCCACCCGGTGGAGACGATCACCGGGCCGCCGGGCGGCTTCACCTCCCTGCGCGAGGCCGCCGTGGCGGTCGATCGCGTCACGGGCGAGGTCTACGTCGTCGACGACCTCCAGCCCGAATACACCGAGAGCCCGCACGCGCTCGTCGAGGTCTTCGACTCGAGCGGCGCCTACGAGGGCCACCTCAAGTTCGAGGTCGTCGACGGCGGTCCCAGCGGCCTCGTCGTCGACAACTCCACGGAACCGACGCAGGGGCGCGTCTACGTCACCTCCGGCAACACCCAGCCCGGCGGCCTCTACGCCTATCCGCCGGGCGCGGCGACGATGGCCCCGCCGCAGCCGGGAGGGGTCCCGCGACCGCCGGCCGGCGGCAGCTCGGTATTCCTCACGGTGCCGATCGGCAGCGCCGCCGAAGCGGGCGAAGGGATCTTCTGCGAGGGCGACTCCTGCCAGGTCCTGCCACCCGAACCCGTCGACCCGACGCTGACCACGCTGCTGGAAGGCCCCGGCAACCCGAAGATCCGCTACCACCAGTACAAGCACCGGCACAGGGCGAAAAAGCACCGCCGCCGCCATCTCCACAAGCGCCCGCGCCGCGCGGCGTGGATGGCGAGCGCAAGCCACACCGCCGCCGGTTCGGGCCCTGCCCCCTCTAGCTCGAACCCAGCCCCCGCGAGCGGGGCGGAGCCCGCGAGCGCGCCCCGAGCGCCCGCCCTGGCGCCCCCCTCGCCCGGCCTCGACGCCCACGTCTGGGCCGACGGGGGCGAAGCGGCGACGCTCGGCGGCAGCCATCCCTACGCGCTGAGGCTCGACTACGGCCTGGACCAGGGCGGGGGAGAGGCCGACCTGCGCAACCTGCGGATCGAGCTCCCTCCGGGCCTCCTCTTCGACCCCGCCGCGACCGGGTTCTGCAGCGCCGGTCTGCTGGCGACGCCGCGCACCTCACCCTTCGAAGCGAGCGAATCGGGCGAGAGCTGCCCGGATCGCTCCCAGATCGGCACGATCGAGGTGGAAAGCGGCAGCCGAGAACCACGGTCCTTCGGGCTCTTCGAGGTCGAACCCGCCGCGGGGGCGGCCGCCCAGCTGGCCGCGGCTCCCTTCGGCACCCCGCTCGTCTTCGACGCCCACCTGGGCGAAGGCGAAGAAGGGGGCGCCCATATGACGCTGCAGGCGCGCGAGGTCCTGCAGAGCCTCGCCCTGCACGGCTTTGCGCTGACGCTCTGGGGGACCCCCTGGGACGCCAGCCACGACCCCGAACGGGGGAGGTGCCTAAATGAGGCCGAACCGTCCTTCGGCTGGTGCAAAGACTCGGTCGGGGACCCGGCGCAGAGCGACAACGCCCCGCTCGCCCTCCTGACCATGCCGACCATATGCGGCGGCCCGCTCGCCTTCACGGCGCTGGCCGAGCCGTGGGGGGGCGGGCCGGTGTCCGGCGAAGCGCTGAACCGCGACTCCGGCGGGCAGCCTGCGCTCGTCGAAGGCTGCGAAACGCTCAACTTCGAACCGCGGATCAACGGCGTCTTCTCGGTCAGGAAGGCCTCCTCGGCGAGCGGCTTCGCCTTCCGGCTCACCAACCAGGACCCCGGCCTCCTCAACCCGCGCCTGCGCAGCAGCTCGCAGGCGCGCACCGCCGTGGCCCACCTGCCCTCAGGGGTGACGCTCAACCCCTCGCTGGGCGCCGGCCTGGAGGTCTGCACGCCGGCTCAGGTCGCCGCCGAGATCCCCGCCGGGGCACCGGGAAGCGGCTGCCCCAACGGCTCGAAGATCGGCGACTTCAGCCTCCGCTTCCCCTTCTACAAGGGCATCCTGGAAGGCGCGATCTACCTCGCCGAGCCCTACAACAACCCTTACGGCTCGCTGCTCGCCGTCTACCTCGTCGCCAAATCCGCCCAGCGCGGCATCCTCGTCAGGGCGTCCGGGAAGCTCATCCCCAACCCCGAAGACGGCACCATCACGGCGACGTTCGAAGAACTGCCCCAGCTTCCCTACACCGATCTGGAAATCAACTTCAGGAACGGCCAGCGGGCGCCGCTGGTCTCCCCGCCTGCCTGCGGGCCGGCGATCACGCGGTTCGAACTCCTGCCGTGGGCGCAGGGCGCCCCGACCAGGCTGGAGGAAAGCGAAACGCTGATCGAAACGGGGATCGAAGACGGCCCCTGCCCGACCGGCTCCGCGCCGCCCTTCGAACCGGGCGCCATCGCGGGGGGAGTCAACTCCAACATCGGCTCCTACACCCCCTACTTCGTCCATCTCAAGCGCCGCGACACCGAACAGGAGATCACCTCCTACTCGCTGGTGCTGCCCAAGGGGATCACCGGCAAGCTGGCGGGCATCCCCTTCTGCCCCGATGCCGACATCGAGGCGGCTCGCCACAACAGCGGCGTCGCCGAGACGGCGAGCCCTTCCTGCCCGGTCGCCAGCCAGGTGGGCCGCACCCTCACCGGCTATGGGGTGGGCTCTGCGCTCACCTATTCCCCGGGCCGCATCTTCCTCGCCGGCCCCTACCACGGCGCGCCGCTCTCGCTCGTCACGATCGACGCGGCGACGATCGGCCCCTTCGACCTGGGCACGATCGTGGTCCGCTCGGCCTTCGACGTCGACCCCCGCACCGCCCAGCTCCAGATCGACTCGCGCGCCTCGGACCCGATCCCCCACCTGATCGACGGCATTCCCCTGCACCTGCGCGACATCCGCGTCTACGTCGACCGCCCCGAATTCACCCACAACCCCTCGAGCTGCGAACCCGCCCGGCTGGAATCGACCCTGACCGGCTCGGGGCCGCCCTACACCGACCCGCACGAGTCGACCGCGACCGCCACGTCTCACTTCCAGCTCCTCAACTGCCTGACGCTCGGCTTCCATCCCAAGCTGGGGCTTCGCCTGCGCGGCGGCACCCGCCGTGGCTCCTTCCCTTCCCTGCGTGCTTCGTTCGTCTCCAACGGTCCGAAGGACTCCAACCTGAAGGACATGGCGGTGGTGATCCCCCACCAGATGTTCGTCGCCCAGGAACACATCCGCGGCATCTGCACGCGAGCCCAGTTCGCCGAGGAACACTGCCCCGCCAGCTCGGTCTACGGCCGCGCCGCCGCCTTCACGCCGCTCTTCGACCACCCGCTCCGAGGCGACGTGTACCTGCGCTCCAACCCCGCACACGCCCTACCCGACCTGGTCGCCGACCTTCACTCCGGCGCGATCCGCATCGTCGTCGACGGCGAAATCGGGCCGTCGGGCAGCGGTGGGGTGATCACCCAGTTCACCGATCTCCCCGACGCACCGATCGAACGCTTCACGATGACGCTCCTGGGCGGCCGGCGCGGTCTGCTGGTCAACAGCACGAACATCTGCACGGTGCCTCCCACCGCGAGCGTCAAAGCGCTGGGCCAGAACAACATCGGCGCGATCTTCACGACTAAGCTGCGGGGGCGCTGCAACCAGCCCCGGAAGCGAGGAAAACGATGAGGTCGGCGACGATCAAGCTTCCAGTCCTCTTCGCCCTCGCGCTGCTCGTCGGCTGCGGCGGTGGCGGGGGAGGCTCGACCTCGACTTCTGCGACGAGCGCTTCCGGGGGTGCCACCACTCAGGCGAGCAGCGGCCGGCAGCCCAAGCCGGAAAACAGCATCAACAGCACCCCGACCCAGAGCCGCGAGGCCGGCACGGCCGCTCGGGCCCAGGCAGCCTCCACGGTCAAGGCCTTCCTCGATGCGCAGGCAAAGCGAAACTGGGGGGCGGCCTGCTCCTACCTCTCCGCCCCGCTGCGGCGGGGGCTCGAAGCGGCATCCCGGCGATCAAGTTCGCCGGCCCCTGCGGGGAAGGGATGCGGAAGCATCATGGCGGGCTTCCTCAGCAAGATGCCCCCGGCCGTCGTGCACCGCACCGCTGAGGTCCACCCGCTCAGCCTGCGGGTGAAGGGGGCCGAGGCGATTCTCGTCTACCGAGACGGCGCCGGCACCCCCAACGACATGCCACTTCGCCGCGAAGGCGGGAAGTGGAGGGTCAACTTCCTCACCGGCCTCGGGGGCACCCGCTGATGACCTCCTCGAATCGTTCCCCCGCCGCCAGGCTGGGCCGGACCGTCGCCGTGCTCGCCTGCCTGGCAGTGCTTGCTGCCCTCGCCGCCCTTGCCCAGGCCGACATAGTCCAGAAGGGCAACCTGCGCGTCTCGGCAAGCGCGAAGATGCGACCGCGTGCGCTGCCACGGACCGGCGCGGTGCCGATCGCGGTCTCGGTCTCGGGCCACGTCGCCACCGCAGACGAAACGCAACCGCCCCAGCTCAGCGAACTGACGATCGAGATCAACCGCCACGGCCACCTCGACTTCGCCGGGCTTCCCATCTGCAAGGTACGGCTGATCCAGCCCGCCTCCGACAGCCGCGCCCTGGCGGCCTGCCGCTCCTCCCTCGTCGGGGAAGGCAAGTTCTTCGGCACGATCACCCTGCCCGGCGCCACCCCCTACGCGATGGACGGCCGCCTGCTCGTCTTCAACGGGCGGGAGCACGGGCACCAGGTCCTCCTCGGCCACATCTACAGCCCCCATCCCTTCGCCATCTCCTTCGTGATGACCTTCCAGATCGAAAGCCACCGCCATGGCGTCTACGGCACCACGCTGAGGGCCGACCTTCGCAAGGCGCTGGGGACGAAGCGCAACCTGACCGGGATCGAGATGACCCTCTCACGGCGCTGGCACTTCGGCGGCCGACGCCACAGCTACCTCTCCGCCGGCTGCCCCGCCCCAAAGGGCTTCGGCAGCGCCGTCTTCCCCCTTGCCCGCACCACCTTCACCTTCGCCGGCGGGACCCAGCTCAGCTCGGTCCTGACCAGCACCTGCCAGGCGAAGGGATGAGCGACGGGCTCTGACCCGGCTTCGGGGCGGCGAACCCTCCCCGCTCTCCGATATTCTCGCCTGCGCAATGCCTCCCGTCTTCTGGATCGGCTTCGGAATCGCCGCCTTCTTCGTCCTCGTGGGCGCCATCTCCGGCGCCCGCTCGCGCACGGCGACCCTGGCCAGCGGCGCCGCGATGGGCACCTACCTCGGCGTCATGGCGGCTTTCCCGCTGCTCGCCATCGGCGTCGCCACGAGCTGAGCATCCGGCCTTCCGTCTCGGCGGCTTATTCCCTTACGCTGCACCTTTTCAGGAAGCTGCCGGTGAGGAAAGTGCCGTCGCTGAAGGTGAATTCGCCTCGCGCCTGCAGACGGCCGGTTTCGCAGCGTGCGTTCACGTAGCTGTAGCGCTTGCCCTTGTAGGTCCATTTCTTGCCAATCGTCAGGTGGCCGGCGATCGGAACCCCGCTGCCGCCGGCGATCTTCGGGATCGTCGCTTTCGTCCTGTAGCCGTAGACGCCGTGGTGAATTTTTTCGATCACGATCGGGACGATGAAGGTCGTCGGGACGGGTACCGTCGTATACGCGTGGGCGAGAACCGTCGGTTGCCCTTTCTTCGGCGGCCCGTTGAACAGGGTGATCGGCGAGCTGATGTGGATCGGCTCCTGTTCGGGGAAGGCGACGATCGCGCGGCCAGCGCCCTCGCCGACGATCGCGCCCGGACAGGCGCGGCGGGCCGCCGGCACGTCGGTCGACTGCAGCTCACCCGGCCGGCAAACTTCCAGGCCCCGCGTCTCCACCGCGCCGTGGCGGTCGAATTCGATCGTCAGGGTTTTCAGGATGGGAGGAAGCTGGCCCGACCTGGTCGAAAGTTCTCCGCCTCCCTTAAGGGTTATCGGCGCATTGTGCTTTTTCGGCAACGTGGTGGGCGAAAAGCCGCCCTCGGCTTTGATGATGAGATCGCCGGCTTTGAGGATCACCGCCGCGGCGGTGGCCGTCCCCAGCAGCAGGCTCGTCAGGATCGCCGTCAGGATCAAGGGTCGTCTGCTCATTTCGTCGTCTTCTTGCCTTCCTGCTCGAGGGCTGCTGCCCCTCGGGCGATCGTTTGCAGCGCTTCGGCCAGGCCGCCGTCGGCGGGCCTGCTGGTGCTTCGCCCTCTCAACCCGACGCCGAGCATGAGGGCGACGACATGCGCGGCGTGCCGCTCCGGGTCCGGGATGCGCAGCCTCTCCATGGCGGTGGAAGCGAAGGCTTCGTAGGCAAGGAAGCAACGGCGCGATGCCTCCTGCAGAAGAGGGTGTCGAGCTGCGTGCAGGTGGATTTCCAGTTCGGTGATGAACCCGGGGCCGCCTGCCGCAGCCGCCGAAAGCCGCTCGATTTCGATTCCCAGTTCAGATGAGCCGAGCCGGCGCTGTCGCAGTTCCTTTGCCGCCGCTTCGATCCACTCGACCCGCTCGCGCAGGTGGGCATCGAGACATTCCCGGAGTAGATCGGCTTGGCTGGGAAAGTGGTAGGTCAGCGATCCGAGCGAGACGGCCGCGCGCCGCGCGACTGCCCGGTTCGTCAGCGCCGCGATTCCCTCGCCGGCGATGAGCTCCAGCGCAGCCTGGATGATCCGATCTTTCCCTTGCGTCCCCATATCGTTCGTTCGAACGAACACGTTACAAAGGCGACCGCTCCGAGTCAAGGGACGCGCCGCGTAGGAGCCGCCAGGGCTGAAAGGATTGGCCGGATGGCCAGTGGGGGAAAGCCCGAGGCGCCGCGTACGGAGAAAGTGCTGCCGGGGGTTTGGCGGCTGCGGCTGCCGCTGCCCTGGCCGGGGGTGCCGCACGGGAACGCCTGGGCGGTGGCCTGCGACGGCGGCATCGTCATGTTCGACACCGGGATCGGCGGCAAGGGGCGGCTGCGGCAGCTCGACCTGGCGCTGGCGCAGGCCGGCTTCGGGGTCGAGGACGTGCGCCTCGTCGTCTGCACCCACTCCCATACCGACCACTACGGCCTCGGCGGCGCGATCGTCGAGGCCGCCGGGTGCGAGCTCTGGATGCACCCGCGCTGGGAGCACGTGCGGCTGCTCGCCGACGACCCGGCGGCGGCGCTGGAGCAGCGGCTCGAGGTGGCACGGCAGAGCGGCGTCCCGCCGGCATCGCTGGAGCGCTACCGCGAGGCGCGCAGCGGCAACGCCGAGACCGGCATCGACCTGATCAAGGAGCCCGACCGCGACCTCGTCCCCGGGGTGGAGGTGGAGACGGACCTCGGCAACTGGCAGGTCATCGAGACGCCGGGCCACGCCCCGTCCCACGTCGTCCTCCACCAGCCCGAGCGCAAGCTGCTGATCTCCGGCGACCACCTGCTCGGCCGCACCGTCCTCTTCTTCGACCACGGCAACAGCCCCGACCCGATCGGCGAATTCCGGACCGGCCTCGACCGGGTCGAGCCGCTCGAGGTCGACCTCGTCCTGCCCGGCCACGGCCGCACCTTCCGCGACCCCGAGGCGAAGATCGCCGAGTCCCGCCGGCAGGTGGACGAGCTGCTGGGGAAGGTGCGCGCCGCGCTCGGCAAAGGCGAGCGGACGGCCTTCGCCATCGTCGAAGAAATCGTCGGCCCGGAGATGGTCAAGACCCCCGCCAGCGCCTGGGCCCTGCAGATCGTCCTCTCCTGCCTCGACCACCTCGTCCTGCTCGGCGAGGTGGGGAAGGTCGAGGGCACCGACCCGCAGCGCTGGGCACTCACGTAGCCTGTCGGGCAATGGCGAGCTTCACCTACGAGCGCCAGGTCGCCGCCCCGCCCGAGATCGTCTTCGACGTCCTCACCGACCACCGGCGCTACCCCGAGATCACGCCCCTGCGCCGCGCCGAGCTCGAGCGCGAAGGCGATCCCGCGCCTAACGGCCTCGGCGCGATCCGCGTCCTCAGCGCGCTGCCCGGGCCGCCGATGCGCGAGGAAGTGATCGCGTACGAGCCGCCGCGCCGCTTCTCCTACACGCTCCTCTCCGGCCTGCCCTTCCGCGACCACGTCGGCACGGTCGAGCTGAGCCCCGAGGCCGGCGGCACCAGAGTCGTCTACGCGATCCGCACCACGCCGACCCTGCCGGTCGGCGGCTTCGCCGCCATCGCCGTCCTCAAGCAGGCGATCAAGCAGCTGCTGGGCGGGGTCGCGAAAGAGTCCGAGCGCCGCGCCGCGGATGCGCGGTAACCGCTTTCTCGACCTCCACCTCTGGCACCGATCCAACCGGCGCCTGGCTATGGCCCTGCTCGCGCTCGGGCTCGTCGTCAGCGCCGCGATCGTCGGCTACGAGCTGCTGAAGCGCCCGGCCGACGTCCACAACGAAGCCGCGATCCAGCACTTCCACCCCGAAGAAGCGCCGAAGCCGCCGCCGAAACCGAAGACCGTCAACTGGCCGATCTTCGGCCTCAATCCGGCCCGCACCCGCTACCTGCCGGCGAAGGGGATCAAGCCCCCGTTCAAGCTCAGATGGCACTTCTCCGAGAAGCCGCTGCTCGAGTTCCCGCCCATCTACGCCGCCGGCAGGCTCTTCTTCGTCAACAACAACGGCACCGCCTACGCGCTCGACGCCGACACCGGCAAGGTGCTGTGGAAGCGGGACGTCGGCCGCCTCAACGCCTCCTCGCCCGCCTACCACAAGGGCCGTCTGTACATCGTCAACCTCGTCCCCGGCCACATCATCAAGCTGAACGCGAAGACGGGGAAAGTCATCTGGAAACGCTCGCTGCCGGGGCGGGCCGAGTCCTCGCCGCTGGTCCTCGGCCGCACCGTCTACTTCGGCTGCGAAAACGGCTACCTCTACGCGCTCAGCACCGGGAGGGGGAACATCCGCTGGGCGACCCAGCTGGGCGGTCCGGTGAAGTCGGCCCCGGCCTTCCGCGACGGCGTCCTCTACGTCGGCGACTACGGCGGCTACATGAACGCGGTCGACGCCGGCAACGGCCATCTGGTCTGGCAGAGCGGCTCGCTCGGCCCCGGCTTCGGCGGCACCGGCGAGTTCTACTCGACCCCGGCCGTCGCCTTCGGCCGCGTCTACGCCGGCAACAACGACGGCCGCGTCTACAGCTACGACCAGAGCGACGGCGCCCTCGCCTGGACCCACTCGACCGGCGGCTACGTCTACTCCGGCCCGACCGTCGCCCAGACCGAGCACACCGGCCCGACCGTCTACATCGGCTCCTTCGACGGCAACATCTACGCGCTCGACGCCAAGGACGGCGAAACCCGCTGGTCGCGCTCGGCCGGCGGCTCGGTGGTCGGCTCGCTCTCGGCCGTCGGCAACATCGTCTACGTCGCCGAGTTCTCGACCAAAGCGACCAACGGCTTCGACATGAAGACCGGCAGGCAGGTCTTTCATTACAAGACCGGCACCTACACGCCGGTGATCTCCGACGGCCGCCGCATCTACCTGACCGGCTACTCGAGCATCAACGCGCTGGAACCGTTCAAGCGCAAGACGAAGGTCCTGCCCGCGCATGTCGCCAGGGCGCCGAAGCCGAAGCCGAAGAAGAAGGCGGCGGCTAAGAAGAAGGGCGGACAAGCACAGAAGCACGCCCACCACCGCCGACAAGCGCACCACGTTCGAGCGAAGCCAGCGAAACAGGTACAGGGCGGGAAGAGCGGTAGCGGGTCAAAGTGAAGTCGTAGGAGACCGGCTTCGCTTCCACCTGGTGGAAGGACCGCGGGAGAATGTGCCGGGCGTGTTCTTCGGCCGCTGAGGCCGAGCCGACGAGGTCGATCTCGCGCAGGGGCGGCAGCTTCTTCGCCGGATGGGCGTCGAGGTAGTAGCGCAGCGGCCAGCTCGCGGCGTAGCGGTTGGCGACCACGACCTCGCCGGGTTCGAGGGTCCCGACTTCGGCGGCGGCGTTGCGCAGGTCCTCGCGCTGCAGCCGCGGCAGCCGGTCGATCTCCAGCGTGAAGAGGAGCCCGCAGAGGCAGAAGGCACCGGCCAGTCCCAGGCCCCACCAGCCGGCCCGCCGCACTCCGAAGCCGGCGCCGACGAGGATCAGCAGCGGCACGAATACCGGCAGCAGGTTGCGGCCGTCGACGTAGTCGGAGCCGAGCAGGGCGAGGGCAAGCGGCAGCGCCAGGGCGATGCCGCCGACGGCCGCCGCGACCCCGGCGGCGCGTCGCTCTCCGGTCGTCCCCAGCGCCAGCAGCAGCGCCAGCGAGCCGAGCGCCAGGGTCAGCGGCACCGCGAGGGGGATCGGATCGGTCGCGCGCTTGCCGTGCTCCTCGCCGTTGTCGCTGCCGACCAGCTTCGCCGCCGCCCGTTCCAGCCGCTGCCCCCGCGGCTGCGAGGCGATCCAGCCGGCATGCGCGTGTTCGCGCTGCTCGAGGGCGATCGGCAGCAGCAGCGCTCCCATCGCCAGGATCGGCAGCAGCGCCACCGCGACGGCGCGTCGGTTCGGGCACCACAGCAGCACCGCCGCCTCGGCGGCGACGACGAAGCCGGCGAAGTAGTGGGTGGCGAGGGCGAGCGCCGAGAAGGCGGCCCACCAGGCGAGGTCCCGCCGCGCTCCCGAGCGCCGCGCGCGGGCGAAGAAGAGGAAGGAGAGCGCAGTGAGGAGGAAGACGAGCGCGTAGGCGCGGGCGTCCTGCGAGAACCAGACCAGCACCGGGCTGACCGCCACGGCCGCCGCCCCCACGAGCGCCGCCCGGCGGGACAGCGGCAGCGCCCGCGCCGCCAGGTAGACGACGAGGATCGAGGCGGTGCCGGCGAGCGCCGAGAGCGAGCGCATCCAGACCTCGCCGGTGCCGAAGGGCCGCGACCAGAGCCAGGCGACGAGGTAGTAGAGCGGCGGCGTCGACTCGCTGCGGGGCACCGCGGAGAAGGTGTCGAGGAAGCTCGGGTGCAGGACCCGCCCGACCGTTACCACCTCGTCGTAGCGGTAGCTCTGCAGGTCGATCGTGGCGAAGCGCAGCGCCGCGCCGAGGACGACGATGCCGCCCAAAATCAGCAGCTCAACCGGGGGGGATCCCGCCGGGCGGAGGCGGCGGTAGGTGCGGGGGATGGACGGCATAGGGCGGGAAGAGGCCGTTGTGGAGGCGGGCGCGGAGGACGTTGAGGCTGGCCGAGTAGTTCTGGATCCGGTAGCTGCTCGAGCTGCCGAAGTCCTGGTAGTAGACCATCATCCGGCAGCGGCGGTGGCTGCGCACCCAGGCGAAGAGCTTGCTGACGAAGGTCGGGTCGTCGCCGCTTTCGACCCCCCACTCGGTCAGCGCGAACGGCTTGCCGGAGAAGCGCCGGTAGAGCCCGGTCAGCGCCTTCCATTCCGGGTAGCCGGAGTAGAAGTCGGTCCCGACCCAGTCGACCCACCGTGAGCCGGGATAGAAGTGTTTCGGCCGGTTCTGGGGAGCGGTGGGGGAGCCGGCGGCCAGCGGGCTCCAGACGATCGCCACCGGCGCCGCCGGCAGAGCGCGGACCTTGACGGTCAGCGGCGGCAGCCCGGCTTCGGCGAGGCGGCGGTTGATCGTCCGCGCCTTGCCGCCGCCGTGGATGATCACGTAGATGCGGCGGAAGGCGCGTTTGTAGGCGCGGGGGCTGTGTTCGGGGCCGCGCGAGTTGCCGGCGCAGTCGTAGGCGGCGTAGACGTTGAGGCAGCGGTTCGGCTCGCCCAGCGGCCGCACGTAGGCGCGCATCCCCTTTTCGTGGAAGAGCTTGTTGAGGCGGACCAGGTAGCGGTCGCCCTGGCCGGCGGCGATCCCCGGCAGGCTGATCAGCTCGTGGCCGTCGTTGTTGTCGGCGGTGGTGATGTGGATCATCGGCCGCGCCCGCGCGGTCTGCCAGCGGCGGATCGAGTCGGGGAAGTCGCTGCCCCAGGTGCGGAAGGACTCGATCACCGCCGGGTGCTTGTGGACCGCGTCGGCGAAGTGCCCGAAGTCGGCCATGTCGCCGGTGTCGGAGACGCCGAAGTAGACCTTCTTGCCGGGGGGGAGGAGGAGCGAGGCGCCCGCCGGGGCGGCGGCGAGCGCGCCCAGCACGACGAGCGCGCAGGCGAGCGCGACTGCAGCTCGGGTTTTCGGCAACGCGGTCATCCGGGTGAACGGCGCGCGGGCCGGCGTCCCTGAAAGCCCGCGGAGCGAGGTCCCTATGCTCGCAAGTGGTGAGGAGAGGGTTCCCGATCTCGGTGATCGCTGCAACGGCGGTTGCGCTCTCGGCCCTCGTCTGGGCGGCGCCGGCCGGCGCCTCGGCTACGGCGCCCTTCGGCCACGCCTGCACCGCCGAGAACGGCGTCCGCTTCTGCCCGACGCCCGACCTCGCCTCCCGCGTCCCCTCCTTCGACGGCGTCCCGCTCGATGTCGACGTCACCCTGCCCGAAGGCGGCACGGCGCCCTACCCGACGATCGTGATGCTGCACGGCTTCGGCGGCAGCAAGACCGACTTCGAGACGACGACGCCGGCCGGCCCCGAACCCGACGCAGCCGGCAGCGGCTCGACGATCTACCGCTACAACAACGTCTTCTACGCGCACCGCGGCTACGCAGTCGTCAATTACACCGCGCGCGGCTTCGGCAACTCCTGCGGCGGCGGCTCGACCGGCGACCACTCCGGGCCCTGCGCCGCCGGTTACATCCGCCTCGCCGACAGCCGCTACGAGGCGCGCGACACGCAGTACCTGCTGGGCCTGCTCGCTGACGAAGGGGTGGTGCGGTCGCGCGACATCGGCGTCACCGGCATCTCCTACGGCGGCGGCCAGAGCATGGAGCTCGCCTTCCTCCGCGACAAGGTGCGGCTGCCGAACGGCAAGCTCGCCCCCTGGCGCAGCCCGAAGGGGAAGAAGATGGCGATCGCCGCCGCCTACCCGCGCTGGCCCTGGTCGGACCTGGTCTCGGCGCTGATCCCGAACGGGCGCTTCAAGGACTGGAAGGTCGCGGGTCCCGAACAGAGCCTGCACCCCTACGGCGTGCCGATCTCCAGCTCCCTCAACGGCCTCTACATCACCGGTGTGATCAACGGCTACTACTGCGGCAGTGCCCCCGCCTCCAGTCCCTGCACCGATCCCAGCGCCAACATCACCCAGGACAAAGCCTGGATCGATGCCGGCCCGCCCTTCTCGGCCGAAGCGCTGAAGGCGCTGCAGGGGATCTACCGCAACAACGGCGCCTACGCGCTGCGCTTCCTCAAGGGCGCCTCGAAGCCCGCGCCGCTGCTGATCGAGAGCGGCTTCACCGACGAACTGTTCCCGATCGAGCAGGCGCTTCGCGTCTACTCCTACCTGCGCTCGCAGAGCCGCAAGGCGCCGGTGGCGCTGCAGCTCGGCGACCTCGGCCACAGCCGTGGTTCCAACAAGCCCGGCCTCAACCACTACTTCAACAACCAGGCGGCCCGGTTCTTCGCCGCCCACCTGCTGGGAGCGAAGAAGAAGGCGCCGGCGCCCGGCCTCGTCACCGCCTTTACCACCACCTGCCCGCCGAGCGCGCCGGACGGCGGCCCGTTCAAGGCGATCGGGTGGGGCGAGCTGCACGCCGGCCAGTTCAGGTTCGGCGGCAAAGGGGCGCAGGAATTCACCTCCACCGGTGGCGACCCGGCGGTCGCCCGCGCCTTCGATCCCGTCTTCGGCGCCACCGAAGCCTGCAAGACGATCCTCTTCACCAGCGAGCAGAACACCGCCACCTATTTCCGCACGATCAAGCGCGGATTCACCATGCTCGGCCGTCCCACCATCGAGGCGAAGATCGCCGGCACCGGCCAGCACGGCCAGATCGACGCCCGCCTCTGGGACGTCTCGCCGCAAGGGACCCAACTCCTCGTCGACCGCGGCGTCTACGCCCTCGAAAACGGCCAGACCGGCCCCATCGCCCTCCAGCTCCACGGCAACGGCTACCACTTCGCCAAAGGCCACAAGGTCGAGCTCCAACTGCTAGGCCGCGACGCTCCCTACTACCAGCCGAGCAACCTCCCCTTCACCGTCCACGCCTCGCAGGTCCAGGTCACGCTGCCGACTTTGCAGCGCAAACCGAGCTGAGGCTGAAGCACGGCTAACGTCGGGGTGGCACCCTAATCGGCCGCTACACTCCCTCCATGAGCGACCCGCTCCATCTCACGATCCTCTACGAAGAGGACGAGGACGGCTGGATCTTCTCTTCGATCCCCGAGGTTCCCGGTGTTCTCAGCCAGGGCAAAACCAAAGCCGAAGCCCGTGAGATGGTGCTCGACGCCTTAGCCGGAATGCTGGAGCTTCGGGCTTCCGAGCACCAGCCTCAAGGCAGGTCGGTTGGCAGCGAGTCGCTCGATATCGTCGCCGCGTGAAGCGACGCGATCTCGAGCGGCACCTGAAAAAGCATGGTGCACGCATGCTGCCCGAGGGGGGCCGGCACAGCTATTGGGGAATGGACGCCGAGCGCTCTGCCTCGGTGCCGCGCCATCGGGAGATCGGCTATCCCCTGGCTCGTGCGATCTGCAAACAACTGGGCATCCCAGCACCTAAAGCTTCGCGGTAGTGCCTCTAACTCTAGGCGGCTTCGCCGAGGGACCCGTGGTCGGCGATGAGCGCAAGCACTTCCGGCGCGTACTTTTCGACGAAGCTGCGGCCGATGCCGCTGATCGCGAGCAGGGCCTCGTCGTCGGCGGGGCGGGCGGTGGCGATGGCGGTAAGGGTCTTGTTGTGAGCGACGGTGTAGGCGGGCTTGTCTTCGGCTGTTTTTAGGCGCCACGCTTTCAGTGCCTCGAAGAGATCGGCGTCGGCGGGGCCCAGCGCCGGCGCTGGGGCCGCTTTGGCGGCGGCGCGTTGCGGCTTGCGGACGACAACGGTCTCGGGGCCCGGCAGCCACTCGAGCAGGTCGCAGATGTCGCAGCAGCGCTCGAGGGGGGCGCCGGCGGTGCGGTCGCTGAAGTGGTCGAGCAGGGCGCGGCGGCGGCATTCGGTGCCGTAGATGAAGTCCTTGATCGCGTGGTAGGCGCGCCAGCCGCGCTCGCGGGCGATCGCCAGCTCGGGGTCGCCGGCGCGCTCTTCGTTGAAGCGGACGAGGCGGCCGAGGTCGGCTTTCAGCGCCAGCATCACCGCGCGGGAGGGGAGGCCATCGCGCCCGGCGCGGCCCGCCTCCTGGTAGTAGGCCTCGACGCTGGTCGGGATCGTCACGTGCCAGACCGAGCGCACGTCGGGCTTGTCGACTCCCATGCCGAAGGCGTTGGTGGCGCAGATGACGCCGCTGTCGGTGGCCATGAACCGCTCCTGGATCGCGGTCCGGTGCTCGGGCTCGAGGCCGGCGTGGTAGGCGGCCGCGGCGATGCCACCGTCGCGCAGGTCCGCCGCGACCTCCTCGGTCTGGCGCCGGGTCCCGCAATAGACGATCGCCGGACGGTTGGCCGGGTCGCCCAACCCCGCCTCGAGCAGCGCCTGGCGCCGCGCCTTCGAGCCCTTGCCCTCGAGCGCGACCACGTCGAAGGAGAGGTTCGGCCGGTCGAAGCCGGAGCGGACCTGCAGCGGCTCGCGCATCCCAAAGCGCGAGGCGATCTCCCGCGCGACCGGCACGGTTGCGGTCGCGGTGCAGGCCATCACCGTCGGCCGCCCCAGCCGCTCCACCACCTGCGGCAGCCGCAGGTAGTCGGGCCGGAAGTCGTGCCCCCACTCGGAGACACAATGGGCCTCGTCGACCGCAACCAGGTCGACGCTGCGGTGCGAGAGCGCTTCGAGGAAGACGTTCGACGCGAATCGCTCCGGCGCGCAGTAGACGATCCGCGCCTCGCCGCGCACGGCGTCGAGCGCGTCGGTGATGGCCTCGTCCGGCATCCCCGAGGTGATCATCGCCACCGGCTGCCCCTGCTTCCGCAGCTTCTCCCACTGGTCCCGCATCAGGGCGATCAGCGGGCTGACCACGATCGTCAGCTCCTCGCTCGCCAGGCCGGGCAGCTGGTAGCAGAGGCTCTTGCCACCGCCCGTCGGCATCACGATCAGCGAATCGCGCCCTTCGAGCGCGGCGACCACCGCCTCACGCTGACCAGGGCGCCAGGCGGAGTAGCCCAGCTCACTGAGCAGCAGATCAGCTCTTTCCTCAGCGATCGTCATCGGACGGCCACCATAAGCGCATCTCCGGCGGGTGGCGACGATCGGGAGGACTCTCCCGGTAGGGAGAGCCCCCGATCGGAGACAGGACCCGCCGGCAAGAGCCCTACTCGCCCTCGTCGCCGTCCTTTTCGCCCTTGGTTGCGCCTTCGACGTGCTTCGCGCCGGTGACGGTCAGCGTCCCCCGCTCCGCCGACCCGCCCGGGCAGTAGATCGTGTACTTGCCGGCCTCGAGCGTCACCGAGAAGCTGCCGTCGAGCCCGTCGGTGATGTTCTCCTCCTCGCCGAGGACTTCTTCGCCGTCCATGATCTCGATCTCGGTCACCTTCGAGGTTCCGGCGTTTTCGGCTTCGAAGGCGATCGGGCCGGCCGGCGCGTTCGCGTCGTGCGGTTCGCAGCCTTCGTCGGTCAGGTTGAAGGCGATCTTCTTCGCGTTCGCGGGCGCTTGGTCGCTCGACCCGCAGGCGCTGAGGGCGGTGGAGAGGATGAGGACCAGAACGAGACTGGTCGCGGTGAGGAAATGCTTCCGGTTCATCTCAAGGTGCTCCTTTTCAGGTTCTTCTGGACGAGAATTAGGGCACCCTAACAAAGACCGATAGATTCAGTCGGAATAGGTGTGGTCGAGCTTAGGCCCCTATAGGAGGCCGAAGCTCAACCACGGATAGAGAGGGGAGCGGGCGTTCGGGGCTAAGCGGCGCTCTCGGCGGTGCCGATGCGGCCGGCGGCGCGGACACGGTCGCGGCGGGTCGGGCGCCAGCCCTGCGGCCAGAGCACGTAGGCGGCCATCGGGATCGCGAAGCCGAGGTAGACGATCGCTTCGATCACGGTCGGGCTCGGCTGCAGCCCGAGCATCCCGGTCAGCAGCGAGCCGGAGATCGTGCCCGGCTGGACCAGCCAGCTGAGGTCGACCGCCTGGCCCTGCAGGCCGTTGATCCAGCCCGCCTCGTGGGCGGTGTGGGCGGCGGAGGCGAGCAGGCCGGCGGCGACGAAGACGAGGACGATGCCGGTGATGCGGAAGAAGCGGGTGAGGTTGATGCGGACGCCGCCGCGGTAGAGGCCGAGGCCGATCGCGATCGCGGCGAGGAGGCCGAGGATCGAGCCGGCGCCGGCGGCGGTGGTGTTCGAGGCCTCCTGGAAGGCGGCGAGCAGGAAGACCGAGGTCTCGAAGCCCTCGCGCAGGACCGCGAGGAAGGCCATCGCGACAAGCGCCAGCGCCGAGCCGGTCGCCAGCGCCGAGGCGGCCCCGCCTTCGAGGTGGGCTTTGATCCCCCGGGCGTGGCGGCGCATCCAGACGATCATGTAGCTCACCGCGCTGACCGCGATCAGGGCGACGATCGTCTCCAGGCCCTCCTGCTGCTTCTGCGGCAGCTGCTGGCCGACCACTTCGAGCAGGGCGGCGACGCCGATGCAGAGCGCCACCGCGATCCCGATCCCCATCCACATCTGCCGCATCGCGTCGCGGCGGCCCTCCTTGACCAGGAAGGCGGCGATGATGCCGATGATCAGCGAGGCCTCGACGCCCTCTCGCAGGGTGATGACGAAAGTGGGGATCATTGGGTGGTGGGTCTCCTTGTGAAGCCGGAGGCGATTAGGTCGCCCTAATTAGGAGCCCCGAAAACCTAGCACGTCGCTAGGGAATCAGTCGGATGGAAGCCACGGCTGTGACCACTGTCCGGTGCCGCGGAGCAGGCCGGCGGCCTCCTCCGGGCCCCAAGTTCCCTGCTCGTACGGGTGAACCGGCCCCGGCTCGTCGAGCAGCGGCTGCACCACCCGCCAGGTCTCTTCGATCGCGCTCTGGCGGGTGAAGAGCTGGTGGTCGCCGGCGATCGCGTCGCCGAGCAGGCGCTCGTAGGGCTCCGGGTCCTCGCCCGGCACCTTCTCGAACAGGACCTCCAGGTCGGCCGCCTGGAAGGCCTCCTCGCCCGCCTTCTTCGCGTACATCCGGGTGCGGGCGCCGGCTTCAGGCTCGATCCGGATCGTCAGCTGGTTCGGTTCCGGCGTCTTGCCCTTGCCGATCCCGAGCCGCGGCGGCCGCTTGAAGAACAGGCTGACTTCGCTCACCTTCTCCGGCAGGCACTTGCCGGCGCGGACGAAGAAGGGGACGCCGCTCCATCGCCAGTTGTCGACCCCGAGCTCGACCGCGGCGAAGGTCTCGGTGGTCGAGCCGGGCGCCACGTCCTCGACCTCGAGGAAGCCCTGGTACTGGCCGCGCACGTAGCGCTTCGGGTCGGCCGCGCGCATCGCCTTGAAGAACTCGAGCTTCTTGTCGCGGACGCTGTCGGGGTGATTGCCGGTCGGCGGCTCCATGCCGACCACCCCCAGCACCTGCAGAGCGTGGTTCTGGATCACGTCGCGCATCGCCCCGACCGCGTCGTAGAAGCGGCCGCGGTCCTCGACCCCGAAGTCCTCGGCGATCGTCATCTGCACGTGCGAGACGTGCTCGCGGTTCCAGACCGGCTCCAGCAGCGCGTTGGCGAAGCGCAGGTAGGTGATGTCCATCACCGGCTCCTTGCCGAGGTAGTGGTCGATGCGGAGGTTCTGCTCCTCGCGCAGGACCTCGCAGAGTTCGGCGTTCAGCGCCCGGGCCGATTCGAGGTCGTGGCCGAACGGCTTCTCGATCACCACGTGGGCGCTCGCGGCGAGGCCCGCCTCGCCCAGCCCTTTGACGACGGTGGCGAACAGCGCCGGCGGGATCTCCAGGTAGAAGACCGGCCGCTTCGCCTCCCCGAGCGCCTTGCCGACGCGGGCGAAGGTGCCGGGGTCTTCGTAGTCGCCCTGGACGTAGGTGAGCCGCTCGGCGAGGCGGTCGAAGACGTCCTCGTCGGGGCTGCCGACGGTGGCGCCGATCGCTTCGCGCGCGTGCTCGCGCAGCTTCGCGTCATCCCAGTCGTCGATCGCGACGCCGACGATCGGGACGTCGAGCTTGCCCGCCGCCTCCAGCCGGTAGAGGGCGCGGAAGGTCATTTTCTTCGCCAGATCGCCGCTGATTCCGAAGATCGCCAGGACGTCGGCGGCCTTCTCGGAGCGATCGTCGGCTTTGCCCATCGGGCGCAGGCTATCGTCCACCCTGCCCTGCAGCGCCACCCAGCGGAGGACTCAATGGAACTCGGAATCGTCGGCCTTGGACGGATGGGGGCCAACATGGCCCGGCGCCTGATGCGCGACGGCCACAAGATCGTCGCCTACGACGTCAACCCCGACGCGGTCTCGCAGCTGGCGGGGCAGGGGGCCGAGGGAGCCTCGTCGCTGGAGGAGATGGCCTCGAAGCTGAGCGCGCCGCGCTCGGTCTGGATCATGGTCCCGGCGGGCGAGATCACCGAGCAGACGGTGGACGCGGTCGCCGCGGTCCTCGATTCCGGCGACGCGATCGTCGACGGCGGCAACTCCTACTACCGCGACGACATCCGCCGCGCCGCCAAGGTGGGGGAGCGGGGGATCGACTACGTCGACTGCGGCACCAGCGGCGGCGTCTTCGGCCTCGAGCGCGGTTACTGCCTGATGATCGGCGGGCCGGACCGCGCGGTGGAGCGCCTCGACCCGATCTTCGCCAGCCTGGCGCCGGGGGTGGAGGCGGCCGAGCGGACGCCGGGGCGCGACGGCGCCCCCTCGCCCTCGGAGCAGGGCTACCTCCACTGCGGCCCCAACGGCGCCGGCCACTTCGTGAAGATGGTCCACAACGGGATCGAGTACGGGATCATGGCCGCCTATGCCGAGGGCCTGAACATCCTCGAGAACGCAAACGCCGGCAAGGTCAAGCGCGAGGCCGACGCCGAGACGGCGCCGCTCGACCATCCCGAGTACTACCAGTACGACCTCAACCTGCCCGAGGTGGCGGAGGTGTGGCGGCGCGGCAGCGTGATCGGCTCCTGGCTGCTCGACCTGACCGCGGCGGCGATGCAGGAATCGCCTGACCTCTCCGACTTCGCCGGCCGCGTCTCCGACTCCGGCGAGGGCCGCTGGACCTCGATCGCGGCGATCGACGAGGGGGTGCCGGCGCCGGTCCTGACCTCGGCCCTGTATGAGCGCTTCTACTCGCGCGGCCTCGGCGACTTCGGCGACAAAGTGCTCTCGGCGATGCGCAAACAGTTCGGCGGGCACGACGAGAAGGCGAGCTGAGCGCCGTGGCGATCGAGCTCGAGGTGGCCGGAGACGAACGGGCCGCCTCGCGGCGGGCGGCGGAGCTGATCGCCGCGGCCGGTGACGAGGCCGCCGGCGAACGTGGCCGCTTCGCCTTCGCGATGAGCGGCGGGCGGTCGCCCTGGGCGATGCTGGCGATCCTCGGCGAACTGGAGGCGATGCCGTGGGACCGGACCGAGCTCTTCCAGGTCGACGAGCGGGTGGCGGCGCCCGGCGACGAGGCCCGCAATCTCACCCACATGGTCCTCGGCCTCTCGATGGACCACCAGTCGACACTGCGCCCCATGCCCGTCACCCAGCGCGACCTCGACGCCGCCGCCCGCGAATACGAAGCCTCCCTGCCCGACCGCTTCGACCTCGTCCACCTCGGCCTCGGCCCCGACGGCCACACCGCCTCCCTGGTTCCCGGCGACCCGGTCCTGGAGGTCACCGGCCGCCGCGTCGCGATCACCGAGACCGCCTACCAGGGCCACCACCGCATGACCCTCACCTACCCCGCCCTCAACGACGCCCGCCGCATCGTCTGGCTCGTCACCGGTCCCGACAAGCAGGAGCCCCTGCAAAAGCTCCTCGCCGGCGACGCCTCGATCCCCGCTGGGCGCGTTCGCAACGACAACATCATCGTGGTCGCAGAAGAAGCAGCAGCCAGCGCTCGTTAGCGAATTCGCTAACATACATTTCATGTCTTCCGCGTCTCTGATTGCCGACGTGCTCGAGCGAAGCGGCCTCACCCAGGCGGAGCTTGCGCGCCGGGCGGGGCTCCCGCGTTCGGTGCTCAACGCCTACCTTCGCGGGCATAGAGAGCCCGGTGCCCACGCGCTTTTGCGAATCGCTTCTGCAGGCGGGGTGAGCGTGGAGATCAAGGAGCGCAAGCCCCCGGTCGATCCCGAGCGCGCGAGCAGGATCCTCGTGCAGGTGCTCGGGTTGGCCGAGGCGCTTCCCTACCGACCCCGTGCTGAAATGCGATACCCGCCGTTGCGAGAGCGCCTCGCTCGATCTGCATAGCCGATGACCCCCGAGCTGGTTGAAAAGCTCCTGGCGATCCACCGGGCTTTGAAGGACTGCTCCCTACCGCATGCCTTTGGGGGTGCGATCGCCCTCGCCTACTGCGTCGAGGAGCCGAGGGGTACTCGGGACCTCGACGTCAACATCTTCGTCGATGCGGACGATGCCGAGAGGGTGCTGGGAGCGCTGCCCGAAGGCGTGTTGGTCAACAAGACGGACGTCGAGGCGGTGAAGCGTGATGGGCAGACCCGGCTCTTCTGGGATGGCGTCCCCGTCGACGTCTTCCTCAACAACCTGCCCCTTCACGAGGACGTCGCCAACGGCGTGCTCTGGGTAGCGCTGGAAGGGGAACAGATCCCAGTCCTCGATTGCGCCTCCCTCGTGGTCTTCAAGTCGCTCTTCAACCGGGCCAGGGACTGGGGCGACATCGAGGAGGTCGCGGAAACGGCCCCGGGCGACATCGAGGCGGCGGCGAAGACCGTGGCCCACCTCGTCGGCGAGGACGACCCGTCCTACCGCAAGCTCGCCGAGATCGCTTCCGCCAGCCGACCGTAGGTGTCGAGTTCCTCTCCGCATGCGAGAGGAACTCGACAGGCGCTATGCCGCTGCGTCGAGCGAGACCGCGTGGTTGCCGACGATGCGGCCGTCGGGGTCCCACTTGCGCTTGACCTCGGCGAGGCGGGCGCAGACGTCGGGGGGGAGGATCGCGTCGGTGTCGCAGGGGCGGTCGGCGAAGTTGAAATAGCCGCCGTCGGCCCGCCAGGGCTCCATCGCCGTGTCCATGCGGTCGAGGGCGGCCTCGACGGCTTCGCCCATCTGCGGGCTCATCACCATCCCGACGCCGAACATCACCCAGTCGGCGTCGAGGTGGGAGAGGGCGCCGCCGTCGGGGTCCGGGCGGCCGAGGGCGCCGCCGAGCTGGCGGATCTCGGTCAGCAGCAGCGGCGAGCCCGAATCCGCTCCGGCGACGCCGACGTAGGCGTCGATCGCCTCGTCGGAGAGCTCGCGCAGGACGCGGTGGTGGCCCAGCCCCGGCACCGGGTGCTCGGGGTCCATGTGGATTTTGCAGAGGCCCGGGGCGGGCATCTGGCCGAAGGTGTCGAGGATCGGCTCGCCGATCTCGCGCAGCGGCGCGAAGGCGGCCTCGCCCTTGGCCTGGTCGCCGATGCAGGCGCCGTCGATCGTCAGCAGCGCTTTGCCGCGGAGGAACTCGGGCACGTCGGGGACGTCCGGCGGGCGCAGGAAGCGGACCACCGAGGTGACGTCCTCGGAGACGCCCGCCGCCCATTCGCGGTAGGCGCGGACGCCCTCGGCACCGACCTCGGCCGGGAACAGCAGCGCCCCGGCGTAGATGTCGGCGATCGGGACCAGGTTCACCTGCAGCGCCGTCACCACGCCGTAGTCGCCGCCGCCCCCGCGCAGCGCCCAGAAGAGGTCGGGCTCGTTCTCGCCGTCGATCGTGCGCGGCTCGCCGTCGGCGGTGACCAGCTCGATCGCCCGCACGCGGTTGCAGGCGAAGCCGTAGCGCCGCCCCAGCCAGCTCAGCCCGCCGCCGAGGGTGAAGCCGGTGACGCAGACGTCGGGGGAGGAGCCGGGCAGCGAGGCCAGTCCCTTCGCCCCGGCCGCTTCGGCCAGCTCCAGCGAGAGGACCCCGGCTTCGACCCGCGCCGTCTGCGCCTCGGCGTCGACCTCGATCCCCCGCATCCGCTCGGTCTTGACAAGGATCGCGCCCTCCAGCGAGCGCAGCGAGAGCGCTCCGTGCCCGGAGCCCTGCGCGCTAACCCGCAGGTCGTTCTCGGCGGCGAAGCGCACCACCTTCGCCACGTCCTCGGCGCTCTCGACGAAGGCGACGGCCTCGGGGTGCTGCTCGGCGGCGAGGTTCCAGGCGGCGCGCGCCTGGTCCCAGTCCGCATCGTTCGGCGTGGCAACTCGGCCGGCGATCGCCAGCCCGCTGAAGTCGGTCATGAAGCTCCCTTCAAATCAGGTGAAACTGGTGCGGTTCACGGCGTCTCCCTTCGCCACGAAAACCTCGCTCACCATATAAGGGGGAAAGAGGCCGTGCGCGGCGACGCCCGGGTCGGCCTCCAGCCGCGCCGCCAGCGCCGCCGGGTCGTCGAGCCCGCCGCCGCGGAAGTCGGCGATCACGCCCCCATCGGGGCTGGGCGGCGCGTCCCGCAGCTCGACCTCGTCCCCCAGCCGCGCCAGCGTCGAGGCGGCGCCGAAGCCGAACAGCTCCAGCGGCACCGGACCGCGCAGCGCGTCGACCGGCTTGCTCGAGTCGCAGATGACGACGAAGCGCGCGGCCGCGGCGGCGACGATCTTCTCGCGCAGGTGGGCGCCGCCGCCGCCCTTGATCAGCCAGCCGTCGGGCGTCACCTCGTCGGTGCCGTCGATCGCGATGTCGAGCCGCTGCAGGCGGTCGAAATCCTCGACCGGGATCCCCAGCCCGCGCGCCTGTTCCTCGGTCGCCACCGAGGTGGCGACGCAGCGGATGCCGCTGAGGCCGCGGCGGGCGATCGCCGGCAGCAGGTGCGCGACCGTCGAGCCGGTGCCAAGGCCGACCGTCATCCCGCTCTCGACCAGCTCGGCGGCGGCCTCGGCGGCGAGGCGCTTCTCGTCGTCGGGCGTGTTCACGACCGGCACGCTACCTTTCTCCAATGACTTCAACCGCCGCGACTGCAACCGAAACCCAGGACTACAAGGTCGCCGACATCGGCCTCGCCGAGTTCGGCCGCAAGGAGATCTCGCTCGCCGAGGTCGAGATGCCGGGCCTGATGCAGACGCGCGAGGAGTACGGCGCCGCGCAGCCGCTGCAGGGCGCGCGGATCACCGGCTCGCTTCACATGACGGTGCAGACCGCGGTGCTGATCGAGACGCTGGTCGCCCTCGGCGCCGAGGTGCGCTGGGCCAGCTGCAACATCTTCTCGACCCAGGATCACGCCGCCGCGGCGATCGCCGCCGCCGGCATCCCCGTCTACGCCTGGAAGGGCGAGACGCTGGAGGAGTACTGGTGGTGCACCGAGCAGGCGCTGATGTGGCCCGACGGCGAGGGGCCGAACATGATCCTCGACGACGGCGGCGACGCGACGCTGCTCGTCCACAAGGGGGTCGAGTTCGAGAAGGCCGGCTCGGTCCCGGACCCGGCCTCGGCCGAATCGGAAGAGTTCAAGATCGTCCTGCAGACGCTGCGGCGCTCGCTCGAGGAGGACCCTCAGCGCTGGACCAGGATCGCCGGCAACATCAAGGGCGTCACCGAGGAGACGACGACCGGCGTCCACCGGCTCTACCAGCTGGCCGAGACCGGCGACCTGCTGTTCCCGGCGATAAACGTCAACGACTCGGTCACCAAGTCGAAGTTCGACAACCTCTACGGCTGCCGCCACTCGCTGATCGACGGCATCAACCGCGGCACCGACGTGATGATCGGCGGCAAGGTCGCCGTCGTCTGCGGCTACGGCGACGTCGGCAAGGGCTGCGCCGACTCGCTGCGCGGCCAGGGCGCCCGCGTGATCGTCACCGAGATCGATCCGATCTGCGCTCTGCAGGCGGCGATGGAGGGCTACGAGGTGCGCAGACTCGAGGAAGTGGTCGAGAGCGCCGACATCTTCGTCACCGCCACCGGCAACAAGGACATCATCACCCTCGACCACATGCGGCGGATGAAGCACAACGCGATCGTCGGCAACATCGGCCACTTCGACAACGAGATCGAAATGGCGGCGCTGGAAGAGTCCGACGCCGAGCGGATCAACATCAAGCCGCAGGTCGACGAGTGGAAGTTCCCCGGCGGCAACGCGATCATCGTCCTCTCCGAAGGGCGCCTGCTGAACCTCGGCAACGCGACCGGCCACCCGAGCTTCGTGATGTCTAACTCATTCACCAACCAGGTGATCGCCCAGATCGACCTCTTCGGCCACCGCGATGACAAATACGGCGGCGCGCCGAACGTCTACGTGCTGCCCAAGCACCTCGACGAGAAGGTCGCCCGCCTGCACCTCGCCGCGCTCGGCGTCGAGCTGACCGAGCTCACCCCCGAGCAGTCCGCCTACCTCGGCGTTCCCGTCGAGGGGCCGTTCAAGCCGGACCACTACCGCTACTAGCCGAAGTCGCCGCTTCGACTGGCGACGGGACGAAAATACCCCTATATGGAGGGAAATCGGCCCGTCAACGTAGTCTGCAACCGAATGGAACCCCGGCTCTGGATTTCGTGCAGCGGTGAGGCGCCGCACTCGGCCGCGCTGAGCGGCGAGCGGACGGTGGTCGGGCGCTCGCCCGGGGCCGACGTGGTGCTCGAGGACGAGGCGGTGTCCTGGAACCACCTCGAGATCGAGCGCCGCGGCGATGTGCTGATGGCGACCGACCTCGACAGCCGCAACGGCACCGCGCTGAACGGCGAGCCGCTGGACCGGCCGCGGCGCCTGCGCGACGGCGACACCCTGATCGTCGGCGGCTACCGGCTGGAAGTGAAGACGGGCGACGTGACGCCCGTCGGGGCCACCGTCGCCGCCGGCGAGCCCTCGGTGGCGCTGAACGAGGAGGAGCGCGCGACCGCCGCCGCCCTCGTCGCCCCCTACCGCAACGAGGGCGCCTTCGCCGGCCGCCCCGCCACCCGCGCCGAGATCGCCGCCGAGCTCCACGTCTCCGAGCGCACCGCCCAGCGCCGCCTCGACGCCCTCGCCCTCAAGCTCGGCATCTCCGGCGACGCTGGCCGCGACCGCCCGCGCCAAATCGCCGCCCGCGTCATCGAACTGGGCCTAGACCGCCCGCGCTGAGCATCTGGAAACACCGCTTCCGACCTTGACCCCACCCCAGTGTGGTCTAACTCGGAAGGGTGGTCCGACCGGGGCCATTCGTGGCCCGATGGGTGGCGCGGGTGTCGTTTTCGCAGCGCTCTCAACGGCGCACCATCGTGTTTTCGGTACACGAACGAAGGAGGAGTTATGCGCCGAGGAACAATTGCCATCGTCCTGTTCAGCGTGTTGTTCTGTCTTTTTGCCCAAGCGGCGAGCGCCTCGCCGACGAGGCCGATCATCTACTCGAAAACGAGTTGGGCATGGACCGGCCCGGAAGGGGAACGCCACATCGTCACCTGGGGAGGTCTCTTTGCCACTAGCAACGGCAATCGGCGGCAGCTGACCTACGACCCAGCTGACCGCGAACCCAACGTCTCTCGCGACGGCTCCATGATTGTCTTCATCCGACGCGGAGACCTCTTCTCTATGCGCTCTGATGGTTCGGATCTGCATCAGCTGACCGCAGGGCGGGAGCTGGACGAATTCCCGCAGATTTCCCCGGCCGGCCGGCTCGTGCTCTTCATCCGACGTTCCGTCGGCGAAGGCCCTGGCGACCTCTACACCGTCTCACTTGAAGGAGGCGAGCCGAAGCCATTTGCACCCTCACCGGAAGATGATGAGGAACCGGCTTTCGCTCCCGACGGCAAGGCCATTGTCTTCGTGCGCAGCCTGCCAAAGGCAGGCGCACCTGGCACCAATGAGGAGCTCTTCTCGATTCGACCTGATGGAACTGGTCTGACTCGTCTAACGCGGACGGCTCAGGATGAGCACCGCCCTCACTACTGCGCGAGAGGGATCGTCTTCAACCGGGATAAGAGCGCGAGCGGCGACCGAGCGGGGATCTACGTGGTGCGGCGCAACGGGACCCGGGTGAGAGCGGTGCTTACCTGGAAATCTCGGTTCGAGGCTCGCGTCCAAGCCGTGTCTCCCAACGGACGCCTGCTCGTCTTCTCAACCCTGACCCACGGAACCTGGGTCAAGCGCATGGTCGGACCGACTAGGCGCTCCCTGCGTCCTCGCCGCCTTGACGTTGAGACCGCGGAGCAACTGGTCTTCTCCCCCGACGGACGTATGGTCGCCGGGGCTTTCGCCAATGCCAGCAGTGAAGTCGCACCCTTCTTTGTGCTCTCTTCCATCAACGTCTTCACCGGCCGCAGCCGGTCCGAGGGAGAGAGCTGGGAAGCCGAAGAACCTGGCCCCGTGCAGACGAGCGTCGGTTCTCGAATCTCCTGGTAGGCCCCGCCGGTCACTGACCCCCATCGGGCCATTCGTGGCCCGATGGGTGGCGCGGGTGTCATTGGACGGTACGGCTGCGGAGCCGAGCATCGGTGCACGCAATCACCGATCGCTCGGAAAGGAGCATCCGATGTTCAACAAAACCATTCTCAGTGTCTTCGTCGCCCTCCTCGCATTGGTCGTTCCCGCGAGCGCTTCAGCCGCGGGTGGGGCGATCATCTACTCGAAAGTCACCGAAGACCACCGCACCTACAAAGAAGGCGAAACCGTGCTGCCGCCGAAAGCGCCGGAAGGCGGGCTGTTCGCGGTCAAGGACCGGCACCTCAACCAGCTGACCGAAAATCCCGCCGACAGCGAACCCTCGTTCTCGGCCGACGGGCACCTGATCGCCTTCGCCCGCGAAGGGGACGTCTACGTGATGCGGGCCGACGGCTCGGGCCAGAAACAGCTGACGACGGGCTCGGCGATCGACTCGCGCCCGCTGATCTCGCCGAACGGGCACGTCGTCGTCTTCCAGCGGCAGAGCGCCGCCGACGCGTCCCGCGACCTGCTCACGGTCAGCGTCAACGGCGGTAGCCCGCACGCGCTCAGCGCCTCCACGGCCGACGAGCACGAAGCCTCGTTCTCGCCCGACGGGCGCACGGTCGCCTTCGTCCGCACCAGCGAAACGGCGGGCAGCCTCAACGACGACATCTACACCGTCCGCCCGAGCGGGGCGAAGCTCCACCGCCTGACCCGCACCCTCTCGGTCGACGAGTACGCGCCCAACGTGCTGAAGGAAACCATCGTCTACAGCCGCGGCGAGAACGGCGAAGGGCCGAGCGCCTACGCCGACGTCTACCGGATGGACATGGCCGGCAAGCACGTGAAGAAGGTGATCGCCGGGGCCGGCTCCGCCTACGTCGAGGACGTCACCGGCAACGGCCGCACGATCCTCTTCCGCCGCGACCAGGGCCTCTGGGTGAAGCAGATCGGCGGCAAGGGCCGCAAGCTGTCCGAACTGCCGGACAACGCGAAGGTCAACAGCGTCTTCTCCTCCGACGGGAAGCAGGTCGCGACCTTCACCGAAACCCCGGAAGGGCAGCAGTCGCTGTCGGTGATCGACGTCGCCACCGGCCGCCGCAGCTACGCCGAAGCCGTCGGCTACTCGAGCGGCGAAGTGACGACGACGATCGGCCCGATCGTCGCCTGGCAGCCGGTGCCGCACCGGTAAGCAGATGACCGGGTGAGGTTCTGCCGAGGCCCGGGGGCCAACTGGCTAGGACGACGGAGCCGGAGTAGCAGCGCTACTTCGGCGACCGAGGACAACACCAGTTGGTCATCCGGGTCCGGCAGAATCCGCCCGGTGGGGGACTTTTCCATCGGTTCAGAGGTCGCCGGCTACCGGATCGAAGAGCTGATCGCGCGCGGCGGCATGGGGGTTGTCTACCGCGCCACCCATCTCGGCCTCGAACGGCCGGTGGCGCTGAAGGTGATCGCCCGCGAGCTCGCCGACCGCGACGGCTTCCGCGAGCGCTTCCTGCGCGAGTCCCGCCTCGCCGCCAGCCTCGACCACCCGGCGGTGGTGCCGGTCTACGACTCGCGCGAGGTCGACGGCGAGCTGATCGTCGCCATGCGCCTGGTCAGGGGCGGCGACCTGCGGGGGCTGATCGACCGCGAGGGGCCGCTGCCGCCCGCCCACGCCCTCGACCTGCTCGGCCAGGTCGCCGACGCGCTCGACGCCGCCCACGCCGCGGGCATCGTCCATCGCGACATCAAGCCCCACAACATCCTGGTCGAAGGCGACCGCGCCTACCTCTCCGACTTCGGCCTCGCCAAAGCCTTCGACGAGAGCGGCGCCGCCGGCAGCGCCTCGGTCGTCGGTACCGCCCACTACATGTCGCCCGAGCAGTGGCGCGGCGACTCGATCGGCCCGGCCGCCGACGTCTACTCGCTCGGCTGCGTCCTCTACGAGGCGATCACCGGCATCGCCCCCTTCCAGCGCAGCGAAAGCGACCCCGAGCCGACGATGCCGCGGGGGGTGGAGGCGGCGATCCGCCGCGCCGTCGCCAAAGACCCGCTTGACCGCTATCGCAGCGCCGGCGAGCTGATCGCCGCCGCCCGCGCCGCCGAGGGCTCCGACATCCGCCCGACCGCGGTCCTCTCCCGCGACCGCGCCGAGCGCACGACGGTCCCGAACGCCTCGCAGAGCTTCTTCGGCCGGATCGGTGGGCGCGCCACGGCCTGGATGCTCGGCGGCGTCGCGATCATCCTCATCGCGATCGGGGTCGCCGTGCTCCTGTTGCTGGGGAGCAGCGGGCCGAGCGTCTCGGCGCCGATCGCGATCGGCCGGCCGCCGCTGCGTCTCGCCGCCGGCTCGGAAGCCGTCTGGGTGACGAGCGAACGCGAAGGGACGCTGACCCGGCTCGATCCCGAAAGCGGCAAAGCAGTCGGCAAGCCGATCCCACTCGAACCGGGGATCGCCGGGGTCGCGGTCGGATCGAAGTGGGTCTGGGTGACCGACCCGGCCCGCCAAGAGCTGCTGCGCGTCGACCCGCGCAGTCGCCACGTCAAGGAGATCCACCTCGGCAGCAAGCCCGGCGCGATCGCCCTCGGCGGCGGTCGGGTCTGGGTGGCCGACGGGAACGGGAAAGGGATCAGCGCCGTAAATCCCGAAGGCGGCCGCGTCTACCGCACCGGCCTGCCGCCGCACTCGGCGCCGCTGCGCCTCGCCACCGGGGCCGGCGGCCTCTGGGCCAGCAGCGCGCGCACCGGCAGTGTGCGCCGGATCGACCTCAGCACGCTCGGCGTCGACGAGCCGATTCCCGCCGGCCGCGGCCCCGCCGGCCTCACCGTCGCCTCCGGCCTGGTCTGGGTCGCCGACACCCGCGGCGGCACGGTCTCGGTCGTCGACCCCTCGATTCATCAGGTCAGCGAGTCGATCCCGGTCGGCGGCAGGCCCGGCGGAATCGACGCGGGCAACAGCACCGTCTGGGTTGCCGACACCGCTGACGGGACCGTCCTCCGGATTGGCATTTCCAGCAGGAAAGTCGAAGGCGACCCGATCCACGTCGGCCCCGAACCAGGCGCCGTCGCCGTCGGCGGCGAAGCGGTTTGGGTCGCAAATAACGGAGACGGCACCGTCACCCGGATCGAGCCGTGAAAGCCGCGCGCTTAGCGGGGGCGCCGAATCTCTAGGATCGGGAGCAATGACTCAGGACATCGATCAGCTCGCAATCAACACGATCCGCACCCTCTCGATGGACGCCGTCCAGAAGGCGAACTCGGGGCACCCGGGGACGCCGATGTCGCTGGCGCCGGTCGCCTACGAGCTCTGGCAGAACCACCTGCGCTACGACCCGGCGAACCCGGTCTGGCCCAACCGCGACCGCTTCGTGCTCTCGGCCGGGCACGCCTCGATGCTGGTCTACTCGATGCTGTTTCTCACGGGCGTGAAAAAGGTCGACGCCGACTACAACGTCCTCGACGAGCCGGCCTGCTCGCTCGAGGAGATCGAAAACTTCCGCCAGCTGCACTCGCGCACGCCGGGCCACCCCGAGTACCGCTGGACCACCGGCGTCGAGACCACGACCGGCCCGCTCGGCCAGGGCGTCGGCACCTCGGTCGGGATGGCGATGGCCTCGAAGTGGCTGGGCGCCACCTACGGCACCGAGCTGTTCGACTTCGATACCTACGCGCTCGCCGGCGACGGCTGCCTGCAGGAGGGGATCTCCCACGAAGCCGCCTCGCTGGCCGGCCACCTCAAGCTCGACAACCTCTGCTGGATCTTCGACAACAACCACATCTCGATCGACGGCGACACCGCGCTCGCCTTCAGCGACGACGTGCTGAGCCGCTTCGAGGGCTACGGCTGGAACGTGCTGCGGGTCGGCGACGCCAACGACGCTCAGTTGCTCGGGCGCGCCTTCGAGGAGTTCAAGGCCGAGGTCGGCCGCCCGACCCTGATCGTCGTCGACAGCCACATCGGCTGGGGCGCGCCGAACAAACAGGACACCGAGTCCGCCCACGGCGAACCGCTCGGCGAAGAGGAGATCGAGCTGACCAAGGAGGCCTACGGCTGGCCGAAGGACGCCAAGTTCCTCGTCCCCGACGGCGTCCGCGAGCGCTTCGACGAGGTGATCGGCCGGCGTGGCGCCGAGCTGCACCGCGAGTGGGTCGACACCTTCGAGAGCTATAAGCAGGACGAGCCGGAGAAGGCGGGCCAGCTGGAGATGATGCAGCGGCGCGGCCTGCCCGACGGCTGGGATACCGGCCTGCCAGCCTTCGAGGCCGACGAAGAGAAGGGACTCGCGACCCGCAAGGCCTCTAACAAGGTCCAGAACGCGATCGCCGAGCGGGTCCCCTGGCTGATCGCCGGCTCCTGCGACCTCACCGACTCGACCTCGGTCCGGCTCAGCGACGCCGACCAGTTTGAGCCGGGAAGCTTCGACGGTCGCCAGGTCCACTTCGGGATCCGCGAACACGCCGCCGCCGCCGCCTGCAGCGGGATGTCAACCGCGAAGCTGCGGCCGCTCTGGTCGACCTACCTCACCTTCTCCGACTACGGCCGCGCCGCGATCCGCCTCTCGGCGCTGATGGAGCTGCCGGTGGTCCACCTCTTCACCCACGACTCGATCGGCCTCGGCGAGGACGGCCCGACCCACCAGCCGATTGAGCAGCTGATGGCGCTGCGGGCGATGCCGCACCTCGACGTGATCCGGCCCGCCGACGCCAACGAGGTGACCGAGGCCTGGAAGATCGCCCTCGACCGGACCCACTGCCCGGTCGCCCTGGTGCTGACCCGGCAGACGGTCCCCGTGTTCGACCGCTCCAAGTACGCCTCCGCCGAGGGAGTCCAGCGCGGCGGCTACGTCCTCGCCGACGCCGAGGACGGCGACCCCGAGCTGATCCTGATCGCCACCGGCAGCGAGGTCCAGCTCGCCCTCGGCGCCCACGAGCAGCTGAAGATCGACGGCATCGACAGCCGCGTCGTCAGCCTCCCCTGCTGGGAGATCTTCGAGCAGCAGGACCAGTCCTACCGCGACGAGGTGCTGCCGCCGGACGTCCGAGCCCGGCTTGCGGTCGAGGAGGGAGCGACCCTCGGCTGGGAGCGCTACGTCGGTAGCGAGGGCGCGATCATGGGTATGAGTACCTTTGGACAGTCGGCGCCGTTCAAGGACGTCGAGGCCGAGTTCGGCTTCACCGTCGACAACGTCACCGAGGTGGCGCGCGAGGTGGTCGAAAAAGCGACCGCGAGATCCACGACCTGAGGAGGCGGCTGATGAAGCCCACCGAGCGTCTGCACGAACTGGGCCAGAGCCTCTGGCTCGACAACATCACGCGGCTGATGCTGCGCGAAGGGGTGCTGGAGGGCTACATCCGCGACCTCTCCGTCACCGGCCTCACCTCCAACCCGACGATCTTCGACAAGGCGATCTCGGGCGGCGACGCCTACGACGAGCAGATCGCCGAGGTGGCGCCGAAGGCCGCCGCCGGCGAAGGCGTCGGCGCCAACGAGAACGAGAAGGTCTTCTTCGAGCTGGCGCTGGCCGATCTGCGCGACGCCTGCGACCTCTTCGCTGACGTCCACCGCCACACCGCCGGCGTCGACGGCTTCTGCTCGCTCGAGGTCTCGCCGCTGATCGCCGACGACGCGGCGGCGACGATCGAGGAGGCGAAGGCGCTGCACGCGAAGGGGGACCGCCCCAACCTCTACATCAAGATCCCGGGCACCCAGGCCGGCCGCGAGGCGATCGAGGAGTCGATCTTCGCGGGGATCCCGATCAACGTCACCCTGCTCTTCGACGACAAGCAGTACCTCGGCGCCGCCGACGCCTACATGCGCGGGATCGAGCGGCGGATCGAGGCCGGGCTCGACCCGGAGGTCCCCTCGGTGGCCTCGATCTTCATGAGCCGCTGGGACGTCGCCGTCGGCAAGGAGGTTCCCGACAACCTCGTCAACCGGCTCGGCATCGCGATCGGCGGCCGCGCCTACCGCGCCTACAACGAGCTGCTGGACTCGGACCGGATGCGGCGCCTGATGAACGAGGGCGCGCGGCCGCAGCGGCTGCTCTGGGCCAGCACCGGGACCAAGGACCCCGACGCCTCCGACACCCTCTACATCGAGGCCTTCGCCTCGCCCTTCACGGTCAACACGATGCCGGAGCCGACCCTCCACGCCTTCGCCGACCACGGCCAGGTCACCGACCTCTTCCCCAAGGACGGCGGTGACTCCGAGCAGGTTCTGGCCGAGTTCGTCGAGGCCGGGATCGACGTCGCCGCCCTGGCGACGCGCCTCCAGGAGGAGGGCAAAGAGAGCTTCAACAAGTCCTGGGGGGACATGCTGGAGACGATCGGCTCGAAGAGCGGAGTCGCGGCGGGGTGAGCGCCCTCCGGGCGACGCCCGCCTGGGCCGAGCTCGAGGCCCATTTCGCGCAGATCCGCGACGCGCACCTGCGCGACCTCTTCGCCGCCGACCCCGAGCGGGGGGAGCGGCTGGTAGCCGAAGGCGCCGGGCTCTACCTCGACTTCTCGAAGAACCGCGTCACCGACGAGACGCTGCTGCTGCTCGGCGCGCTCGCCAAGCAGCGCGGGGTGAGGGAGCGCCGCGAGGCGATGTTCCGCGGCGAGCACATCAACGTCTCCGAGGACCGGGCGGTGCTGCACGTGGCGCTGCGGATGCCGCGCGGACGCTCGCTCCTCGTCGACGGGGTCGACGTGGTCAAGGAGGTGCACGAGACGCTCGACCGGATGGCCGCCTTCAGCGAGCGGGTGCGCTCGGGCGAGTGGCGCGGCCACACCGGCAAGCCGATCCGCGCCGTCGTCAACATCGGCATCGGCGGCTCTGACCTCGGGCCGGTGATGGCCTACGAGGCGCTCAAGCACTACAGCCGGCGCGAGCTGAGCTGCCGCTTCGTCTCCAACGTCGACGGCACCGACTTCGCCGAGAAGACCCGCGACCTGGATCCCGAGGAGACGCTCTTCGTCATCTCCTCGAAGACTTTCACGACGCTGGAGACGATGACCAACGCGCGGACCGCACGCGAGTGGGCGCTGGCCGGGCTCGGCGGCGAGGAGGCCGCGGTCGCCAAGCACTTCGTCGCCGTCTCGACCAACGCCGAGGAGGTCTCGAAGTTCGGGATCGACACCGACAACATGTTCGGCTTTTGGGAGTGGGTCGGCGGCCGCTACTCGATGGACTCGGCGATCGGGCTCTCGACGATGCTGGCGATCGGCCCCGCCCGCTTCGAGGAGATGCTGGCCGGCTTCCACGCGATGGACGAGCACTTCCGCACCGCCCCCGACGGCGAGAACCTGCCGCTGATCATGGGCCTGCTGGCGGTCTGGTACGCCGACTTCTTCGGCGCCGAGACCTGCGCGGTCCTGCCCTACGAGCAGTACCTGCACCGCTTCCCCGCCTACCTGCAGCAGCTGACGATGGAGTCGAACGGCAAGCACGTGACCCTTGACGGCGCCCGCGTCGACTACGAGACCGGCCAGATCTACTGGGGCGAGCCGGGGACCAACGGCCAGCACAGCTTCTACCAGCTGATCCACCAGGGGACGCGGCTGATCCCCTGCGACTTCATCGGCTTCGCCAACTCGCTCAACCCGCTGGGCGACCACCACGACATCCTGATGTCGAATGTCTTCGCCCAGGGCGAAGCGCTCGCCTTCGGCAAAACGCCGGAGCAGGTGCGGGCCGAGGGGACGCCGGAGGAGGTCGTGCCGCACCGGGTGATGGAGGGCAACCGGCCCTCGAACACGATCCTCGCCGGGAAGCTGACCCCGGCGAGCCTGGGCTCGCTCGTCGCCCTCTACGAGCACAGCGTCTTCACCCAGGGGGCGGTCTGGGGGATCGACTCCTTCGACCAGTGGGGGGTGGAGCTGGGGAAGGTCCTGGCGAAGGCGATCATTCCCGAGCTCGAGGCCGTCGAGGAGCCGCCACTGGACCACGACAGCTCGACCAACGCGCTGATCCGCCGCTACCGCAGCCTCCGGCGCGAGGAGTAGTCTCGCGCGCATGCTGTCGCTCGGCCCGCTCCCCCTGGCGGCGTCGGCGTCCAATCTGTTGGCCGCGCGCGAGCAGATGGCGTTCACGCTCGGCTTTCACATCGTCCTCTCCTGCCTCGGGGTGGCGCTGCCGGCGACGATGCTGGTCGCCAACTACATCGGCCTGAAAAAGGGCGACGAAGCGGCGATCGAGCTGGCGAAACGCTGGTCGAAAGCGATGGCGCTGACCTTCGCCGTCGGCGCCGTCACCGGCACCGTCCTCAGCTTCGAGTTCGGCCTGCTCTGGCCGCACTTCATGGACCGCTTCGGCGCGGCCTTCGGGGTCGCCTTCGCGATCGAGGGCATCTTCTTCTTTCTCGAGGCGATCTTCATCGCGATCTACATCTACGGCTGGAAACGGCTCGGCGGCTGGCCGCACTTCTTCTCCGGCCTGCCGATCGTGGTGACCGGCGTCGGGGGCGCCTTCTCGGTCGTCGCCGCCAACGCCTGGATGAACCAGCCCCAGGGCTTCAAGCTCGACGCCGCCGGCACGGTCACCGACGTCGAACCGCTGAAGGTCCTCTTCAACCCGGCGACCGGCTACGAGGTCCTGCACATGATCCTCGCCGCCTACATGGTCGTCGGCTTCCTCGTCGCCTCGATCTACGCGGTGGGGATGCTGAAGGGCCGGCGCGACCGGCTGCACCGGCTCGGCCTGCTGATCCCGCTGACGATCGCCTGCATCGCCACCCCGTTCCAGCTCTTCGTCGGCGACACCGCGGCCCGGGCGGTCGCCGACCACCAGCCGGCCAAGTTCGCCGGCATGGAGTGCATCGAGAAGACCGGCACCGACCAGACCGAGTGGGTGGGCGGCGTCTGCACCTCCGACGGGGTCAAGGGCGCGATCGGGATACCCGGCCTCGACTCCTTCCTCGTCGGCTGGAGCACCAACACGAAGGTGACGGGGCTGAAGGAGATCCCCGCCGACGAACGGCCGCCGGCGAACACGCTGCTCCACCTCTCCTTCGACGCGATGGTCGGGATCGGCAGCGCGCTGCTCCTGCTCGCGGCCTGGTTCGGCTTCGCCTGGTGGAGGCGGCGCGCCATCCCGCGCACGCCGTGGTTCCTGCGGATCGTCGCGATCTCCGGCGGCGCCGCGATCCTCGCCCTCTGGTGCGGCTGGATCGTCACCGAGGTCGGCCGCCAGCCCTGGATCGTCCAGGGCTACATGCGCACCTCCGAAGCGGTCACCGACGCCAAGGGGATCTGGTTCACCTTCGGTCTGGTCCTGCTGCTCTACGCCGGGCTGGGCACCGCGGCGATCCTCATCCTGCGTTCGATGTCGCGGCGCTGGCGCGAGCAGGGCGCCGAAGCGGTCCAGAGCCCCTACGCGCCGCGACGGGAGGAGGAACCGGTATGAGCAAGGCCGACGCCGCGGCGGCGATCCTCTGGGTCGGGGCGACTTTCTACGCGCTCTTCGGCGGCGCCGATTTCGGCGGCGGCTTCTGGGACCTGGTCGCGGGCTGGGACGAACGCGGGCAGCGCCCGCGCGAAGTGATCCAGCGCTCGCTGACCCCCGTCTGGGAGGCCAACCACGTCTGGCTGATCTTCGTCCTCGTCGTCCTCTGGACCGCCTTCCCGCCGGCCTTCAGCGCGATCTTCACCACGCTGTATGTGCCGATCGCGCTGGCGGCGCTGGGGATCGTCCTGCGCGGCGCCGGCTTCGCCTTCCGCAAATCGGTGGTGACGCTGAACGAGGAACGCGCCGCCGGCGCGATCTTCGCCCTCTCCTCGGTCCTGACCCCGTTCTTCATGGGCACCGTGATCGGCGCGATCGCCTCCGGCAACGTCCCC
>DASUWV010000089.1:0-2041 GCA_036378275.1 Solirubrobacterales bacterium | reverse complement strand
GAGGGAACACTCTGACATGCCCCGATCGCTGAGGGAATACGAGCGGAAGCGCGACTTCTCCAGGACCAACGAACCGAGTGGGAAGGCGAAGAAGGGCAGGGCGGGTGGCAAGGCGCGCAGGCGCCACCCCCGGTTCTCGATCCAGAAGCACTCCGCAACCTCGCTGCACTACGACCTCCGCCTCGAGGTGGACGGCGTTCTCGCCTCCTGGGCGGTCCCCAAGGGCCCCTCGCTTAACCCCGCCGACAAGCGCCTCGCGATGCGGACCGAGGACCACCCGCTCGACTACCTCGAGTGGGAGGGCGTGATCCCGAAGGGCGAATACGGCGCGGGGCCGATGATCGTCTGGGACCGCGGCGTCTTCCAGAACATCTCCGAGACGCGGCGGGGCGAGCCGATGGAGCTGTCGGAGGCGATCGAGAAGGGCGACGTGAAGATCTTCGTGCTCGGCGAGAAGATCAAGGGGGCCTACGCTCTCGTCCGCACCGGTCCCGCCGGGGACCGCGAGAGGTGGCTCCTGATCAAGAAGCGCGACGAAGGGGCCGACGCGCGCCGCAAGCCGACCTCCTCGCAGCCCCGGTCCGTGCTCAGCGGCCGGACGATCGAGCAGCTCCTCGAGGAGGAGGGCTGAGCGGCCCGCCGGCGGTACGCTGATGCCATGGCCACAGCGGCCGAGGCACGGACGCTTCAGAACTTCGTCGGCGGCGCCTTCGTCGACGCCCTCGCCGACGCCAGACTCGAGGACCGGGACCCGGCGAACGGCGAGCTGGCGGCCCACGTCCCGCTTTCGGGCCGGTCCGACGTCGACTCCGCAGTGACGGCGGCGCGCGGGGCGCAGCCGGATTGGCGGGCGGTGCCGCCGCAGCAGCGGGCTCGCGCGCTGCTCGCCCTCCGCGACGCCCTGGTCGACCATCGCGACGAGCTGACCGCCCTGGTCACGGCCGACATGGGCAAGACCCTGGCCGATGCCGACGGTGAGGTGGGCCGCGGGATCGAGTCGGTCGAGTCGGCGGCCGCGATCCCCCATCTGCTGAAGGGCGAGACGCTCGAGGGCGTCGCCTCCGGCCTCGACGTGGAGATGGTGCGCCAGCCGGTCGGCGTGGTCGCGGCGATCACGCCGTTCAACTTCCCGGCGATGATCCCGCTCTGGTTCCTCCCCTACGCGGTCGCCTGCGGCAACGCCTTCATCCTCAAGCCCTCGGAGCGCGACCCTCGGCCGTCGCAGCGGATCTGCGAGCTGATCGCCGAGCGCGAGATCTTCCCTCCCGGCGTCGTCAACCTCGTGCACGGTGGGCGCGAGGCAGTCGAGTCGATCCTCGACCACCCGGGCGTCGACGCGATCTCGTTCGTCGGCCAGGCGAGCACCGCCCGCCTGATCGCCACGCGGTCCGCCCAGACGGGCAAGCGGGTGCAGGCGCTGGGCGGGGCGAAGAACTCGATGATCGTCGCCGACGATGCCGACCTCGAGGTGAGCGTCCCGGCGATCATCGGGTCGGCCTTCGGCGCCGCCGGCCAGCGCTGCCTGGCCGGGTCGGTCTGCGTGGTCGTCGGCGACGAGGCTCGTCAGGCCGAGGTTCGCGAGGCGCTGGTGGCCGCCGCGCGTGAGCTGACCACTGGAGCCGGAGCTGACCCGGCCACCGACGTCTGCCCGATGGTCGCGCCGGAGGCCCGCGAGCGGGCCGAGGCCGCCGTAGCGGCGGCCGAGTCGGAGGGGGCCGAGGTCGTCCTCGATGGACGACTCGGCGGCGGCGAGGCGGGGGCGCTGCTCGGCCCGACCCTGGTCGAGGTCTCGGACCATGAATCCGAGCTCGCCCGGGAGGAGATCTTCGGCCCGGTCCTCGCACTGGTCGCCGTCCCGGATCTCGATCGCGCGATCGAGTTCACCAACCGCTCCCGGTACGGCAACGCCGGCTCGATCTTCACCACCTCCGGCGCCGCCGCGCGCGCCTATCGCTGGGGGATCGAGGCCGGGATGCTCGGCGTCAACATCGGCGTACCCGCACCGGTCGCCTGGTTCCCCTTCTCCGGCTGGAAGGACTCG
>DASUWV010000088.1:0-8838 GCA_036378275.1 Solirubrobacterales bacterium | reverse complement strand
CGCTCCGCCTCGTTCCGCTGCTCGGCAAATGAGGCGACCTCGCGCAGCTCGCGCTCGATCCGCCCCAGTTTCGCCGCCATGATCCCGACGTAGACGACCAAGAGCACGACGAAGACGACGTAGGCGCCGGCGACGTACTTGCCGGCCTCGTCCAGCGGCAGCGCCGGGGCGCCGAACGGCAACAGCATCAGCTCACCTCCGGGGCGATCCGCGAGGAGCCGCCGGGAGCCGGCGCGTCGAGCGCCCGCCGCAGCCGCTTGACCTGGCCCGAGGCGCTCTTCGCCGTCAGCTCGAACTTGACCAGCGTCACCCAGAGCAGTGCCATCGCCACCAGGCAGCAGAGGAAGACGAGGAGCATTTCCCCGGGCAGGCCGCCGTTGCTGGTGGCGAAGACGCGCGGGTGGACGAGGCTCTGCGCCATCCGCACCGCCATGAAGTTGAGCGGCACGAACGCCCCCGCGGTGATCGCGAAGACCGAGGCGTAACGGGCCTGGCGGTCGCGGTCCTCGATCGCGTAGCGGAACGGGTAGTAGGTCGCGTACATCAGGAAGACGATCAGGAAGCTGACCAGCGTCGGCTCGTTCCAGACCCACCAGTGCCCCCAGGAGGCCTTGGCCCAGATCGCCCCGGTGATCAGCACCGCGACCCCATATATGACCGAGATGTGGATCGCGACGTAGGAGTAGGCGTCCCACTTGCGGTTGCCGGTGCGCAGGTGGGCGATCGCGAACACCCCGCCGACGACGAACCCGACCAGCGCCGTCATCGCCAGCGGCACGTGCAGGTAGAAGATCTTCTGGATGAAGCCCTGGTCGGCGTCGAGCGGCGCGTAGAAGAAGACCAGCGAGAGCGATATGGCGATCATCGCCACGGTGGCGATCGAGAGGGGCTTCAGTCCTTTGCCGTACATGCCTCGGGAGAGTGGGGAGGGTGGTGCCGGGTCAGTCCTCGAGCAGGAAGTCGAAGACGGCGTATCCGACCAGGCCGAAGATCAAATCGTATAGCCCGAGGACCATCAGCCAGGTTCCGAAGCGGTGGTAGGACGGTCCGCCCAGGACGAGCAGCGGCTCGGTGGCGCCGGTGGCGGCGATCATCAGCGGCACCACCAGGGGCAGCAGGACCAGCGGCACCAGCAGGTCGCGGGCGCGCGAGTTGACCGCCATCGAGGAGATCAGGGTGCCGGTGGCGGCGAGGCCGAAGTCGGTGAGCAGGAGGACCGCGACGAGCGGGCCCAGGCCGGCGGCGCCGTCGAGGAAGAAGAGGGCGAAGATCGGCACCGCGACCAGCTCCAGCGCCGCCAGGTAGACGAGCAGGGCCGCGACCTTGGCACCGAAGAGGACGCTGCGGTCGATCGGCGCCAGCCGGATCGCGTCGAAGCCGCCCTCCTCGCGCTCGGCGACGAAGAGGCGGTTGATCCCGAGCACGCCGGCGAACAGCAAGGTCGCCCAGAGCACCCCGGCGGCGAGGCTGCCGGAGAGGCTGGTGCGGTCGATCCCGAAGCGGAAGATGACGAAGGTGGTGACCGCGAAGAGCGCCATCGCCGGCAGCGACTGCAGCGTCCGCAGCTCCGAGCGCAGGTCCTTGGCGAGGATCGCGGCGAAGGCGGTGCGCGACGGGGTCACGAGACCACCGCCGTCTCGCCGATCCCCAGCCGCAGCACCCGGTCGGCCTCTGGCAGGTGCCGCTCGGGGTCGTGGGTGACGACGACGCGGGTGCGCCCGGCGCCCGGGCCGATCAGCGCGCGCGCCAGCTCCCGCCCCTCGGCGTCGAGGTTGGAGTCGGGCTCGTCGAGCAGCAGCAGCTCGGGGCGGTGCAGGACGCAGCGGCAGATCGAGAGGCGCTGGCTCATCCCGGCCGAGAGCTCGGCGACCCGCTCGTCGGCGCGCCGCTCCATCCCGACCGTCCGCAGCAGCTCTTCGATCCGCCCCTCCGCCGCCGCCCGCTCGATCCCGTGCAGGCGCGCCTGGAAGCGCAGGTTCTCCCGCCCCGAGAGGTCGCGGTAGAGCAGCGGCTCGTGACCGAGGTAGCCGATCCGCCCCCGCAGCTTCCAGGCCTCGTCGGGCAGCGAGCAGCCGAGCACCCGCGCCTCGCCGCCGCTCGGGCGCAGCAGCGTCGCCAGGACCCGCAGCAGCGTCGTCTTGCCGGCCCCGTTGGGACCGAGCACCACCATCGACTCGCCGCGGCCGAGCTCGAAGCCGACGCCGTCGAGCGCCGGCCGGTCGCCATAGTCGCGCCGCAGCGCCGCGACGGCGATCGCGGGCTCGGCCTCCTGCATCAGCGGCGCTTCTGCATCGTCCGGCGGCCGACCTTGAGCAGCGGGCCCATCCCCTCGCGCAGCGCCTTGGCGCGGGTCTCTCCCTTGCCGTAGAGGATCCGCGCCGAGGCGCGCACGGCATCGCCGAGGGTCTGGTCGTAGGGGTGCCACCAGAAGTCGCGGGTCAGACCCGGCTCCCAGGCGTTCATCTTGATGTTGACGCACTCGTAGAAGCCGAATTTGGAGTGCGAGCGGCCGAGGCCGGAGTCCTTTACCCCGCCCCAGGAGCACTGGCAGGCGCCGTGGCTGAAGGAGTGGTCGTTGACCCAGACCATCCCCGACTCGATCCGCCGCGCGATGCGGGCGCCGCGCTGGCGGTCCTTGGTCCAGACCGAGGCGCCGAGGCCGAACTCGGAGTCGTTGGCGAGGTCGATCGCCTCCTGCTCAGAGTCGACGACGACGATCGGCAGCACCGGGCCGAAGATCTCCTCGCGCATGATCCGCATCTCGTGGGTGACGCCGGTGAGGACGGTGGGGGCGATGTAGCGGCCGGCGGCGAGGCCGGGCGGGTCGACCGGGCCGCCGCAGCGCTGAGTCGCGCCCGAGGCGACCGCGTCGGAGATCAGGTCGACGACGATCCCGTACTGCTCCTCGGAGGTCATCGGGCCGATCTCGGTGTCCCACTCGAGCGGGTTGCCGAGTCGCATCTTCTCGGCCTCGCGGACGACGCCCTCGACGAAGCGGTCGGCGACGTCGCGCAGCACGTAGACGCGCTCGATCCCCGAGCAGGTCTGGCCGGCGTTGGCGAAGCCGCCCCAGACCGCGCCGGAGATTGCGTTGTCGAGATCGGCGTCGGAGCAGACGATCATCGGGTCCTTGCCGCCGAGCTCGAGCACGCTGCCCTTGAGCTCGCCGGCGCAGACCTCGCCGACCTTGCGGCCGACCTCGACCGAGCCGGTGAAGAAGACCTTGCCGACCGAGGAGCGGCAGAGCGCGTCGCCGATCCGGCCACCGCCGTGGACGACCCGGACCAGGCCCTCCGGCAGCCCGCCCTTCTCGAAGATCCTGGCGATCCGCTCGCCCAGCAGCGGCGTCAGGCTCGCCGGCTTGAGGACGACGCCGTTGCCCGCCATCAGCGCGATCGCGACCTCGCCGAACGGGATCGACCATGGGTAGTTCCAGGGGGCGATCACGCCGACGACGCCGATCGGCTCGTAGCTGAAGCGGGCTTTCTTGGAGAGCGTGAAGGCCTGGGTCATCGGCACCTTCTCGTCCGCGAGGATCTTCGGGCCCTGTGTCGCGCACCAGTGCAGCGCGTCGACCGTCGGCAGCAGCTCCATCGTGTAGGCCTCGGTCAGCGGCTTGCCCTGCTCCCTGCTCAGCAGCTCCGCGATCTCGTCGATGTCGTCGAGCAGCGCGTCGGCGGCGCGCCGCATGTAGCTCGCGCGCGTCTTCGCCGGCAGCTCCGCCCAGGCCGGCTGGATGCGGGCGACGTCGTCGACGATCCCCTGCACCTCCTCCGGCGTAATCGTCGGCACCGAGCCGACCAGCTCGCCGGTGGCCGGGTTGAACGACTCGAGGGTCGAGATGGACTCGGGCGTCTGAACTGCCGTTGCGCTCTGCATATTGCGATTCTACGCGGGCCTAAGGGGGGAGAGGTTTGGCCTCGCGCCCCCTTGGGAGAGGGTGGTTGCCACCCCGCGAGAGGTAGTCAACGTAGTCGCACCTGGAGTGCGGGTTCGCTATCGCCCGCAGTGAGCCGCCGCCTCCATATACCTATGCGGTCACGGTTGAGGTCAAAGTGGCCGAGGAGAGCTGGACTGCGGTGCGGCTATGGGACAACGCCGACGATGTGAACGAGCATCACGTGCATGAATACACGCGACAGGAGGGAAAGCAGAGTCCGGTGATTCTCGAATTCCAATCAATCAACGAAGCGATGGCCTCGGCCAATGACGAAGCCCGGGAGAGAGCCGCGGAGATCGTGGAACAATGGCGGCAGTCATGAAGGAGAACGCTGCACGACCCCTTGCTACCCAGAAGATGATCGCCTGGGGGCAAGAGCCTGATCGATTCGATCGTTATCCCAATCGCACTCATTTCGTCGAAATCGAGCACCCCGAACACGACCAGATGGCAACGAGGACTTTGCTGCGGGGAATTCCCGTCGTGCTGATCTATCCCGATGGGAGCGAGCTGCTGATCGATCCCGATCCCAACGGGGGCGCCCGGATCGAGACCCGGGATTCCTCCGGAAAGCCGATCGCTGCCTAGCGATCGTCCAGTGTCTGACCAGCTTTTCGATACGGAACCTGAAGGGGGCGCGGAGCCTCCGAGTTTGATCGCCGCCGCGCCCCTCGCCGTCCGCATGCGCCCGCGCTCGCTTGATGAGGTGATCGGGCAGGAGCATGTGCTGGGTCCCGGGTCGGCGTTGCGGACGGCGATCGAGAGCGGAAAGCCGCACAGCGCGATCCTCTATGGGCCGCCGGGGGCGGGGAAGACGACGCTGGCGCGGATCGCGGCGGCGGGGGCACACGGCGCGTTCGAGGAGGAGTCGGCGGTCAACGCGGGCAAAGCCGAGATCCGGGGGGTGATCGAGCGGGCAAAGGAGCGGCGGCGGGCGAGCGGTCGGCCGACGATCCTCTTCCTCGACGAGATCCACCGCTTCAACAAGGCCCAGCAGGACGCGCTGCTGCCGGCGGTCGAGGACGGGACGCTGACGCTGATCGGGGCGACCACGGAGAACCCCTACTTCGAGGTCAACTCGGCCCTGCTCTCGCGGGCGCAGATCTACGAGCTGCGGCCGCTCGAGCCGGCGCAGGTGGAAGAGCTGCTGCGCCGGGCGCTGGCGGATCCGGACCGGGGGATCGCCGATCCGCCGCCGGTCGCCGACGAGGCCCTGGCGATGCTGGCGACTCGCAGCGGCGGCGACGCCCGGGTGGCGCTCTCGGCCCTCGAGCGGGCGGTCGAACGCGTATCCGACTTCGACCACAGCGGGGTGGGGTCAAAGTCGGCAACGGTCGACGTCGCCGCGGTCGAAGACGCGATGCAGCGCAAGGCGATCGACTACGACCGCCAGGGGGACCGCCACTACGACTTCGTCTCCGCCTGGATCAAGGCGACCCGCGGCTCCGACGTCGACGCCTCGCTCTACTACCTGGCGGTGATGCTGGAGGGGGGCGAGGACCCGCGCTTCATCGCCCGCCGCATGGTCATCCTCGCCTCCGAGGACGTCGGCAACGCCGACCCGCAGGCGCTGCTCGTCGCCGACGCCGCGGCGCGGGCGGTGGACCGGGTCGGCCTTCCCGAGTGCGCGCTCAACCTCGCCCAGGCGGCGGTGTACCTGGCGCTGGCCCCGAAGTCCAACGCCTCCTACAAGGGCCTCGCCGCCGCCCGCGCCGAGGTGCGCGCCAGCGGCGCCCAGACCCCGCCCGACTACCTGCGCGACGCCCACTACCCGGGGGCGGCGAGCCTCGGCCGCGGCGAGGGCTACCGCTATGCCCACGACGAGCCCGACGGGGTCAGCGGCCAGCCGCTGCTGCCCGAGGCGCTGCGTGGCCGCCGCTTCTACGAGCCGACCGATCGCGGCTTCGAGCAGGAGCTCGGCCGGCGCCTGGCGGCGTTAAGGAAAAAATTAGACAAGCTGTAAAATGGAACGCAACTTCCAGGTCCACCAGGGGTTTTCAGGATCGGCATCCCAAGCTAAAGCCAGGGAGAGCCGACACCCGGTAGAGAGGCTCGGACTGGGGACCTCCTACCGGGCCTGTTGAAACAGGGGGAAACGAGGGCGTCGAGTGGACTGGGCTCGACGCCCTTCTTCGTTGCGACCCCAGCGATCGCCTATCGTGAGCGCGTGGCTGAGAAAGCGCCCGAGAAGCTCCGCCTCGGCGGCATGGCCCTCCGCAACGGCCTCCTGATCCACGGCCCGACCCACTGGGCGGCCGCCGTCCGCGACCGCGAGGGCGGGATCGAAGTCGCCTCCGAGCGCAAGCCCGAGCTGGCGCCGGCGCTGGTGGCGAAAGCGCCTGGCCTGCGCGGGCCGGTGAAACTGGCCGAGGCGATGCTGGTGCTGCCGCTCGCCCGCCGCCGCCTGCGCTCGGCGCGGATGCCGTTCGAGGACGGGCGGGTGATCGGCGCCGCCGCGGCGACGATCCTGCTCACCTCGCTGCTCCGCAAGAGGCTGCCGGCGACGGCGCTGCGCGAGGGGATCGTGCAGGCGATCGGGGCGGTGCCGGCGCTGGTCGCCCTCGGCGACCGCGACCTCGCCGCCTACCACGGCGCTGAGCACAAGACGATCGCCGCCTACGAGCGCGGGGTCGAGGACGTCGCCTCGGTGCCAAAAGAGCACGACCGCTGCGGCTCCAACCTGATCGTGCCGATGATGCTGCTCTCCGCCGCCGGCACCCTCCTGCTCGAGCGCCTGGTCGCGAGCCCGAGCAACGCCGCCCGCGCCGGCGTCGGGCTCGGCGGCGCCTCGCTCGCGGTCGAGATGTTCGCCTGGAGCGACCGCCACCACGGCGACCCGCTGGCCGAGGCGTTCCACACGCCGGGCCGCGAAATCCAACGCCACTGGGCGACCAAGGAGCCGACGCCCGAGCAGCTCGAGGTCGCGGTCGCGGCGCTGCGAGAGATCCTCCGCGTCGAGCAGGCCGGGCGCGGCGGCGAGGACGAGCTGCCGCCCGCCGCATAGACTCCCGCCCGTGTTCGGCCGCATCGACCACATCGGAGTCGCCGTCGAGGACGTCGACGCCGCGATCGCCCTCTACCGGGACAGCTTCGAGATGGAGCTCGCCCACCGCGAGACGGTGGAGTCGCAGGGGGTGGAGGCGGTCCTGCTCGACGTCGGCGACGGCCACGTCGAGCTGCTGGCGCCGCTCGGCCCGGACACGCCAGTCGGCAAGTTCATGGCCAAGAACGGCCCCGGGCTGCACCACGTCGCCTACGCGGTCGACGACATCGACGCCACGCTGGAGAAGCTCGCCGCCGCCGGCCTGCGGCTGATCGATTCCGAGCCGCGGGTGGGCATCCGCGACAGCCGCGTCGCCTTCCTCCACCCCCGCTCGACCGGCGGGGTCCTGACCGAGATCGTCGAACCCGCAGGAGGTCACTGATGGCAGACGCGCAGCGAGTCGAGGTCGGCTTCGAGGGCGGGCAGGTGATCTCCACCCGGCTCTCCGAGGCGGACCTGAAGGACCTGCGGGCGCGGCTCGATCAGGGCGGCTGGTTCGACCTGCCGACCGAGGAGGGGACGATCGCCCTCTACCTCGGCAAGGTCCAGTTCGTCCGGGTCGAGTCCGGCGAACACCGGGTCGGCTTCGGCCTCGGCGACTAGGCCGGCCGATGCGAGCGCGGCACCTGCTCGGCGCGGCCGCCGCCGTGACCCTGGCCGCTGCGCTGTGGTGGCGGAAGAACCCCTCGGCCTGCCCCTACGGCCAGCGCTTCTGGGTCGAAGCGCCGCATCCTCTGATCACCCGCGAGCGCCTGCGCGCGGTCCTGCGGCCGCAGCCGGGCGAGCGCCTGCTCGAGATCGGCGTCGGCACCGGCTACTACAGCCTCGACTTGGCCGAATGGGTGGCGCCGGGCGGCACCCTGGAGCTCTTCGACCTCCAGCAGGAGTTTCTGGACCACGTGCTGCGAGCGGCCGAGGAACGGGGCCTCACGAACCTAGTTCCAACCAAGGGCGACGCGACCGATCTTCCTTTTGAAGACGCCTCGTTCGATGCCGTGGTCCTAATTGCAGTCCTGGGCGAGATCCCGGATCGGCAAGCAGCCCTGAGAGAGATCCGGCGCGTCCTCAAGCCCGCCGGCCGCCTCGTGGTCGGCGAGCTGTTCGGCGACCCGCACTTCACCAGCCGAGGCAGCCTGCGGCGGCTGGGCGGTGAAGCCGGCCTCCAGCTGGCGAACAGCTCCGGTCCCCGGTTCGGCTACTTCGCGCGACTCGACCCCCGCTGAGCCCTGCGAAGAACCGAGGCTGGACCCGGCCGATAGGCCCGAACCAGGCGTTCTGACAAGGGCCGATTCGGTACTCGACGATGGATTTCGCGCTCGGCGCGGAGGACCTGCGCAAGATCGGGATAGTTTCAGCAGTGGAGAGGACTATTTCGGTGTAAGTTCGTTGAATCGACACTCCGGATGTCCATCGTCGCGGGAACGACGACGGCTGGGAGTGGGGAGAGGCACAAAGGGTCTGTCTTCGGCTGGCGTATCGCTACGCGAGCAACCCGAGCGAAGCCGAGGACATAGCTCAGGATGCCCTTCTCCGGGCCTGGCGTCGGCGCTCGACCCTGCGCGATTCCGAGCGCCGCAACCAGTGGCTGGCGACGATCGTCCGCAACGAGGCCTTCCGCCAGCACGCGCGGTTCCGCCCCGACCCGACATCCTCGATCGAGTTCCTCGAGGGCGCCGAGGACGAGCACGTCCTGGCGGCCGTCGAACTGGCCGACCTCCACGCCGCACTCGACCTCCTCAGCGACCGCGACCGGCGACTGCTGGAGATGAAATACGAGGAGGACCTGACCCAGGGGATGATTGCCCGCCGGCTCGGGATCCCGGAAGGGACGGTGAAGGTGAGGCTGCACCGCGCC
>DASUWV010000087.1:0-10813 GCA_036378275.1 Solirubrobacterales bacterium | reverse complement strand
GGGGCTGAGGCTGTCAGGGGTCCGGGGACGTTTCAGCGATCGGGAGCTGGTGCGCTTCGTCGGTTTGCACGGGGCGGTCTCGGTGGAGCAGGTGATGGGCGCTTTCGGGGTCGGGCGCACGGCGGCATATCGCAGGGTCGCGGCCTGCATCGCGGCGGGGCTCTTGGAGCGCCTGGCACTCCTGCGCGAGGAGCCGAGCGTCCTTCGCGCGACCCGCCCCGGCCTTCGCTTCGCCGGTCTTGACCTCGGCCGCTGCGTCGTCTCCCCGGGCTCGGTCTCTCACTGGCTCCGCTGCACCGCGGCTGCACTGGAGCTCGGCGAGCGCTACGGAACCGATCGCGTCATCGCCGAGCGCGAGCTGCGCTTCATCGAGCAGGCCGAAGGCCGAGCGATCTACAGCGCCAAGCTCGGCCACCGCCCCGACGGCTCGGATCGACTCCACCGCCCCGACCTAGCATTGGCGCTCGGCGAGCGGCCGGTCGCCGTAGAGGTCGAGCTGACGCCGAAGGCACCGCGCCGACTTGAGGCGATCATCGCCGCCTGGCGGCGGGCTGCCTGGGTCGGTGGCGTCCTCTACCTCTGCGAACCCGGCGCGACCAGGCGCGGGGTCGAGCGGGCGGTTAGAGCGGCCCGCGCTGAGGAACGGGTCCAGGTCGCGGAGGTGATGGGCCGATGAGGGAACCCCACTACTCCCACGCCGCGCCCAGGATCTACCCCTTCCATCCCCACGGGCACCACGTCCCGGTCCTGCCCCTGACTGAACATCTAAACGCGGTGCTGCCGGCGCTCCTCGTCGGCCTTGCAGCCGGCATCCTGGCCCTGCTCTTTCTGCGGGCCGCCTCGCTGCGCTGGAGCTGGGCGCTCTTCGCCCTGCCATTGGCCCCGCTGCTTTGGGTGATCGGCTGGCAGCTCGGCCTCGCCGTTGGGCTGGCCTCCGCGCTCGCGGCGGGCGGCGGCCTCTACTGGCACCTTGAGGACACCTATCGCGGTGGCGAAGAGGCGCGGAGGGTGCGCGATGCGCTCGGCCCGCTGGAGTTCGCCCGCGCTCGCCTCGCCGAGCGGCGCGCGGGGGGCGAGAGGGTCGGCAAGGGCGGCCTCGCCCTCGGCGTCACCCCCTCCGGCCGCATCTGCCGGGTGCCGTTCGGATCAGAGCAGGGAGTCCACGCCCTGGTGCTGGGCGCGACCGGATCGGGAAAGACGGTGACGCAGGCCGCCATCGCCCAGTCCTACGTCCGCGCCGGGATGGGCGCGATCGTCCTCGACCCCAAGGGCGATCCTTATCTGCGCGCCGTCCTGCGCAACGCGGCGCGCGCGGCGGGGGTCGCCTTGCGCGAATGGAGCCCCACCGGCCCCGGCATCTACAACCCCTTCGCCCGGGGCGGGCCGACCGAGGTCACGGATAAGGCCCTGGCGGGACACCGCTGGTCTGAGCCCCACTACGAGCTGGCGACCCAGCGCCTGCTCGGGATGGTGACGGCGACGATACGAGCGGCGGGTCAGTGGCCGCCGACCCTCTCCGGCCTGGTCCGCTACATGGACCCCGACCGCCTCGACGCCTTCGCCGCCCAGGTCGGCGGCAGCCTTGCCGCCACGGTCGCCTCTTACGTGGAGGGTCTGTCGGGCCGGGGGCGCGCGGACCTGGGCGGCGGGCGCGACCGCCTCGCCGTCCTCGCCGAGGGGGAGCTAGGGCGCTGGCTCGACCCCGCCATCGGCAAGGGTCCCGAGCTCGACCTGATGGGCTCCCTGCGTCGGGGCGAGGTCGTCTACTTCCACATCGACTCCGACCGCTACCCGGCCGCCTCGCGCCTGCTCGGCGCGGCCCTGGTGATCGACCTGGTGACGCTGACCGCCGACATGCAGGGCGGCGAGCTGCACGGCCTTGCCGTGATTGACGAGTTCGCCGCCCTCGCCGCCGAGCACGTCCACCGCCTCTTCGGCCGGGCGCGCTCGGCGGGGCTGAGCGTCCTGCTGGGAACTCAGAGCCTCGCCGACCTTCGGACGGCCCGCCCCGACGATCCGACCGACTCCCTCACCGAGCAGGTCTTGACCAACGTCGCCTACGTGGTCGCCCACCGCGAGGCAGACCCCGACTCCGCCGAGCGCCTGGCGCGGGTGGTGGGGACCGAACCCTCCTGGACGACGACGACCAAGGTCGGCAGTCGTAGAGAGAACTGGTGGAGCAGGGCCGAAGGCAGCCGGACTCCTGATCGTCAGTTCGTCATCCCGCCTGACCACTTCAAGCGCCTTAGCACCGGCTGCGCCGTGGTGATCCAGCCGACCGCGAAGCGGCCGGGAGAGGTTGTGCGGATAGCGCAACCAGAGGGGGAGAGGTAGTGACTAGGAAGCTCCCCGCAACCGTCCCTCGCATCGCCCTGACTCCGGCCGAGGCAGCGGCCGCTATCGGTGTCGGCCCTGACTTCTTCGACGCCAACGTCGCCCCGCAACTGCGGCTGATCCGCCGAGGGCGCAAGCGGTTGGTTCCGGTTAGCGAGCTGGAGCGGTGGGTGGCTGAAAACGCCGAAAATCCGATGATGGAGCAACTCTGATGCTCGACACCTTGTCCGCATCAGCCGGTAGATTTCATCGCAAAGAAAAGCGGCCCCCGAAGGCGCGCCAACGCCAAATCGGGGGCCTGACCACAAGGAGACAGACCCTCCTCATGGCTGATCGGAACCTTATGGATCGTGGCGTTCTTGCAGACGCCAACGACAACACTCACGCGGGCCTGACGAGGTGGAGCGATGGCTGAGGGCATCGTCAAACGCCATTCGGCGGGCTGCCCTGCCAAGACCGGCGGGAACTGCCGCTGCAAGGCCGGATATGAAGCATGGGTCTACCTTCCGCACGAGGGAAAGAAGGTGCGGAAGACCTTTGCCCGAAAGGCCGAAGCGAAGTCTTGGCGGGCAGATGCCCTAGCCGCAGTAAGCAAGCGGATGCTGCACAGCCCCTCCCCCACCACGGTCGAGCAGGCGTCTTGGCTTTGGCTGGAGGCAGCGCTAAGCGGCGGCGTACGAGACCGCTCAGGCCACACCTACAAGCCGGGGACGCTTCGGGAGTACCAGCGAGCGCTGGCGCAGCGTGTCCTTCCAGAATTCGGAGGCATCCGTCTTTCGGAGCTGACCCGTGCCGAGGTTCAGAGCTTCGTGGACAGGCTGCTCGGCGAAGGGCTTAGTCCGAGCACGGTTGGGAACACGCTTAACCCCCTACAGGCGGTCTACCGTCACGCGGTACGACGCGATTTGGTCGCCGTGAATCCCACCCGCGAAGTGGAGCTACCAGCTGATCGGTCGCGACGGGACCGCATTGCGTCGGCGGCCGAAGCGGAGCGCCTCCTAGCCGCATTGCCCGCTTTTGACCGTCCGATTTGGGCGACCGCCTTCTACGCGGGCCTTCGCCGTGGAGAGTTGCAGGCGCTACGGCCGAGCGACGTGGACCTCGCCTCCTCTGAGATCACGGTTCAACGCTCCTGGGATCAATACGAGGGACCGATCCCAACGAAGTCGAAGGCAGGCCGTCGCACCGTGCCGATCATCAGCACCCTGCGCGGCTACTTGGAGAAGGTCGAGAACGACACCGGCTCGGAACTTCTCTTTGGGCGTAAGAGCGGAGAGCCTTTTGCCCCCAAGAGCATCAGCGAGCGGGCCGAGCGGGCGTGGGACGAAGCGAATCAGCGGGAGCGCGAGACTGGGAAACAGGAGAACCGGGAGCCGGTCCTGCTTCGGCGGATCACGCTGCACGAGTGCCGCCACACTTTCGCCTCGCTGCTGATCGACGCCGGAGTCAACGCCAAGGCGATCCAGGAGTTCATGGGCCACGCGACCATCGAGGAAACCTTCTCTCGCTACGGGCACCTGATGCCTGGCGCTCGCGACCAGGCGCGCCAGCTAGTCGATGCCTACCTGGACGCAGCTACGGGCGAGCCCGCCGCTGTCGCGCTCGCCGCGTAGCGGTCCCTGTCTCTAGGGGTGCCCGAAATGCTCCCGGTGGTTGCGTTTCAGCTCTTGCGCCAACAGGATCAGCAAGTCCTCGCGGTCAGTGAGCGGCATCGTGTTGCGCTTGCTGTTGTGGTCCTGCAGGAAGTACGCGCCTTCGTGGTTAACGCGAATCGTGATGTCGAGGGCGTACCCGCTGAGGTCTTTGCCTCCGCCCTTCCGCTTCGTACGTCGCTGCAGCCGGTACGGCTCGCCGCCCTTGTTCTTCATGGATCTACCTCCATCTTCAGCCGGGCTCTAACTCCCGCGCTGGTTTGAACTGTGGTCCTCTCGTAAGAGAGTAGCCAAGTGGGGGTCTTGCCCCTGCTGTCCCACTGGCGCATCAACTGGCGCACGGAGCCTCCGAGTCGAACCGATACACGAGCTGCGCGAGGCTGGGCTTTGGCTCTGTACTGGGAAGTGCGGGCGGAGGGACTTGAACCCCCACGGGCCGAAGCCCACCAGGACCTAAACCTGGCACGTCTGCCAATTCCGTCACGCCCGCGTAATGGGAGTCTAGGTAATCGCCCTTAGGCATCCGGGGCGGCCGTTAGGCTCGAACATAGGTTCGCATGCACTCCTATCAACAACTCCGGCAAGTCCGGGAACTAATCGCTCGTGGGGTAGGAGACAGAGAGATTGCTGCTAGTACCGGGATCCCACGACGGACTGTCTGCGACTGGCGCACGGGCCGGAATCTGATCCGCAACCGCGCACATCTCGGAACCCAGCATCCATGCACACAACGCCACGACTTCTCAACCCTGCCAAGAGAAGAGTACGCATATTTGTTAGGCCTCTATCTTGGAGATGGCTGTATTTCGCTGGCTGAGCGAGGTGTCTATCGCATTCGAATCACCCTTGATTCGCGGTATCCAGGGATCATCTCGGAGTGTCAAGGCGCGTTGAGCGCCATCTTTCCGGAAAAGAAGGCTCATGCCGGACGTCGCCGGAGATCGAAATGCGTCGACGTCTCCATGTGGTCGAAGCACTGGCCATGCCTGATCCCGCAGCACGGATCAGGCCCGAAGCATCGGCGACCGATTCGCCTCAGTACTTGGCAGGCCCGGATCGTGGAAGAGCAGCGACAGCCGTTTCTCCGTGGACTGATCCACAGCGATGGCACCCGAATCATCGCGACCGAACGTTCCGGTAAATGGACGAGGCGGGCACCGCGATACGCGTTCAGCAATCGATCCGAGGACATCAAGCAGCTGTTTTGCGAGAGCTGCGACGCCCTCGGCATCAAATGGACCAGGCCCAGCAACATGCAGATCGCGATCTATCGCAAAGCTTCGGTCGCCATTCTTGACGAGTTCGTTGGCGCGAAGGCTTAACGCGCGGCCAACGCCGCCGCGTCGCCGACAGATTCTATGATCGAGCCGTGGCAGTAGGAGAGGTGAGGCCGGGTTATGAACTGTGGCGGCCCAATCGGGAGAAGGCGAGCTCGGTCACGACCAAGTTCGTCGTCGTGCTGCTGCTCGCGGCGACCTCGCTGATCGCGGCACTGGTGACGATCGGCGGCTGGTCGCTCCTGAAGGGCGGCAGCGGCATGGGGCTCGTCTGCGCGATCTACGCGATCCTCTACGCCTTCTTCGCGATCATCGTCGCGCGCTGGAACCGCGGCGTCCTGCCGGTGGCGGCGGCGCTCTCGATGATCCTGGCGATCTTCTGCGCGGTCGGCGCCGAAAGCTGGTTCAACCGCGACCGCCAGGGATTCGACACCGCCCTGCTCAACTCGTCGCTGATCGGGCTGCTGGTGATCCTCCTCGGCCTGCTGCAGATCGTCCTCATCGCCGCCGCCCTCTACGCCTTCAACCAGGAGTGGCACGTCGAGGAGGAGCGCCCGATCGGCTCCGGCGAGGACTACGGGGCCGGCGCCCCGGGCCATCCGCAGCCTGCCTGATCCGCCTCTATCGTTCAGGCAGAGCCGGAGTGGCGGAATTGGCATACGCGATCGACTCAAAATCGATTGCCCTTGCGGGCTTGTGGGTTCGAATCCCACCTCCGGCATCGGATCGGCGCCGTCCCAGGCCGGCGCCGTGAGCGCCGCACCGGGGGAGCTGCTGTGGGAGCCGTCGGCCGAGCTGGTCGAGCGCTCGCGGCTGCGCGAGTTCATGCGCTGGCTGGAGCGAGAGCGCGGCCTCGCCTTCGACGGCTACCACAAGCTCTGGCAGTGGTCGGTCGACGACCTCGACGGGTTCTGGTCGGCGATCTGGGAGTTCTTCGACGTCCAGGCCGACGGCGAGCCGCGGCCGGTGCTGGGCTCGCGCGAGATGCCGGGGGCGGAGTGGTTCCCGCGCGCCTCGGTCAACTACGCCGAGCACGTCTTCCGCGGCAAACGCGACGAGGAGGTCGCGATCCTCCACGCCTCCGAGATGCGCGAGCTCGGCGAGCTGCGCTGGGGCGAGCTGCGGCGCCAGGTCGCGGCGGTGGCGGCGGGGCTGCAGGCGCTCGGGGTCGAGCGCGGCGACCGCGTCGTCGCCTACGCGCCGAACATCCCCGAGGCGATCGTCGCCTTCCTCGCCGCCGCCTCGATCGGCGCGGTCTGGTCGAGCTGCTCGCCCGACTTCGGCCCCGCCAGCGTCGTCGACCGCTTCGCCCAGATCGAGCCCAAGGTGCTGGTCGCGGTCGACGGCTATCGCTACGGCGGCAAGGACTTCGATCGGCGCGAGGTGGTGGCGCAGCTACAGGAGGCGATGCCGAGCCTCGAGCGCCCGGTCGTCGTCCCATATCTCGATCCCGAGCCGGACCTGGCGCCGCTGCGCGACGCGATGCGCTGGGACGAGCTCCTCGCCACCGACCCCGACGCGCCGCTGCGCTTCGAGCGCGTCCCCTTCGACCACCCGCTCTGGGTCCTCTACTCATCCGGGACCACCGGCCTGCCGAAGGCGATCGTCCAGGGGCAGGGCGGCATCCTCCTCGAGCACCTGAAGAAGCTCCACCTCCACGTCGACGCCCATCCCGGCGACCGCCTCTTCTGGTTCACGACGACCGGCTGGATGATGTGGAACTTCATCGTCTCCGGGCTGCTGACCGAGGCGGCGATCGTCCTCTACGACGGCAACCCCGGATATCCCGACATGGGAGCGCTCTGGGACCTGGCCGAGCGGGCCGGGATCACGATGTTCGGCACCAGCGCCGCCTACATCGGCGCCTGCATGAAGGCCGGCGTCGAACCGGGGCGCGGCCGCGACCTCAGCGCGCTGAAGGCGATCGGCTCGACCGGCTCCCCCCTCTCGCCGGAGGGCTTCGACTGGATCTACGAGCACGTCGGCCGCGACACCTGGTTGTTCTCGACCAGCGGCGGCACCGATCTCTGCACCGCCTTCGTCGGCGGCGCGGTGACGCTGCCCGTCTACCGCGGCGAGCTGCAGGCGCGGGCGCTCGGGGCCGCGGTCGAGGCCTGGGACGAAGAGGGCCGGCCGGTGGTCGAGGAGGTCGGCGAGCTGGTCGTGACCGAGCCGATGCCCTCGATGCCGCTCTACCTCTGGGGCGACGAGGACGGCAGCCGCTACCGCGAGAGCTACTTCGAGATGTTCCCCGGCGCCTGGCGGCACGGCGACTGGCTGGAACTGACCCGGCGCGGGACGGCGGTCATCTACGGCCGCTCCGACTCGACGATCAACCGCGGCGGCATCCGCATGGGGACGAGCGAGATCTACCGCGCCGTGCTCTCGATCGACGACGTGGTCGATGCGCTGGTGGTCGACGTGCCGCGGCCGGGGACCGACGGCTGGATGCCGCTGTTCGTGGTCCTGCGCGAGGGGGCGGAGCTGGACGACGAGCTGCCGCGGGAGATCGCCCGGCGCGTGCGCGAGCGCTGCTCGCCGCGCCACGTCCCCGACGAGGTCTTCCAGATCGACGAGGTGCCGCGCACGCTGAGCGGCAAGGTGCTCGAGGTGCCGGTGAAGCGGATCCTGATGGGGACGCCGGCGGAGAAGGCCGCCAGCCGCGACTCGCTGGCGAACCCGGAAGCGCTGGACTACTTCGTGGCGATGGCGAGCCGGCTGGCGGTCTGAGCGGCGCGCTCGGCGAGCATCCGCGCCGTCGCCTTCAGGACGGCGAGCACGTGCTCTGGCTCGTAGCGGACCTGCTCGTGGGTGAAGCGAAGCGGGGTCAAGCCGGCGGCGGTGTGGGTCTGGTCGCGCAGTCGGTCCCGCGCCTGCTCGGCCGGCGTGCGGTGGTAGCGGAGCCCGTCGGTCTCGACGACCAGGCCGAGGTCCGGCCAGTAGAAATCGACTTCGAATTCGTTCACCCACTGGCCGGTGAGCGGGGTCGGCAGGCCCGCCTTGCGTGCCAGCGGCAGAAACCGCCGTTCCAGCTCCTCCTTGGTGAGGCAGAAGGTGCGGCGGTCGAGGATGAAGCGGAGCTTGGCGGCGCCGGGCTCGCCGACGCGTTCGTCGAGGTCTTGGCGCAGTCCCGGTGGATGAGCGAGGTTGTATTTGTCCGCCTCGTTGATCATCCGCTCGACGCCGGGACGGTCGAGGCGCAGCGCCATGTCGATCAACGTCTGGACCGGCGTGGTGACCGGGATCCCGTACTCGGTGGTTACGTCGCGGTCGAGAAGAGAAGGTCTGCGATGGATTCGAATGCCTGGGCGGCGGCGCTGATAGGGGCTGGGTAGGGAGAGCTCGATGACGTTGCGCTCCTCGTAGCCAATCCGCCAAAGCGCAGCCGCACTGGAGTGACTTAGCACCGCCTCGTCGCCGCAGGCGAGCACAGCCGCCATCCACCGGCCTTTATCGCTGACCTCCCGCCGTCCCACCGCAAAGACCCCTTGGCGCACTCGGTGAAGTCTCCCGATGGCGATGCGGTGCTTGATCGCATCTGGCGTGAAACCAAGGTCGAGTAGCTGCCGCCGAGCGACCACTCCATGCTGCCGTCTCACCAGTCCCCACACTTGCTGAGTTTCGGGCGCCATAACGCCTATAAGTCAGCGAGCGCTGGAACTCGCCCCCCCTACCCAGCCGCTGTTCGAGCAAGTTGCGGGGCTTCAGACCATGCCCAGGCCGCCGCTGACGCCCAGGGTCTCGCCCGTGACGTAGCTGGCGTCGTCGCTTGCCAGGAAGGCGACTGCAGCGGCTACCTCCTCGGGCTGGCCCAGGCGGCCCATCTGGGTGGAGGCGCGCATCGTCTCGATGACTTTCTCGCCGATCTCGCCGAACTCCTTGGCGCCCATCAGCAGGGGGGTCTCGATCGGGCCGGGGGCGATCGCGTTGGCGGTGACGCCGTAACGGGCGGCCTCCCGGGCGATCGCCTTGGTGAAGCCGATGACGCCGGCCTTGGCGGCCGAGTAGGCGGCCGAGCCCTTGGAGCCGACGCGGCCGGCCTCGGAGGCGATGTTGACGATGCGGCCGTAGCCGCGCTCCTGCATCCCCGGCAGCGCCGCGTGGGTGCAGTTCATGACGCCGCCGAGGTTGACGTCCAGCACCTGCCCCCACTGCTGTGGAGTGACGTAGACGAAGAAGCCGAAGTTGTCCATCCCGGCGTTGTTGACGAGGATGTCGAGGTCGCCGGCGGCGCCGACCGCCCTGCGGGCCGCGTCGAGGTCGGTGACGTCGAGCTCGACCGCGTGGCCGGCGATCTCCCCCGCCACCGTCTCCGCGCCCTCGACGTTGACGTCGCCGACCCAGACCTCGGCGCCCTCGGCGGCGAGCCGGGCGGCGGTGGCGGCGCCGATGCCGCTCGCTCCGCCGGTGACCAGCGCTTTGCGTCCCTCCAGCCTCATGCGGCGAGGAGCATAGACTGCGCGGCCTTGGAAGCGATCCCGATCATCGGCGGCACCGGGGCCCTCGGCGCCGGTTTGGCGCGGCGCTGGGCGCAGGCGGGGGTGCCGATCGTGATCGGCTCGCGAGACGCCGAGCGCGCCAAGGAGGCGGCGGCCAAGGTCCGCGACGCGGTCCCCGATGCCGACGTCACCGGCCTGCAGAACGAGGAGGCGGCGACGCGGGGCGAGATCGTCTTCCTCACCGTCCCCTTCCGCGCCCAGTCGGAGAACCTCAACAACCTGCGCGAGGCGCTGCGGCCCGGCCAGCTCCTGGTCGACTGCACCGTCCCCCTCGCCGCCGCGGTCAGCGGCAAGGCGACCCGCTCGCTCGGCGTCTGGCAGGGCTCGGCCGCCCAGCAGGCGCAGGAGATGGTCCCGGACGGAGTCACCGTCGTCGCCGCGATGCACACGCTCGCCGCCTCGACCCTCGCTGACCTCGACGCCGAGCTCGGCGAGGATGTCCTCGTCTGCGGCGACAAGAAGGCGGACAAGGCCCGGGTAGCGCGGCTGATCGAGCTGATCCCCGGTCTGCGCGCGGTCAACGCCGGCGCCCTCGAGATGGCGCGGATCGTCGAGCAGCTGACCCCGATGCTGATTTCGGTCAACAGCCGCTACAAGACGCACGCCGGCATCCGGCTCACCGGCATCCCGGACGCCGACCACTGGGCGTGAGCAGCCGCGCGCAGCGCAAGCGGGTGATCTAGGTGCGCGTCGCGCTCCTGGCCGGCGGCACCGGCGGCGCCAAACTCGCCGCCGGGATGCAGGAGGAGCTGGGCCCAGACCTGGCGGTGATCGCCAACACCGGCGACGACGTCGAGGCGCTCGGCGTCCACGTCTCGCCCGACCCGGACCTCGTCACCTACTGGCTGAGCGGCGAAATCGACGAGGAGCGCGGCTGGGGCATCCGCGACGACGGCTTCGTCGCCTTCGAGCGCCTGCGGCAGCTCGGCGCCCCGGACTGGTTCGGCCTCTCCGACCGCGACCTCGCCGCCTGCCTCTACCGCCGCCAGTTCCTCGACGACGGCGGCCGCCCGACCGACGCCCAGGCGCAGATCGCCCGCGGCCTCGGGGT
>DASUWV010000086.1:0-46047 GCA_036378275.1 Solirubrobacterales bacterium | reverse complement strand
GCCTTCCTCGGCTTCCTCGACGACTCGCTCGGCCGGGGCGCGGGGGCTGCGCGACGCGGGCCTGGTGCGGGAGAACTACCGCGGGGCGCTGCTCGCCTTCCCGCTGGGGGCGGTGCTGGCGACGGCGGCGCTGGTCACCCTGGCGCCGCTCGCCTTCCTCAACGACCGCGCCGAGGTCGACCTGCTGGAGCCGGCGCTGCGGCAGTGGCTGCCCTACCTGCTGGGGATCGCCTTCCTCGGCTTCCTCGACGACTCGCTCGGCCGGGGCGAGGCGGCGGCGACGCCGCGCGGCTGGCGCGGGCACTGGACGGCGCTGCGGGCGGGGTCGCTCTCGACCGGCGTGATCAAGGCGATCGGGGCGCTGGCGCTTGCGGCCTACGTCGTCTCCGGCCGCGGGCTGGAATCGTGGCGCTACCTCGCCGACGTGGCGCTGCTGATCCTGACCACGAACCTCTTCAACCTGCTCGACCTGCGCCCGGGCCGGGCGGAGAAGGCGTTGGCGCTGCTTGCCGTAGGGCTCTGCCTCGGCGCCTGGACCTTCGCGCCGCTGGAACTGCTGGGGATCTTCGCCGGGCCGATCCTGGTCGGGGCCCGGCTGACGCTGGGAGAACGGGCGATGCTCGGCGACACCGGGTCCAACCTGATCGGGGCGGTCGCCGGGGTCTGGCTGCTGACGACGCTGGGGGCCGACGCGCGGCTGGTGGCGCTCGCGGTCGTCGCCGCGCTCACCATTTACGGGGAGTTGCGGTCTATTTCGCAGACGATCGATTCGGTTCCGCCCCTGCGCTGGCTAGACTCGCTCGGCAGAGCATGAGTCCGTCCAGCAAAGGCGACACCCGGTTCATCTTCGTCACCGGCGGCGTCGTTTCAGCCCTCGGCAAGGGGATCACCGCGGCGGCGATCGGACGACTCCTCGTCTCCCGCGGCTTTCGCGTCCAGCTGCAGAAGTTCGACCCCTACATCAACGTCGATCCGGGGACGATGAGCCCGTTCCAGCACGGCGAGGTGTTCGTCACCGAGGACGGGGCCGAGACCGATCTCGACCTCGGCCACTACGAGCGCTTCACCGACGAGAACACCTCGCGGGCCTCGAACGTGACCGCCGGCGCCGTTTACAACTCGGTGATCCGGCGCGAGCGGCGCGGCGACTACCTCGGCGCCACCGTGCAGGTGATTCCGCACATCACTAACGAGATCAAGCAGAAAATCCTCATCGTCGCCGAGTCGCAGGCGGTCGATTTCGTGATCACCGAGATCGGCGGCACCGTCGGCGACATCGAGTCGCTCCCGTTCCTCGAGTCGATCCGCCAGCTCTACACCGATCTGGGGCCGAAGCGGGCGATGTTCGTCCACCTGACCTTGGTGCCCTACGTCGGCCACGCGGGGGAACTGAAGACCAAGCCGACCCAGCACTCGGTCAACGAGCTGCGCCGGATCGGGATCCAGCCGCACGCGCTGGTCTGCCGCTCCGAGGGCCGGCTGGACCGCGACATCCGCAGCAAGATCGCGCTCTTCGCGAGCCTCCCCGTCGACGCGGTGATCTCCGCCCACGACGTCGACAACATCTACAAGGTGCCGCTCGTCTTCCGCGCCGAGGGCGTCGACGACCTTGTCCTCGACCACTTCGCGATGGAGGCCCCCTCTCCCGACCTGGCCGAGTGGGAGGAGATGGTGCGGCGCGCCGACAGCGCCACCGGTGAGGTGAAGATCGCCGTGGTCGGGAAGTACGTCCAGCTCGCCGACGCTTACAAGTCGGTGATCGAGGCGCTCGAGCACGGCGGTTTCCACCACGGCGTGGACGTCAAGGTCGAGCTGGTCGATTCCGAGAACTTCGATCCCGAGGAGCTGCAGGGCTGCGACGGGATCCTGATCCCGGGCGGCTTCGGCGAGCGCGGAATCGAGGGCAAGATCGAAGCGGCGCGGATCGCCCGCGAGAAGTCGATCCCCTACCTGGGGATCTGCCTCGGGATGCAGATCGCGGTGGTCGAGTTCGCCCGGCACGTCGCCGGGATGGACGGCGCCAACTCGGCCGAGTTCGACCCGGAGACCCCGTTCCCGGTGGTCGACCTGCTGCCGGAGCAGAAGGAGGTCTCCGATATGGGCGGGACGATGCGCCTCGGCGCCGACCCGGTGAAACTGCACGAGGGGACGCGGGCGCGGGAGATCTTCGGCGAGGCGGTCATCTACAAGCGCCACCGCCACCGCTACGAGGTCAACAACCAGCTGCGGCGCCGGCTCGAAGACGAGGGGCTGGTCTGCGGCGGCACCTCGCCGGACGAGCGCCTGGTCGAGATGGTCGAGCTCCCCGACCATCCGTTCTTCGTCGCCTCCCAGTACCACCCGGAGTTCAACTCCCGGCCGAACCGGCCCGAGCCGCTGTTCCGCGAGTTCGTCGGCGCCGCGGCACGCCAGGCGGGCGAACGGCCGGCCGACGGCGGCGAGATCGAGGAGATCGAAGAGGCCGTCGAGGGCGACGTCGGCGTCCGTCGCTCCGCCTGACCGCTCCCGGTTAGCCTTCTGCGCATGGAGGGGTCGCGACTGCACGACCGGTTCGTCCGCTACTGCGAGGTGCGCAGCCCCACCGGCGAGGAGCGGGAGATCGCCGACACACTCGCCGCCGAGCTGCGGGCGATGGGGCTGGAGGTGGCCGAGGACGACGCCGCCGAGGCGGCGCAGGCGGGCGCGGGGAACCTGATCGCCAGGTCGGCCGGGACCGGGGAGGGGTGGCTGATGTTCTGCGCCCATATGGACACGGTTCCGCACCGGGGTCAGGTCGAAGTTGTCGACGACGAAGGCGTCTTCCGCAGCCGCGGCGACACGATTCTCGGAGCCGACAACAAGGCGGCGGTGGCGGTCTTCATGGAGCTGGTCGCCCGCCACGTCGAGCGGCCGGCGCCGGTAGGGATCGAGCTGGTGCTGAGCGTCGCCGAGGAGCAGGGCCTGCGCGGGGCAAAGGCGTTCGACGCTTCGCACCTGCGCTCTCAGGCCGGCTTCGTGCTCGACCACGCGGGAGCGGTCGGCGAGGTGATCGTCTCGACCCCGACCCAGCAGAAGATCCTCGCCGACTTCATCGGCGTCGAGGCCCACGCCGGGATCCGCCCGGAGGACGGCAGCAGCGCGATCGCCGCAGCGGCCGCCGCCGTCTCGCGGATGGAGCTGGGCCGCCTCGACGAGGGGACGACGGCGAACGTCGGCCTGATCTCCGGCGGCACCTCCGGCAACGTGGTCCCCGGCCACTGCGGCATCCACGCGGAGGCGCGCAGCCTCGACGCCGAGCGAGCGGCGGCGGTGGCGGGGAAGATCGCCGACGCCTGCGCCTGGGGGGCGAGCGAGCACGGCTGCGACGTCGACGTGCGGATCGAAGAGCTCTTCCGCGGCTACAAGGTGCCGAAGGACTCGGCGGCGCTGGCGCTGGCCGAGGCTGGACTGCGCGGCGCCGGGCTGGAGCCGCAGCGGGTAGCGATCGGCGGCGGCAGCGACGCCAACGTCTTCCGCCGCGACGGCTTCGACTGCGTCCTCCTCTCCAACGGCACCGCCGATGTCCACACCTCGGATGAGCGGGTGCCGGCGCGGGCGCTCGACAGGATGCTCGAGGTCTGCGAGCGGATCCTCGCCGCGGCGGCCGGGTAGTGGGCGGCCGCCTGAAGCTGCGCCGCGGCGTCGTCGTCTCCGCCGAGCCGCTGGAAGTCGAAGTCGGAGGCGAGCGACGGCGGGCTTGGGCCGACACAGTGCTGCTGGGGGAGATGCGAGAGGGAGACGAGGTCATCGTCAACACGGCGGCGCTCGACCTCGAGCTCGGCTCAGGCGGCTTCGACGTCGTCCACGTCAACCTGACGCGCGGCCTCGAGGGCGGGGTGGGGGGCGACGCCAACGTGATGAAGCTGAACTACACCTCGCTTCAGCACCCGGTGCGGCCGGCGGAGCGAGAAACCGCGGACATACAGCCAAAAGTCGCACCGGTCGGCGTGCTGCCGCTGCACGGACACCTGGCTCCGGCCGCGTGGGCGGCGGCGCAGGTGGCGCCGGGGCTGCGGGTCGGCTACGTGCAGACTGGTGGGGGAGCGCTGCCCGGCTCGTTCTCGCGCGACGCGAAGCAGCTGCGCGAGCGCGAGCTGCTCTGCGGCCACATCACCGCCGCTCCCGCCTACGGCGGCGAACACGAGGCGCTGAGCACCGTCGGCGCCCTCGACGTCGCCGGCGATCTCGGCTGGGACGCGATCCTCGTGGGCCCCGGCCCGGGAATCATCGGCTCCGACACCGCCTACGGCCATGGCGGCATGGCCGCCCTCGACAGCGCCCACGCAGCCCTCAGCCTCGGCCTGCCGACGCTGCTTTCGCCCCGCCTCTCGGGCGGCGACCCACGCGACCGCCACCGGGGCCTGAGCCACCACACCCGCACCGTCCTCGAGCTGCTCTTGGCACCCGTGGACGTGATCGTTCCCGCCGGCGAGCCGGAGATGGCGACCTCCCTCGAAGCTTTCAGCCACCGAGTGGAGGCGGCTCCCGCAGACCTTGACGGCTACGCCGCGGCTGGCCTCCCTTCGGTCACGATGGGCCGCTCCCTGCAAGACGACCCCCTGTTCTTTGCCGCGCCTCTCGCGGCGGGTCACGTGCTCGCCGCACGGTCGCTTGCGCGTACAGGAAAGGACCACGAGTAGGCCGAATCAGCGGCCATGGCGATCGCGATCAAACCGCAGTCCCCGGGTGCCGCGGCGAAACCCGGCGCCGACAAGCGCTTCGAGAGCCTGGTCCTCGACTTCCTCTCCTACCTGGAGCTGGAGCGCGGGCTCTCGCGCAACACGCTGAACGCCTACCGCACCGACCTGCTGCAGTACGGCGAATACCTCTCGGCCCACCACCGCGACGCGCTGGAGGCCAGCGGCGCCGACGTCGCCGACTTCCTCGCCGAGCTGGCGACGGGGGAGGGGCGGCCGGCCTGCTCGGCGGCGACGATCCACCGCAAGGCGGCCTGCCTGCGCTCCTTCTACAAGCACCTGCGCCGCGACGAGCTGATCGGCGACGACCCGACCGCGGCCCTGACCGCGCCCCGCCGGTCGAAGAAACTGCCGCACGTCCTCAACTACTCGGAGGTGCAGAAGCTGCTGGCCTCGCCGAAGGGCAGCGAGCCGACGGCGCTGCGCGACCGCGCCCTGCTCGAGGTGATGTACGCGTGCGGGCTGCGGGCCTCGGAGACGATCGGGCTCGAGCTCGGCGACGTCGACCTGCGGGAGGGGCTGCTGCGCGCCCGCGGCAAGGGCTCGAAGGAGCGGCTGGTGCCGCTCGGCCGCCAGGCGATAGCGGCGATCAACGGCTACCTGCGCGGCGGCCGGCCGAAGCTGGTCGGGGAGCGCCACGAGGCGCGCCTCTTCGTCAACTTCCGCGGCGGGCCGCTGACCCGCCAGGGCCTCTACAAGATCGTCCAGCGCCACGCCCGCGAAGCCGGCCTCGCCGGCAAGATGAGCCCCCACACGCTGCGCCACAGCTTCGCCACCCACCTGCTCGCCGGGGGCTGCGACCTCCGCGCGGTGCAGGAGATGCTCGGTCACGCCGACATCTCGACCACGCAGATGTACACGCACCTCTCCGGTGACCGCCTCAAAGAGGTCTACTTCTCGGCGCACCCCCGCGCGAGCGAGTGACCAAAGGGGGTTTCTGACTTGGAGCACCTCATAGGGGGGCTCAAGTCAGACACGTCATGCAGTAGAACGGGTCGATGCCCGAGCTGCCGGAGGTGGAGACCGTCGTCCGGCAGCTGGAGCCCGAGGTCCAAGGGCGCCGGATCGAGCGGCTGGAGGTGCTGGACCCGCGCTGGTCGCGGCCGGCGCCGCCGGAGGAGCTCGGCGGGGCGGTCAGCGGCGCGACGATCGAACGGCTCGGTCGTCGCGGCAAGTACATCCTCATGCGCCTCGACGGCGGGCGGACGCTGGTCATGCACCTGCGGATGACCGGCAACCTGATCCTGCGAGAGGGAGAGGAGATGCTCGACCCCTCCGAGGGGCGGCGTCTGTACGAGAGCGAGCGCTCGACCGAGGAACGGCACCTGCGGGCCCGTTTCGTCCTCGACGACGGACGCGAGCTGTGGTTCACCGACCCGCGCCGCTTCGGCGAGGCATTTTTGCTCGAGGACTTGAAGTTGGATGAGCGCTTCGCCAAGCTCGGCGTCGAGCCGTTCTCGCCTGAGTTCACCCCGCGGGCGCTGGGGGAGATGGCGGCGGGCCGGACGGCGCCGCTGAAGTCGTTCCTGCTCGACCAGTCCGGCATCGCCGGCATCGGCAACATCTACGCCGACGAGGCGCTGTTCCGGGCCGAGCTGCACCCGCTCTCTCCCGCCGGCTCGATGAAGCCCGAGCACCTGGAGGCGCTGCGCGACGCGGTCGTCGCCGCCCTCGAGGCCGGGATCGACGCGGGCGGCTCCTCGATCGACGACTACCGCGACGCCCGCGGCGAGAAAGGCTCGATGCAGGACGAGTTCCTCGTCCACACCCGCGAGGGGGAGGATTGCCCGCGCTGCGGCGGCACGATCGTCCGGATCGTCGTCGGCGGTCGCTCGACCTACTTCTGCCCGAGCTGCCAGGTGCGCCTGCGGAGACGTCCAAAACGGCGCAAAGTGCACGACAGCTAGCTTCTCCGCCGATGTTTTAAATACCGTCATCGATATGCGCCGCACCGTCTCTATAAATCGGCTTGCAAAGAGTGCCGGGGTGTCTCCGGAAGCCGTGGTTCTTGCGCTGATTGATCGGGGCATCGAGATCGATGATCCGAATGCCAACGTCGAAGGTCCTACCTGGAAGGCAGCCCGCGCCATCATTAAGGAGCTGAAAGGGGGGCGCGTTCGCGTGCGCGCGAAATCTGAGCCTAGGCCGGAGGAGATCCTTCGGCCAGCACCTCGGTCACCCTCTCTGGCAAACACGCTGTCAGTGGATGATGTGATGTTCATTCACGACCGGCTCTGTGCGGACTTCGCTCGCTCTGAGGACCCAATCAATCCGCCCGGGGTTCGGAGCATGAGCCTGCTTGAGTCGGCGGTTAGCAGGCAGCACAGCGGTTATGGGGATCTCATGAAGTACCACGACGCGGTTCTCAATGCGGCGACCTTGCTGTATGGGATCTGTAACGACCATCCCTTTCACAACGGAAATAAGCGCACCGCCCTAGTTGCTGCGCTCGCGCACTTCGATCGAAATCACTTGATGCTCGGTTTCACCCAAGCAGAACGATCTCTTCCGTCTTATGGTCGCTGTGGCAAGCCATTCCATTGTGGAAACTCAGGTCAAGATTGGCCGGGAGACCACCAACGTTCCTCGGCGAGGTTCTCCGGATGAGGAGGTGGAGGCGGTCGCTGCGTGGTTCCGTCAGCGGGTCGAACCCATCACGCGGGGGGAGAGCCAGGTCACTTATCGAGAACTACGACAGATCCTTATCAGCTTCAAATTTCGGCTCGAGCCGTTGAAGAATCGCAAAGTTGCGATCTATGGTCTTGAGACGAAGAGGACTCTCTTCGTCAAAAAAAGGCGAGAGAAACGCCTTTTAGTTTTCAACTGGCCAGGGGATGGCCGAACGGTTCCGATCAGCCAAATCAAGCTTCTGCGGCAGACACTCGAGTTGTGCGAGGAGCACGGAGTTCCGAGCGACGTCTTTTACGAGAAGGGCGTGCGAATTGACCGCTTCATTAATGACTATCGGATCGTGCTGCGCAAACTAGCGTCTCGCTGATTCTCCTTTCCGTCCGATCCGTCGTCCATCCTTGATCTCGTGGCCGGAACTACGGTCAAGACTGAGGCGGTTGTTTTGCGCAGCATTCGCTACGGCGAGGCTGATCGCATCCTCCACCTCTACTCCAAGAGCCGCGGCCGGATCGGGGCTATCGCCAAGGGGGCGCGCAAACCCCGATCCCGGTTCGGCGGCCGCTTGGAGCCGTTCTTCCGCCTCGACCTGGTCCTCCACGAAGGCCGCGGGGACCTGATGACGGTGACCAGCGCCACCACCGTCGACGGCTACCCGCGCCTGCGCTCCTCCGGGGCGGCCCTCACCGCCGGCGCCCGCGGCTGCGACGCGGTGCTGCGCCTGCTCGACGCGGCGGAGCCGAATCCGCCAGCCTACAACCTGCTCTGCCGCTACCTCTCGCTGCTCGACGACGCCGAGGAGCCGCGCGGGGCGGCCCTCGAGACCGCGCTCGCCTTCCGGCTGAAGCTGGCACTGGTCGCCGGTTTTGCCCCCGAGCTCGCCTCCTGCGCCCGCTGCGGCGAGGCAGGCCATCTCGCCGGCTTCTCCGGCGCAGCCGGGGGTGTCGTCTGCGGCAGCTGCGAAGCAGGCTCGTTTTCGCTAGAGGAGGAAGCGCACCGGTTCATGGTCGAAGGTCTCGCGAAGCCGTTGAGCGAAGCTCCCGAGGCCGCACCACGAGCGCTTCGGCAAGTAGAGCGCGCAGTCGGCGAGACCCTGGAGCACCACGCGCACGTCCAGCTCCGCGCAGCCGCGTAGGCGACGGGGAGGGGCTCGCCGGACCCTCCCCGCTGTTGTCCGGGGAGTCCCTCCCCGTCGCCTCCCAACCCCGCCGTATGATCGACGCGTGCCCGCCACCGCCACCTTCGAGGACCGCATCATTGCGATGGAGGAGGAATTCCTGGCACCGCAGGCGACTCGCTCCTATCCCGCTCGCCGGCAGCGGGTGGAGCCCGACAGCCCGCTGCGGACGCCGTTCCAGCGCGACCGCGACCGGATCGTCCACTCCAAGTCCTTCCGTAGGCTCAAGCACAAGACCCAGGTCTTCGTCGCTCCCGAGGGCGATCACTACCGGACCCGGCTCACCCACACGCTCGAGGCTTGCGGGATCGCCCGCACCGTCGCCCGGGCCCTGCGCCTGAACGAGGACCTGACCGAGGCGATCGGGCTCGGGCATGACCTCGGCCACCCGCCCTTCGGCCACGCCGGCGAGGAGGCGCTGGACGAGGCGCTGCGCAAGAGCTGCGGCGCCGGCTTCCGCCACAACGAGCACTCGCTGCGGGTGGTCGACGTGCTCGAGCGCGACGGCCAGGGCCTGAACCTGACCGAGGAGGTGCGGGACGGCATCCTCAACCACACCGGCTCGCGCAAGCCGGCGACGATGGAGGGGCAGATCGTCCGCCTCGTCGACCGCGTCGCCTACATCAACCACGACATCGACGATGCCCTGCGGGCGGGGATTCTGCGCCCAGAAGACCTGCCGGCAGCGGAGATCGGACTGCTCGGCCCGACCGGCTCGCAGCGGATCGACACGCTCGTGCGCGACATCGTCGAGCACTCCGAAGGCGCGGACGAGATCAGGCAGGGGCGCGAGGTCGGCCAGGCGATGCTGCGCCTGCGCAAGTTCATGTTCGACCGGGTTTACCTCGGCCCGGAGGCGCGCAGCGAGCACGACCGCGTCCGGCGCACGATGAGCGGCCTCTTCCGCCACTACCTCTCGCACCCCGGCGAGATCCCCAGCCTCGACCCGGGGGCGAGCGACTGCCAGCGCGTCGCCGACTACATCGCCGGCATGACCGACCGCTTCTGCATCGCCAAGTTCACCGAGCTCACGGTTCCGGAAGAGTCGAGGTTCTGATGGCGCTGATCTCCAACGAGAGCCTCGAACGGGTCAAGCAGGCGGCCGACATCGTCGAGGTCGTGTCCGCCCACACCGACCTGCGCCGCCAGGGGGCCCGCTACGTCGGCCTCTGCCCGTTCCACGACGAGCGCACGCCCTCGTTCTCGGTCGAGCCGACCGAGAAGCTCTACCACTGCTTCGGCTGCGGGGTCGGCGGCGACGTGATCAAGTTCGTCGAGGAAAAGGAGGGGGTGGGCTTCACCGAGGCGGTCGAGTTGCTCGCCGACCGCTACGGGGTGGAGCTCGAACGCGAGCAGGAGGACCCGCAGGCCGAGCGCCGCCGCGAACGACGCCGCCGCCTCGAGCAGCTGCTCGAACGCGCCGCTGCCTATTACGCCAACTACCTCTGGGAGTCGAAGGAGGCGGCGAAGGCGCGCGAGTACCTGGCCGAGCGGGGGCTGCGCGAGGAGGTGCTGCGGGCCTTCGGCGTCGGCTACGCGCCGAGCGCCTGGGACACGATCCTCGTCCGCGGCCAGCAGGCCGGATTCAGCGTCGAGGAGATGCGCAGCGTCGGCCTCGCCCAGCGCGGGCGCAGCGGCGGCGAGTACGACCGCTTCCGCGAGCGGATCATGTTCCCGATCCGCGACCGCCGCGGCCGCGTCCTCGGCTTCGGCGGTCGGGCGATGCGCTCCGACCAGGGCGCCAAGTACGTCAACACCGCCGAGACCGACTTCTTCCACAAGAGCCAGATGCTTTACGGCGTCGACCGGGCCAAAGCGGCGATCGCCAAGGCGGGCCGGGCGGTCGTCGTCGAGGGCTACACCGACGTGATCGCCTTGCACCAGGCGGGGATCGAGGAGGCGGTCGGGGTGATGGGGACGGCGATCACCCCCGACCAGGTGGCGGCGCTCTCTGGGATGGTCGAAGAGGTGGCGCTGGCGCTCGACGCCGACTCGGCGGGCCAGGAGGCGATGCTGCGCGCGCAGCGGGTGGCCGCCGGCCGCCGCATGCGGCTGCGGGTGGCGGCGATGCCGGCCGGCGAGGACCCGGCCGAGATGATGGCCGAGGAGGGGGGCGCCGAGCGGTTCCAGACGCTGCTCCGGGACGCCGAGGAGCTGACCGCCTTCCAGGTCCGGCTGGTGCTCGAGCGCACCGACACGACGGATCCGGTGGCTCGCGATCGAGCGGTGACCAACGAGCTGATCCCGATCCTGGCGGGGATGGACGAGAGCCAGGAAGCGCTCCGAGCGGAGTTGGAACGCCGGGTGTCCGATCGGATGAACATCGACCCGCATACCTTGGCGGGGCGGGTGACCGCCGCGACGCCGGCCACCGGCGGCCGCGAGGAGCGTGCTCCCGAGCCGCCCTCCCCCGAGCAGCCGCGTCGGCAGCGGCCCGCCGAGCTGACCTCGCGCGAGCGGCGCGAGCGGGCGCTGCTGGCGATGTGCATCGCGATGCCCAGCGAGGGCCGCGAGTACCTGGCCCGCCTCACCGACGCGCATCTTTCGCCGACCGGCCTGCGCGCCGCGGCCTGGCTGCGCGAGCACCCGGAAGACCCCGCTTCGAACCTCCCGCACGACGACGGCGAGCTGGCGGGCCTGATCGCCGAACTCGTGATCATGTCCCGCGAGGAGCCCGCCTCCCACGAGGCGATGGAGCTCAACTACCTGCTCCTCGAGCAGCGCCGCCTCGAGGGAGAGATCGCCGCCGCCGGCGAACGCGGCGACTACGAGCGCCGCGCCGCCCTCAGCCGCGAACGCGCCGCCCTGGTCGAACGAATCGCCCACGCAGAGCGGCCGGCGGGGAGTGTCTAAGCGTTCTGTCTGCGAGTTTGTCTGTCTGCATCACTTGCAAGGATGCAGTCGTGAACAAGGAGTTGCTTGAAGAGTGCCTAGCCGAAGGAATGTCGCTGGAAGCGATCGGCAAGCGCGTCGGCAAACACGAATCGACGGTCAGCTACTGGCTGAAGAAGCACGGGCTGACGGCTAGCGGAGCTGGGAAGTTCAGCCGCCGAGGAGCAGTGGCTCGGGATGAGATCGAAATGCTGGTCGACAGCGGCGCCACCCTGTCGGAGATTGCCGAAAAGCTTGATCGGAGCATTTCGACGATCAGGTATTGGCTTGGCCGTTACGGATTGAAGACGAGCAGCCGCCGCGGAAGAGCTCCTAGGCGTGTTGGGGGCGCATCGACGGAAACCTTCGAATGCGCCCGTCACGGAATGACCGAGTTTGCCTTGGAGGGGAGGGGCTACTATCGGTGTAAGCGATGCCGGTCCGCTGCGGTGGCACGTCGTAGGCGCAAAGTGAAGCGGCAGCTCGTCGAGGAGGCAGGCGGCTCCTGCATCCTCTGCGGCTACTCCCGGTGGCGGGGGGCGCTCCAGTTCCATCACGTCGAGCCGGCCGGCAAGGAGTTTCACCTTGCCCATCGCGGCTATTCGCGTTCGATCGCCAGGAGCCGCGCCGAGCTCGAGAAGTGCGTGTTGCTGTGCGCCAACTGCCACGCCGAGGTCGAGGGAGGATTCGCTACCCTCCCGAAGGATCGACGTTGGGTTTCCGGAGATGCACCTCGGTAGTCCAGCGGCGTAAACCAAAGTGCATGATCGGGGGTAGCTCAATAGGCAGAGCGCCGTCCTGTTAAGTCGGTGGTTGGCGGTTCGAGTCCGCCCCCCCGAGCCTCACGAAGGGCCGCGAGAGATCGCGGCCCTTCCTTGTAGCCGCCGCGCCAGGCGCTCGACCAGTTCCGCTCCTCGCGCCGCGCCGTCGTTTTCCCGGCCCGAGGCGGCGATCGCCTCGGCCTTCGCGGTGAACGAGGGCTCGTGCAGCAGCCGCCGCGTCGCCCACCGCAACGGCGCCGGGCGGCAGAGGCGCCAGGGGAGGGAGAGGCCGGCGCCGGCCCAGGCCAGGCGCATCGCGGTCTCGCTCATGTCGCCGATGATCGGGCTGACGAGGACGGGCGTCCCAGCGCCGAGGGCGCGGGCCACGGTCCCGTGGCCGCCGTGGGAGATCACCAGCGAGGCGGCCGGCATCAGCTGGCTGTAGCTGAGCCATTCGACCAGGACAGCGTTCGGCGGCACCTCGATCGGCCGCTGGGGAGCGACTCGGTTCGTCGTCGCCACCACCCGCACGGGCTCCTCGGCCAGCGCCGCCAGTGCCGTGCGGACGAGGTGATTGTCGGAGTCGTGGGCGGTGCTGGGGGCGACGAGCACCAGTGGGTCGTCGCCGGGCGGCAGCTCGATCTCGGGGTGGGGGAGCTCGAAGCTCATCGGGCCGGTGATCTCGACCCCTGCCGGCCAGCGCCGCGGGTACTCGAGCTGCGGATAGGTGGCGACCAGCGCCAGGTCGGGGCTGATGCCGCCGTGGAAGCGGTCGATCGGGGGGAGGTCGAGCCGCTTGCGCTGGATATTGAGGTCGCGGCGGCCCTGTTCGAGCCCGATTCGCAGTGCCCGGTCGTGGCCCTTGCGCCAGATCCGGCGCCCCAGGCCGGTGCGTGGCGGCCGCAAGCCGATCGCGAAGAAAGGGAATCCGGGCTCGACCACCGGATAGATGTGGGGGATCAGCGTCGCCAAGGGGATGCCGGCGCGCTCGGCCGCCAGGGTTGGGGCGAGGGTGAGGATGTCGCTCACCACCACGTGGGGCTTGAAGTCCTCCAGCAGCGGCAGCAGGGCCAACGCCGCCTCGGCCGCGTGCTGTCCCTCCTCCGAGCCGGGATCGGGCGGGGGGAACATCCGGTATTCCTCGGCGGCGGCAAAGCCGAGACCCTCGCCCTCGACCGCCGCCCGCCGCTCCTCCCAGGTCTCGATCACCACCTCGTGGCCGCGCTCCGCTAGCGCCTTGCCCAGCGCTATCGCCGGAAAGACGTGCCCCGCGTCGCCGAAGGCGGCGACTAAAACGCGCAGGCTCGCCTGTGACCCCTCGTCGTTTCCAGGGTTTTGGCCCCTATAGGGGCTCAAAGGGTGGAAACGATCCAGGTCATGGGGTATCGAGCCCCTCGCCCGGCCGGGTGAACACGATCTCGGGCACGTGGCAGTTGGGGGAGGTGCGCAGGAGGAAGCGGACCGCCTCGCCCAGGTCCTCGGGCCGGATCATCTGCTCGGGCGGGATCTGGCCCTGGACGAACTCGGTCATCGGCGTCTCGACGAAGCCCGGGGCCAGCGCCGTGCACTGGATGCCGCCGTTGCCCGCCTCGCGGTGGGTCGACTGGGTGAAGTTGATCACCGCGGCCTTGGTCGCGGCGTAGATCGAGAGCCAGGCCTGCCCGCCCTTGCCGGCGATCGAGGCGGTGTTGACGATCAGCGCCTTGCCGTGCTCGGCGCCGGCCTCGCGCAGCATCGGCAGCCCCTCGCGGGTGCCGAGGATCAGCGCCCGCAGGTTGACCGCGAGCTGCATGTCGAGGTGCTTGGTCTGGATTTCCTCCATCGGCGCCCCGATGCCGACGCCGGCGTTGTTGACGAGCACGTCGAGCCGCCCGTGCTTCTGGCGGTGGGCGGCGAAGATGGCGACGACGTGGTCCTCCTCGGCCATGTTGGCCGGGATCGCCTCGACCTCGAAGCCTTCGCCGCGCAGGCCCTCGGCGGCTTCCTCGAGCTTCTCGGGACGGCGGGCGGCGACGGTCAGCGCATAGCCTTCTTCGCCGAGCACCCTCGCGATCGCGAGCCCGATCCCGCTCGATGCCCCGGTCACCAGTGCCGCTCGGTCAGCCATCTCCATCTCCTCTCGTCGAGAACCCCGGCCACCCTATCTCTCCATAACATGCCGCCGATGCGTGCCTCCCGCCTCGCCCCAGCGCTGCTCTGCCTGCTCGCGGCCGGGGCCTCGATCGCCGGCTGCGGAGGTGGATCCGACTCGACCGAAGCCACCGGGTCGCCGGAAACGGCCGAGAGTCGCCCGGCGCCGCCGAAGTCCGAGTTCCCCACTCCCGAAGGCCGCACCCTGCGCCAGCTGCTGAAGGCCGCCGACGGCCGCGCCGAAGAAATCGTCTTCGTTCCGGCGGCCGAAGTCTTCTACCCAGGGGAGAACCGCTACCCCTTCGGCCTGCTCGAACGGCAGAGCAAAGCCCCGGTCGGCGACGCCGAAGTCGCCCTCTACTACGCCAAGGTGCCGGAGCCGGGTCCGGGGGCCGAATCGAAATCCGGCAACCGCGGCCAGACCGCGAAAGCCGAACAACAGGCACTTGACGAGCCCGCCGTCGGACCGTTCCCGGCCGCGATCGAAAGCCTCGCCACCAAGCCCGCCTTCCGCTCCAGGACCACGAGCGGTGACCCGAACGCCGCGACCGTCGTCTACTCGACCCAGCTCGACTTCTCCGGCGAAGGCGAGTGGCGCCTGGCCGCGATCCTCAAGGAAGGGGGGGAGCTGAAGGGGGCGCTGCTGCCGAGCGTCCGGGTCGGCGAATTCAAGCGGGTCCCCAGGCCCGGCGAGAGGGCGCCGCTGATCCACACGCCGACCGCGCAGGACGCGCAGGGGGATCTGTCGAAGATCACGACTCGCGTCCCCCCGGACACGCAGAACAAGGTGGATTACGCGGACGCCCTGGGCAGAGAACCGATAGTCCTCTTGTTTGCGACCCCCCAGTTCTGCCAGAGTCGGGTCTGCGGCCCCGTCGTCGACGTGGCGGAGCAGGCAAAACACGAATTCGGAGACAAGGCGGCCTTCATCCACATGGAGATCTACAACGAAAACAACCCGGCCCAGGAGGTGCGGCCGCAGGTGCGCGCGTTCCACCTGCCCACCGAGCCGTGGCTGTTTACGATCGATCGCAACGGAATCGTCAAAGACGCGGTCGAGGGGGCCTTCGGGCTCAAGCTGATGCACGAAGCCGTCGAGAAGGCAATCGCACCATGAACGACAAAGCCGCAACCGAGGAGGAGCTCCTGCAGTCGTTTGCCGAAGAGGCGAAGCGGCGCTGCGACGTGATCGCCGCCGGCCTCGCCACCGCCACCACCGACTTCGAGACGATGCGGGCCGAAGCGCACGCGCTCAAGGGCACCGCGAGCGTCGTCGGCCTCCGCCGCCTCGCCGAGCTTGCGGGCCTGATGGAGTCGGACCTCGCCGAAGCGAAGAAGACCGGCTCGATCCGCGGCGGCCGCGACCACCAGATAGCCGACGCCGCCAAAGCCCTCGCCGACGGCGCCGCCGCCGCGGCCAAGGGCGAAGAAGAGCCGCCCGACGTCGGCCGCTCCCTCGCCCAGCTGTTCAGCGCCTAGCGTTCCGGGCGCGGTACGCTCGCCCGAGGGGCGGTAGCTCAATGGTCAGAGCAGCGGACTCATAATCCGTCCAGCGCTCCCGGTGCGGCCCAGCGCAGAGCCATTTGGTGAGCACCGTGCCTCCACTGTGCCTCCAAATTTGCAGCGGTCGTCCCCGTTCGCCCGATCGGCTATGACCGCCCAAGCATTTCTTTGCCTGGGCCGTCAATTAGCTCGGCGCCCTTCTCGTTATGGGCGGTTATGGGGGATTTGTTTTCGGCCTCTGAGCGGTCCGACAAATCCTCCATTCCGGTGCCCTTGTCTCGTAGGATTTGGGCGGCGCGGTTCAGTCCGTAGCGACGGCCTGCTAGCCAGTCCCCGAGCTTCCAGTCCGGCTCGGTGCCGGCTTCTTTCTCAAGCTGTTGGATGGCCTCCTGCAGCTTGGACTCGGCTGCCAGAGCGCGGTCCTCCCAGATGCCGCCGTCCTCTACCGTCCATGCGCGTGCCAAAGAGGAAGCGCCGAGGCGCCACCAACCGCTACTTCAAGAACGTCCACCGCGACCGCGAACGGATCGCAGCCGAAGAACGGAGGGCACGGGGCGAGCGGACCGAACTGGAGCAGTTCGCGGATGATCTGGTGCAGCGCGTCAGAGGCAACGGGACCGCCACGAAGCCCGAGAGGTAGGCCCGACCCTCGCAAGCCCTCAGCGCGGGAGTGCTTGGCGCTGATAGGCCCTCTAATGCAGAGGGGCCGCGACCGAAGTTTCCGTCCGGTCGCGGCCCCATGCTGCGGCTCATGTCATGTGAGGAGGTGCAAAGGTAGCGGCGGCCGCGGACAAACGCTCCAAGCGGCTCCCGCCCCTCGACTACGACGAGAAGACCGTCGCGTGGCTCAATCCGTCGCTGCAGCGAGGGTTCACGCAGATCCCGAACGTTGTCCTGGCTGATCCACGGATCACGTCGCAGGCGCGGATGGTCTTCGCGATCTTGGCCATGTTCGCTTGGCAGGCTGAGGAGTGCTACCCGGGGCAGGAGAAGGTCGCTGGCCTCCTGAACATCAAACCGCGCCAGCTTCGCCGACTCATCCGTGAGCTGGAGCGCAAAGGCTTGGTAGAGGTGCATCGTCGCGGCGTTCAACAGACCAACGTCTACCGCCTTACCTGCCCGTAGTGACCGGTCATCAGTGTCCGGTCAGGACCGGTCATCAGTGTCCGCCTAAGAAGACCCAGAAGAAGAACCACTAACGCTACGTACTTGCTACGTGGGGCGCAGCGAGGCGACCGAGGTTCTTGCGAAGATAGCCGCGTTCTGGGCTCAGGCTGGTCCGGTTCATCCAACGGCTCGGCCTCGGTAGACACCGGGGCCGTTTCGTTTTCCGCTCCTACCGGAGACGGCGCAAGCCTCGGTGTGCCAACGCCGGATGATCGGCTACCGTTCTTCGCGGATGAGCCTTCACCGCCTTTGCCACCCCAATGCAACCGCCGCCTGATCCACTCCGAAAGCTCGCGGCTGATCTAGCCGTCGATGAACTCGCGGCTGCGGAGTCGGGCTTGGACCAGCGTGAAGAAACCCCGATTCGGCGTGCGGTTCACGAGCTGAAGCGGCTTGGCTACGACATCGATCCGGTCGCGCCCGACGCCCTTGACGAGGCTGAGCAGGTAAGCGCGAAGTTCGATGCCAGCCTCTATGACTCCGGCCCTCTCTCGGTGGATAGGCTCGACCCACGCCGCCTTGCCTTTCTCGAAACGATCATCGCTTGGCTGGACGGTGGCGGACACGACTATCGGCCCGTAGAGGTCGCCTACTACCGGCACAGAGCAGCGGTTCGCCAGCGTGAGATCGCAATCGCCACCGGCAAGCTATACGCATTGGAGCTGCCCGCCGAGGCCTCGGCGCTACCTGTCGATCTGATCCACTGCTACATGGCGGAATTCGCCGAAGAGGACCTTCTCGACACCGCAGAAACGCTTGCATTGGCAACCGGGATCACGCGCAGCGCCGTCGAGGCTGCCGCTGTTGGATTCATCACCTCTCGCGTCGACTGGGAGGGGATGAAGCGGGAAATTGACCGAAGGCGCAGCGACTGTGGCCTTGCGCCCGTCCACGATCTCCAAGCCGTTCGCGCCGAGCGTAGGACCGAACCCCGATCGCGAAGGTCGCGTGGCTCGAGCGGGAGGCGTCGGGGTTCCCGTCGATCAGGCGGCTCCGGTGGCGGCGGTTCTGGCGACGACGATCCTGGCGAATCGGAGCCGGCTCGACGCCGGCTTCTCGACTTTCCCCGCGAGGTGGCGCTGTGACCACCGCCTCGCAACTCCTCACCGCTGACGAACTCGCCGAACGCTGGCGGACCACGAAGGCTGGCGTCTACCGGATGACCCGCGAAGGGATCATCCCCGCCGGCGTCGTGGTCAAGCTCGGGCGCTACTACCGCTACCGGCTCCCTGGAATCGAAACCTTCGAGGAGCAGGGTGGCGAGCTGAGCAAGGAGGCTGCGTGAGACGCCGCAAGCTCCGGGTCGAGCTACCCGTCTGCCCCGATCCTGACTGCGGCCAGGTCGGGAAGCTGATCGACGGCGGCGTGATGGGGATCAAGGGCTGGTGCGTCGGCCGGGCTGGCAACGGCCACAAGAAACGGCGGATGGAGACGCGGACCTTCGTAGAAGAGCGACCGAAAGGAGCGGCATGACCACCCCCGTGAGAGAACGGTCGCCCGAGGTGCTGCGGCGGCAGGCCGGAGAAGGCGACGACGAAGCCCGCTCCGAGCTGCGACGTAGGCGCAGCAACCTTCGCGGCGCGGTGATCCCTGAGTGGGAGAGGGCCGAGCGCGGCGAGAAGGTTGACGACTGGGATCTGTGGTGAAGGCGGTCTTAGCCGCAGGCACTCCCGCGCTGAGGGCCTTCGCGCCCTTCGGAAGGGTAAACCCCGCCAATGGCTAGGCGTTCCGCCTATCGGTGGAGGGACTGGCGCGTGTCGGAGAGCGGCACGACCATCAAGTCCAAGGGCCACAAGAAGAAAAGGAAGAAGAAGCGCGCAAGGGGGGGCAGTGGGAGGTCCAACGGCGCATCGGTCTACTGGTGGACGCTGGCCGGCTGCGACTGCAACTGCGACGGCTGCGGCTGCGCGATCAAGGCCGGAGAGAAAATCGCCTACCGCCACGAGAAGCGGCGGACGGTCTGCCCCGACTGCGCGAACCTGACCCAGCTCAAACCGCGAATGTCGAAGAGGCTCAGAGAAGCGAGCGGCTCGGTTCCCGAGCCGAAGAGCAAAGCCCCGGCGCCTCGTAAGCGATCAACCGGAGGAGGTCACCTTCAACCTGGGCAGTTGCATCCGGCGTGGCCCGAGTGGACTTGGGACGGGGAGAAGTTCGTCAAGACGGAGAAGTTCACGGCGGCGGCGGCATGAGGTTCCCGAAGGACACCCGAGCCGCGATCCGAGCGGCGGCGCCGGCAGCGGTGACGATCGCCTGGCCGATGGGTCAGCGCCAGCCCGAAGAGGGCAAGGTGTACCGGGTCCAGCGCAGCTCCGAGGAGATCGCCGAGGTACAGCGGATCGAACTCCGGGCTCGGCAAGAACGCCCCGAGACGCATCGCGAGGTGCTCGCGGAGATGTACCGCCGCCACCACGGCGAGTACCCCGAGGGCTACGAGCCGCCTAAGCCTGAGAAATCCAATGGACAAACCGAGCTGCAGATCAAGGTGCTCGAGGTGGAGATCCTGCCGAAGGGCTGGGCGGCCAAGGTCATGCAGTGGGAGGAGCCCGACCCCGTTCACGGTGCGGGCGTCAAAGCTCGGCACTACCACCCCGACGGGCCGACCACGCTGCAGACGTACGGCCAGGCCGTGACCGAAGGCGAGCCTGAGCGTCTTGCCCGAGAGATCGAGGACGAACTGACCCGCGAGACGCGGCAACAGGAAAGGGCGCCCGTTGAGGCGGCGATCGCCGAGATCGAAGAGCAACTGGACGTGATTGATGCCGATCCGGCAGGGCGGCGGGTGGGCGGCGAACTAACCTTCCTGCGCGGCCGTCTGGAGCGGTTGAAGCGAAAGGCCGGAAGGCTTACCGAGGCCCAGTGATAAGCCGATGAAACGCTCAGCCCACGAAGTGCGCCGCGAGCAGATCGCGAAGGTGCAGGCACGCCCCTTCCGTAGCCTCTTCGACCTTCTCGCCCAGCTTTCTGAGAGCGGCGAGACCGGCCCCGCGGCGGCACAACAGGTTCGCGAGAAGGCATTTCGGACTTAGCGGAAAAGTTCCGTCCGACCGGCGCCCGCAAAATGCGGGCCATGCTCGCCTACGGGCGCCGCGACCACCCTTCCAGGTTAGGCAGCGGCGACCCCGACCACGGGGCACTTAGGCCCCCGTGCGTCTTGAAGGCGGGCAGGCGAGGTGTCCTCCTCGTTCCCCGAGTGCTGCTGCGCGTGGTGTAACGAGCCGATCAACAAGTCAGCACGGGGAGATGAAGACAATCCCAAAACCGCCTGAGATAGCTAGGGACCAGGCAGGCCCCGGAGCCGGGTGACGAATCGGAAGTCCCGGCCGCGCAGCACCACTCTTTTCTAACCTTCGGCCGGTCCCTCGCCTCATGAGCGCTTGGGATAGCTAACCGGCCCGAAGACGCCGAGGCGGAAACCCTGTGTGACCGGGACCGCCGTTCGGGCGTGCCGGAGGGCCGCGCTGCCGACCAGCGGCACCTTCGATGAGGTCGACCCTCAAACACCTGGCGCGCAGGTAGCGGGTACACACATTCACGCGAGCGTCCTTGAGCGCCCGTTGACGTTCGCGCCATATACCTCCGCCGCCGGTTTGGGCGCATATGCCGGCGGCGGCTACCTTCTTCTTCCGACCCCTGAGAGGCCCCTTTCTAAAGTGACGACCGCCATCGCCGAGCCGACCGACACCGCGCCCGTCCACTCCGAGCAGGAGAAACGACAGGCAATGGTCGTCTATGCCTCAGTCAGCGGGCGCAGGGAGCACGTCGAGAGGATGCTTGCCGAGGTCGGGCTTGGGCACATCAACTACTCGACCCTGCGGTCATGGGTCTACCGAGATCGCAAGGACGAGTACCTGCAGATCAAGGGCGAACTGGACGGCTACGTCCGCTCGGAACAGGCCGACCATTACCGGAACGTCGCCGCGCTGGGACGTGACGTAAGCGAAGAGGCTCTGCGGCAGCTACAAGCTGCCCTCGAAGACGGTCAGATCACCTTCCGCGATCTGCCGAAGGTCGCCCGCGAAGCGATGGTCACGGCAGGGATCGCCACGGACAAGGGCGAGCTGCTATCCGGCAACCCGACGTCGGTAGTAAAGACCGACCTGGAGGACGTGACTCGCGAACTGGCCGTGTTCGGCATCCACGTCATCCTTCCCGGCGCCTCCCAGCAAGCAGAGGCTCAGCGGCCTGCGTCGCCTCCAGCGCTACCGGCTGGCGACTGAGACCGGGAGGCTTCGCCGCTATCTCGTCTTCTTGGCTGGGAGGATGAACCAAACTGCGATCGCAGCCACGATCACGCCGACGCAGATCCAGAAGATCAGCGGCGTGAGGTAGTACCAGCCAAGGATCCCGATCACGATCAGGATCACGAAGGCCCAGGCGGCGAGCGCTTCCCCGGAGTCGTCGCTATTGCTCACGCGGCCAAGGGTACCCCCGGCCGCGCAAACAATCCACTAGACAAACGCCCTGCGGCTCGACCAGGCGCGACCGGAGCCGCGCCAGTCGAACTGCTCAGCCGCCTCATTTGCCCGACCCCGCGACATTGCACAGCTCGACGGTCAGGTCGAAGCCGATCAGATCGCTGCGTTCGTCCTCGCCGACCTCGGCGGGCGCGTCAAGCCAGGCTTCTGCGTTCTTGGCGACAACGGCCATAGCCGCGGGCAGAGTCTCAGCCTCCTCGTAGGCGCACATATCGCCCGTGGTTCCGTCGCTGTAGAGAGGATGCGCGGCGACCTTGAACTGTCGATTGGCGGCGTTCATCGGTCCAGGGCCCCGATCCCGGCCGAGTAACGCACCGTGCCGTCAGCGTCGGTCACGCGGTAAGAGAACGAACCGTCCTCGAAGAGCCGCGTCACCTCGACACAGGGCCGGACAGCATCGGGCGCCGGTCCCCACTTCGCAGCGGGGAAGCAGACGCGGCTGGTTGCCGGCGGTGACTGCCTGGTGGCATGAGCTGATCGCGGCCCGTAGCAAGCAAGCAACAGGGCGATCATCAGGAACAGCAGCAGGACCGGAGCGAACCCTGCCATGAGAGACTTCGTGGTGCTGGTCATCGGGGCTACATCCCTTCGACTAGAGCGCCTAGGTGGTAGGACACCGTGAGGCGCGATTTGCGTTGTGCGGTGACAACGTTGTCACCTCCCTTCCGGTTTGTCAAGGCCGGATAGGAAAGGCCCTCTGAGCCGAGCATTCACCGCCACACGCTGTGGGCACAGATCAGCGGCCCGTTCACCCCACTCCGCTACCGAATCCCCTACAGCGCCAAGGCTGCTCGACGGAGTGGGTAGCTGCGCTGGCACAACAGGGCGGCACGAAGCCCAGCGCCAAGCGATAGAGCGGCGAGGGCAGCGAGTAGATGTAGCGGTACAAGGGTGCGTTCCGCCACGGCAGGCGAGCGGTAGCAGGAAAGGATCGTGGCGAGGTAGCAGGAGACCGCGCACCAGCCGCACGCGCTCAGCAGGAAACGCGAGGGCTGTGTCTCGGCGGTCGGCACTGTGCCCACAACGCGGCCAGGCGGATGCGTAATCCGTCGCCGCTTCGCATGGCTATGCGGTCTGAGGCCACCGTGCCTCCAGGCGTGGCGCCAGCTCGCCCGTCCGGCCTGCGCTTCGACCGGAAACGGAAACCCCCGCCGCGTGCAATCACGGGGGGAGGGGAGGCCGGCAGCCCGCGCCACTGTGGATTTATCTATGGGCCGTCCTGCCTAACAAGAACTGGCCCAAGTGGCCTCTGTGCCCACACGGCGCTACCGCAGAAGCCCTAGCCGCCCGGCTGCCGACGAGAGCACCGGCCCAGACCTTTTCGCGTCATCCCCTCGCCTAGAGGGGTTCAAGGGAACCAAGAAGGAGGACACCCGATGGAAGCAGCACCCCCGACCCAGCGGCAGAGAGAAGCCGCCGAGTCCGAGCACATGCGCCTGCACCAGGCGCTCGGCTTCGAGGTCGATCGAGCCGATCTTCTCGACGTCGTTGAGCAGGGCCACGAGGAGGCCAGCCGCATTGCCGCCGAGGTGATCGAGCACGCCGACCAGGGCACGCTCGACCAGATGAACCTTGACGACGCCGCCAAGGCGATTCTGCGGGAGTCGATCGGCGGCAGCGAGGCCGCCGAGGCGTTGATGGACGAGATCGACATGGACGCCGAGGACGACTTGGGAATCATGGTCGACACGACTCTGCGGCCCCTCACCGAGGGGACCGGACAGCGAATCGCCTATGCCCTCGAGGTGCTGGCGAGCGCGGCCCGGCCAGACATCTTCGAGACGCAGGAGGCCCAGCAGGACGACCTTCAGGCGCGGCTGCGCGAGTTCGGCGTGGAGGCGATCTGGCCCGAGGGCAAGACCTTCGCCGAAGCCGCCGGTGCCGGCGAGATCAGCTTCGGCGGTTCTGCGGTCGCACGGGGTAGCGAGTGAGCCGCCGCAAGCGGCAGCGCCGCCGCCCCGCCCAGCCGGTCGACGTCTTCTCGGTTGAGAAAGCGGAGCTGGAGCCGTTCGGTTTGGAGCTCACCTTCGCCGAGCAGCACGACGACGGCGCTGCCAAGCCGCTTCTGGCTGAGCTGATCGCCGCGCAGAAGACCGGCGACACCGAGTCAGCAGCTTCACTCGCGCAGCAGATCGCGCAGCACGGCGTCTACGTCGGGCAGGCCGAGGAAGACGAACCGGACGCCGATGACACGCCGCCGCTCGACTTCACGCCGCAGCCGGGTGTGCCGCAGCCTGACGGCGACGGTCAGGGCGTTCAGGAAGCTCGGCCCGGAGCGGTTCAGGAGTATGAGCCCGAGCCCGACGACCTGCCCGAGTGGGAGGAGCCGCCGGTCGAGGAGCAGGACGAGTTGGACTTCGAGCCGCTGCAGCCGCCGCCGGCGAACCTCTCGCAGGCGCCCGTCTTCCCGTTGGGGCCGCTGGCGGCGGGGATACAGATGCTCGACGCGATGCTCGAGCAGGCCAAGGGCGGCTACATCACCGAACGGGTCGAGCAGCTCGAAGGCGTCCTGCATGAGCAGTTCGACGCCGAGGAGCGGATGCTGATCGCCGACTACGCGAGCCGCTTCCGCGACGGGATGGGCCTGCCCGACGTGTCCGGTGCCTACGAACAGCTCGTGGCGCGTCGGGCCGAGCAGGTAGGCGACGACCGTCCGGGATGAGCGAGGACACCGATCTCGTCACGAAGGTCGTTGAAGCCGCCACGGAGGCCATCGAGGGCAAAGGTGCCGCGATGGTCGTCAACGCGGAGACCTTTGCGGAAGCGTTAGCCCAGCGCGGCGTCCCGGTCAAAACGCTTAACCGGGGCGCCCTCCAGGGCGAGCTGGCAGCGGTGCGCGGCGAGGTGAGCGTCTGGAAAGCCAGGCGCCACAACGCCCCCGACGAAGAGACCCGGCAGAGGGCCGAGGCCCGCGTCTCGCTCCTGCAGCGGCGGGAAGCCGAGATCGAAGAGGCGCTTTGGCCGGACAGGCGGCTCGTATGAACCGCAGCGAGGTCTACCGCTTCCGGCTCAGCCCTGAAGAGCAGGACCGCCTGCAGCGCGAAGCCGATGAGCGGGGCTTGGAGTCAAAAGCCGATCGAATCCGCGAAGCCCTCGGCTGGACCCCAACCGTCCGCCCCGTCTCGGAGGCGACCAAGGCCGTGATCCGCCCGCCGAGCGATGGCCCCGCCGCGGATCCCGCGACCGAACCGGGCAACGCGGCGATCGAAGAACTTGCAAAACGGATTCACGGTGGCGAGGGACAGACCATGCGAGTCGCCGCCCGCCAAGCCGAAGAACGTCTAGGAAAGGCATAGGAGAGCCCCACATGCCGAGCGTCAGCCTCGCTCAGAACCGATACGTCCACGCTGCCGCGGCCCGCGGGGAGCAGTGGGCGATCAAATGGCTGCGGGACCAGCGCGGCCACAAGGTGCCCCGCGTCGAGCGGGTTGCGCCGAAGAAGAAGGTCGGTCGTCCCCGCAAGCCGATCGCCGAGCTGACCAACCACGCGCTTTGGAAGCGAGCCCAGCGGGCCGACACCCGCCCGCCCAACAAAGGGATGATCCGCCACCACGTCGACAACGCCTACGGGCGCCGGAGTCCCAAGACGGAATACATCAGCCGAGGCGAGCACAACCGCCGGCACCGCCGCCGGGCCGTCGCCGCAGAGGTGAAGCGGCGGCGCAAACGGAGCGTGATCGCCTAGTGGCCCGCCGCAAGCGATCGGCCGGGTCGCAGAGCGCCGGCTACCACTACGACGCGACCCCCAAGCATCCGGCGCCGACGCGCACTCCGGTCAAGGCGCCGAAGAAGTCGCAGGCCGCACGCGGCCCCGCGGGCGACTACAAAGGCGCCAACCGTGACTACGCCGCCGCGGTCGCAACGCTTCCCGGCCCCGCCCGCACCGTCACCGAAGCCGCCACCGTCGCCGCGACGAAGCGTCAGGCGCGAGCCGAAGGTGCCACGCGCCGCGCCGCCGCCGCAGCCGCCCGGGCCGAGCGCCGCCGGCAAGCTGCCGCGCTGGCGAGCGTAGAGCGCCGGCAGGCGCGTCGTCAGCGTCTTCGCGAAAGCCGCAACCCGGCGAAAGCGATCATCGGCTCGAAGCCGAACCCGCTGGCGAAACCGCCGAAGTTCGCGGGCAAACCAACTGCCGGCGAACCGACCCGAGCCGAACTGCAGAAGGCCAAGCAGCAAGGCAACCTCACGGTCAACAAGAAAGGCTTTGTCCTCACGCCGATGGTGGAGGGGACGTCTCGCTACCTCCACCAGCTCGAAGCGAAAGCTGCCGAGCACGGTCCCGATCTGTCGGGCCTGAGCCCAGAAGAACGCGAAGTCGTGCAGTTCGCCCGCCGAGCGCACCGCAAGCACCCGAACTATCCGATCCCCGTGGCGCTCGCCCAGGTGAAACAGGAGTCGGGCTTCGACGCGGGCGCCGTCTCCTCTGCCGGCGCCGAGGGCCTGACGCAGTTCATCCCGTCGACCGCCGCTAGCTACGGCGTGAAATACGGGACCGGCAAGCCGGAAAAACGTTCGCAGGTCATGGGCCAGTTCGCCTTGATGGAAGACAACCTCAAGCAGTACGGCAGCGTCACCGCGGCCCTGAACGCCTACCTCGGCCTTGCCGGTCAAACCAGCCCAAGCGACTACAGCTCGAACATCCTGGCGATGGCCAAGGAATATCGCGGCCTCGGCAAACCGGCGCTGCCCAAAGAGCTACGCAAGAACCTCCGCGCCGCCCGCGCCCAGGCCAAGAGCCTCGGCCTGAAAGTCCCCGGCAGCGAAGGCAGGGGCACCAAGGGCATCGTCGGCCACCCGTCAAAGCAGGTCGTGACGCACTTCAAGGCGATCAAGAAGCTCGCCAAGGGGATCGAAAAGCTCGACGTCCCCTACGTCTACGGCGGCGGTCACAACGGCGGGATGCCCGATCCCCGCGAAGGGCTCGACTGCTCGAGCTCAACCGTCTACCTGCTGCGCAAAGCTGGCTACGACGTTCCCAACATCACCTCCGGGGAATTCGGCAACTACTTCCCGGCCGGCCCCGGCGCCGTGACGATCTTCTACAACTCGACTCACGTCTTCCTGCGGATCGGCAACGAGTACTGGGGTACCTCGGCGGGAGACAGCGGCAGCGGTGGCCTCGGCAAGCATCCGGCGCCGAGCGCGGCCTACCTGGCGCAGTACAACGTCGCGCACGTCCCCGGTCTCGGCAAGAAGCAGGCTCTCCAGCTCGGCTTCAAGAACCTCCTCGGCGGCGGCGGTGCCCTCAACACGGGCGCCTTCCCCGGCATGACCCTCTCGCCGGACGGGTCGACGGCGACGGTCGCCCCCGGCCAGGGCGCCAAGCAGGGCAAGGCGGGCTTCTCGAAGCGGCCGATCGTCCTCAGCCCCCTGCAGAAGTACAACCGCACCAAGCGGAAGCTGCACGCGCTCGGCGTCGGCGAGGCGAAGGGCGAAGGCGGCAGCGCCGCTCACCCGATCCTCGAAGAACTGATCCAGAAATACGGATCGGCCGAACCGAACCCGACGGCGGCAAAGGAACGCCGTCAGCGCCAAGCACTCGCCGCTGCAGCGAAATGAGGTGGTGGAGACGATGGAGGCTGCGTCCACTGCCGATCTAGACCTCTCACGGCTTCCCGCGGGTCTGCAGATTCAGGTCGATGATCCGGCGGCGCTCGAAGACCCTCGGATGGTCGCCCAGTTGCGCGAGCTTCTGGAGACCGTTCGGGCGAATCCTCTGCTCCGCTACGACCCGCACGTCAAGCAGCAGCCGTTTCATGCCACCCGCAGGAAGATCAAGGTCTTCATCGGCGGGGAACGGTCAGGCAAGACGGTGGCGGGTGTGCTGGACGACCTGATCCAGGCTTGCGATCGGAGCGCTGTCCCGGACCACCTTCTGCCCAACAAGATCTTCGATCCGCCCTTCAAGTGCCGCCTGATAACGCCGGACTTCGGGCAGAGCTACCAGGAAATCCTGCGCACGCTCCGCGAGTGGTGCCCGCCCGCTCAGCTCTTGCACGGCGACTGGGAAGAGGCTTTCTCGGAGAAGGCCCACGTCCTCTCCTTTGCCAACGGCTCGTTCATCGAGTTCATGACCCAGAAACAGGACGTGAGCCAGTTCGGCGGCACCTCGCGGCACCGGGTCCACTACGACGAGGAACCCAAGGGTCCAAAGGGTGAGGAAATCAGGCACGCGAACGTCAACCGCCTGATCCAGTACCGCGGCGACGAACTCTTCACCTTCTCGCCCGTCCACGGGTTCGGTTTCGTCGGCGACAACCTGTGGGAGGCCCGGGGCCATGAAGTCGCGCCCGAGGTGTGGGTCAGCAACGACATGGTGCTGGTCCGCTCCGATCAGGACGACAACCCTCATCTGGACGAGGCTGGGAAGGCCGAAGCGAACGCGAAACTTCCCGCCCGTCAGCGAGAGGCCCGGAAGTCGGGGAAGCTGGTTCACGCCGAGGGCCTGGTCTACGAAGAATTCAACTACGACCTTCACGTCTGCCCGCGGCTCGATCCCGAGTTCGTCAAAGGGCTCGAACAGATGGATTGCATCGACCCCGGCCTCAACACGGCTGTCCTTTTCGCTGGGTTCGACTCCGACAACGGGCTCTGGATTTACGACGAACTCTTCTTGCAGGACAGCGAAGCGGTCCCCGAGCACGTCGCAGCAGAGATCCTCAAGAAGCGCAAGGAATGGGGTCTCCCGCCTAGGCCCAAGCGGACCCTGATCGACCCCGCCGCCGCCGCCCGTCAGTCGCAGACCAACAAGCGCACCGATCGGGCTTACAAGGCAGCGGGCATCCGCGTTCGACCGGCGGAGAACGACGTCGACTTCGGTATCTACGAGGTGATGCGCCGCTACGGCCACGAGGACAAAGGCGGCAATCCCCAGCCGTTGATCCAGATCGCGGAGAACTGCAAAGGGCTGATCTGGGAGACGGGCCGCTATAGGAAAGAGCGCAACGACGAAGACGAGATCAAGGTTGTCAAGCGCGACGACCACCGCGTCGACTGCAAGCGCTACCTCTCCGCAGAGCGGCCGCTGCCCCCGATCAAGCACAAGCCGAGGGCCCTTCGCGAAACGTGGGTGCCGGGGACGGCCCCGCCGCTCAGCATGAAACCGCAACCGAACTACGGCCCGATGGGCAAGTACTCCTGAGAGGAACCGATCTTATGAGACTGACCGAAGTAGCCGAGAACACGCCCCGCAACTGCGCTGTGACCGGCCGCGACGACGGGCCGTTCATCGACTTCCAGAAGGTGATCGACAGCCCGCTTCCGACCCACCTTTACCTCCACGTACTGATCGTGGAAGAAGCCGCGAAACGGCTGGGGATGGTCCCGGCCAAGGACGTGGAGAAGCTGCGAGCCGACCTGGCGGAGATGTCAGGGCGGATTGACGAAGTGAACGAGATCCTGCAAACGGCTGGCGAGCTCGAGGAGCTACTGAACCGCCACCGCCAGAAAGAGAGGGCGTAAATGCCTCAGTCGTACACGATCAACCCGAACCAGAACCGAATCATCGACGCTCCTGTCGACACGCTCAGTGTCGGCGTCGGCGAGGCGATCGTCACCTTCCCGGCACCCGGCAAGCTGCCGGACGACGAGTCGCAGACCGACGCGCCGAAGCAGGAATCGCAGACCTTCACCCTGACCCCTGACTCCGATCCGCTTGAGTGCAAGGGCCAGGGCAACATCAGCGTCTTCTCGGCCGAAGGCGCCTCGGTCAGCGTGATCTACGAAGACGAGGTGACGTCGCCGGGTGGCCTCTCCGGCGGTCGCAGTCGAGTTCCCGGCGAGCAGGACACGGTGAGCCCCGAGGCAACTGCGGGCCACGAGAAGGGCGTCCCGGCCGGCGCGGGCATCGGCGCCCCCGGCGGTCAGCCGGCGTCGAGCACCCGCGGAGACTCCGACAAGAGCGACAAGAGCGGCGAGGGCGGCAGCGGGCCGTTCGAGTCGCGCACGGTCAAGGAGCTGCGCCAGGTCGCCAAAGACCGTGGCCTCACCGGCACGTCCAAGCTCAGCAAGGACGCCCTGATCGAGCGCCTTCGGAACGAGTAGATCATGGGCCGCTTTCTTGAAACCGCCTCTGCCGCGTCCAAAGCACGGACGTCGGCGGGGGCGGTAACGGCCAAAACCAACTCGCAGACTCTCGTCGCTGACACGGAAGGCCAGCGGGTCGGCCTCTACGTCACCAACGAAGGGGCGAATGACGTGTGGCTAGCGCTGGGCGAAAAAGCCGAACCGCAAAAAGGGATCTACGTGAAGAAGGAAGGCGGCGCGGCGACGATCGACAACTACACGGGTGTCGTCTCGGTTGTGACCAAAACCGGGGAATCCAACGTCACCTTCGCGGAGCTGTAGACGATGGGCACCGTCTTCAATCCCCCTAGCACCGCTGAGTTCGACCGGGGGACGAACTGGGAAGAAGGCGAAAACCAGGCGGGTTACTCCGCCGACGTCCTCGGCCAGAAGGCTGAGATCATGGACGGCACCAACGCCTCGCCGGACACCGAGACCGGGCCTACCTTCAAGGTCTCACGGACCAGCGCCGTCACGCAGGCGACGATCGACGCCGCTGGGTCTCCGGGAACCGATGGCGGGGATCAGCTTGCGGCCGTCATGGGAGTCCACGTCGGCAAGGCCGCCTCGGAGACGCAGACGGTCGGAGTTGCCGGGTTCGCCAAGAACGCCTCCAACTCGACCGAAAACCCCGATGCCTGCGGCCTCTACGGCGTAGGCCGGATCACGGGTGGCAACAGCGAACAGGCCGGTGCCTTCGGCGCCTATCTCGTCGCTCGCAGGGACGTGGCGACGGCGACTGCCACGGGTCTTGAGATCCAGGCCCAGAACTACACCGCGACTCCCGGCTCCTACAAATCCAACGGCTCCTCTGACACGAAGGGCATCTGGCTCAACGCGAATGGGGAATCGGACTCGGGTGTAGGCATCCAGATTCAGAACGCCTTCGGCAAGCAGTTCAAGGTCGGGCTTGGGTTCGGCAACCAGGAAACCGGCGGCAAGAAAGGCGGCGTCGCTGAATCTTCGATCCGCGATGACTCCGAATCCACCGTCTCGGTGGATGTTCGAGGGAAACACTCCAAAGCGGCGGTCAGGGTGCTCAAAGAAGCGGGGAGCATCCTCGTCGGGGCCGAAGAACTCTCGACCACCACCTCGCAGCTTCTTGAGCTTCACGGCGGCGGAGCGTCTCACGATCCGATCTTGAAAATCACGGCCGGGGCGAACGCGCTCCAGAGCATCCTCTTCAACAACTCGACCGGGAACGTGAAGCTCGGTCAGGCCGGTGCCGCCAACAATCTTCTCACCGGCACCGTCGCCGGCGACTTCGCCGTTCAGGTCATCAAAGAAACCGGCGTCTTCCATATCGGCCGAAACGAAGCCCGAGCGACCCTTCGGGTCGGCAGCAGCCTTGGTATTGGGGCGGGAGCGGCCGACTCGTTCGGTGGCGGCGTCGGCGTGATCTTCATCGCGAACCGAGGGACCAAACCAGAATCCAACCCCACCGGGGGCGGGATTCTCTACACGGAAGAAGGCAAACTGATGTACCGGGGATCGTCGGGCACCGTCAAAGAATTGGCGACGGCATGACGACCGACGCCGCGCTTCTCTCCCTGATCGCTGATCTCTACATGCAGATTCAGGGGCAGCAGCAGCAGATCGGAAAACTGGAAAGAGAGAACGCGGAGCTGCGGCTCCGGACGATTGGCCAGGAGTCTCCGCATCCCGATCCGCTCGGTGGCCCGGAGGAGGCAGACAGAGCAGCGCGTGGACAGGAGCGCCAACAGTGATCGCCCTCACCCTCGTCTGTCTCGCTCTCATCGTTGCCCTTGTCATTGAGAAGCGCCTGAACTCCCAACGGGAGAAGGAATGGGCGCTAGAGCGCGCAGCGCTCCTTCAGCGCATCCAGGCCCCCGAGCGGGAGGTTGCCCGCTTCGCCCGCGAGCAGGCCGGGGCAGACAAGCGCGAGCGGCCCCGCACCCTTGTCTCCGACGACGCCGCCCAGCTCCGCGAGATCCGCCAGCGCGAAGGGATAACCGATGCCGACCCTGAGTGATCGCTTCGGAAGTGGCGCCAAGAAGGTGCTCCACAAAGTCGCGCCGCCGAGGGGTATGGAGGCGCCATCGGACGTTGTGAGCCGCGTCAAGCGCGGCCGGGAGGCGTTGGCGGAAGTCTCGGCCCGCCGGCGCGAGGCAATCGAGTTCGCCCGCAACAACCACTACGTCTCGATCGACAAGACCGGGCGCAAGCTGAAGCAGCAGTCGACGGTCGCGATGAGCGAAGGCGGCGACAAGCTCAATCACCGGGTCCGCCGCTCCCACGACATCCTTGCCCCGATTCTCAAGGGCAAGGTCAGCGCTGCCACCTCTCGGGTGCCGACCTACGAAGTGCTGCCGACCACCTACGACCACGAGGACTACTCGGCGTCACGGGTTGCCAAGAAGGTGCTCGACGCAGGCTACGAGCTCTGGAGCGTCCAAGCCGCCTTTCGGCGCGGGGTACACAACGCCCTAGTCACCGAGGAAGCCTTTTTTATGCCGTACTGGGATCCCGATGTCGGTCCCTTCGTGGAAGCCCCGCCGGAAATCGAAGGGGAACCGCCGATGGTCGCCGGCATGGGGGAGATCAAGATCGGCGTTTATTCCGGCCTAGAGGTGACGTGGGAGCCGGGAGTTCAGTTCGAGGACTCGCGCTGGTATGCGATCGACCACGCCCGGCCGATCGACCAGCTGGAAAGAGACCCCGACTTCATCGGCGGCAAGCTTTCCGCGGACGCCGAACTGAACTCGCCGGCTGGACAGCGCAAGCCCAAGGGCTCGAACCTGGCGATGGTCACGGAGTACTTCGAGCGCCCTTGCCGTGACTGGCCGAGTGGGCGCCGTCTGACGATCTCCAACGGCCGCGAAATCTTCCCGGAAGAGGAGTACCCACTTCGCGATCACAACGGCCAGGTCGTTGACCGGCCCTGTCTGCACCGGATCGTCTACAGCATCGACGGCGAAAGCGAGCGCGGGCGGGGATTGGTGCAGTCCTGCATCGAGACCATCCGCACCTTCGACCACGCCTCGAACAAGGCAACGGAGTTTCTGCAGCTCTGCCTGGTGCCCCAGCTTCTAGCCCCGGAGGGCGCGATCAAGGGCGTCATCACCGATGAGCCGGGCGGAGTCGTGGAGTACGACTCCGACATTCTGACCGGCGGGGACGAAATCAAATGGCGCGAGATCCCGTCGATGCCCCGCGAGTTTGAAAACGAGCGGGCGCTGGCGATGCAGCAGCTCGGCTACCTGACGAACGACAATCCCGTGCCGTCGCAGGTCGAAGCCGCGAAGGCGATCGGAGTACTCGCGCAGAAGGACATTCTCGCGTGGCAGGACTTCCTCGAAGATGTAGCCAAGGCTCTTAGCGGCGTAGGCGCTGACTGCCTGAGCCTCGCGCAGCAGTACTACACGGAGCAGCGAATGATTCGGTTCCGTGGCCGCACCGGCTGGGAGCCGATCGCTGACTTCCGCGGCGCCGACATTCGCGGGCAGACCGACGTGCGGGTGCAGCCGGGTTCGCTCGAAGCCATGACCCGCCCGATGATCGAGCAGAAGATCATCAACGCGGTCAACATGTTCCAGGGCTACTTCCCGCCCGAAATCGTTCTTGCGGCCCTGCAGTCGGCGAGCTTCGAGAAACTGAACGAGGGCTTTGAACAGGACGAAGAGCAGGCGCAGTACATCGTCTCTCAGATCCGCTCGGGGAAGTTCTGGGAAATCCCCCCGCGAGCCACGCTGCCGGGAGAGGAAGCGCCGATCCTGCACCCGGATTCCGAAGAACCGATCATCGGCCCCGGCGGGAAACCACTCATGCACGAGAGGGTGCCCGGTTGGATGCCGCGGCCTTTCGACGGTCTCTCCGTGCATCGGCGGGTGATCGAGACCTTCATGAAGTCAGACGAGTGGCGCACCCTGCCCCAGGACGCGCAGGAAGCCACGGGCGTCTACTACGACGCGATCCTGCGCCTCGAAGCGCAGAAGGCAGCTCGCGACGCCGCGCAGCAGAACGCGGTCGCCGAACAGCTCGGGGCGGAAAACGCCGCCAAGCCACAGCAGCCGAAACAGCTTCCCTCGGCGCCGGCCCTCGCAGGGGCCAGCGAAGAAGCGCCGAGCGGCAGCGGCGAATAGCGCCGCCTGCCTAGCCCACACCTTCGCGCCGGACCAGCGACACGCACCCGGCGAAAAGCGGCGAACCAGCCATCGCGGCACTCGCCTTGAACAAAGGAGCGCGAATGAGCGCAGCAGCACCGGCCCCTGGCACTCTCGACACCATCCGCGACCTTGCTGTCGCCCTCGAATCGACGTGGCCTTCCCGAGAGGAAGTCGCCGCGACCGATCCGTTGGGCTTGACGGCGATGGCCGAGGAGGGGGAGGTCCAGGAACAGCCGACCGACTCACCCGAGCCCGGCGCCGAAGTTGGCGGCGATCAGCCCGGAGGGGAGGAACCCGAGGCGTTTACGGATGCCTACAACCCTGACGACCTGCCCGACGAGGTGCGGCCGGTCTACGAAGCCGCCTACAAACGGCTTCAGTCCGACTACACCAAGAAGCGGCAGACCGATGCGGAACAGGTCCGCGAGGCCCAAGCGGCCCAACGGATCGTTGAAGGTCTGCAAGACCCTCAGCGAGCGCCTGCGATTCTGCAGGCCCTCGAAGTTCCCACCGGGGAAGAAGACGAGTTCGACCTGTCCGAATTCGAGGAGCCCGATCCCAATGAACGGATCAACCTCCTCGAAGCCCAGCTTGCCCAGCAGGCAGAGATGTCGCAGCAGCAGGCGGCGGTGCAGGCCGAGAACCGCTACGTAGGGGAGCAGATCGCCGCTCTCGAGGATGAGCTCGACGTTGAGTTCACCGACGACGAGATCGGCCTGCTCTACATGTACGCGGACGAGTACCGCGACGAGAACAACGCGCCGGACGTGAAAGCGGCGCATCGGGTGTTGGATGCCATCGCCACCACCGCCCAGCAGCGTCTCGTCAAAGGCAAGGCAGGTGCTCCACGTCGCATGGGTCAGGGAACGGCAGCCCGCACGAAGGTCGACCTCAAAGACCCGAACCAGCGCCTCAAAGCGATGGAAGAAGCAGCCGACGCAACTCGCGCTTCGGCGGAATAGACGCACCCTCACCTACACCGAAAGGAGCAGAGCTAGATGCCTGCTGCAGACGTTGCGGTGTACGAAGCCGCGATGAGGGAGGGTTGGACCCAGGACCAGATGGAGGATCAGTTCTACACGGACGATCCGCTTCTGGACGAGATCGAAAAACGGGGTCCAACTGATCTCATCGGCGAGTACGCCCTTACCCCTATCCACACCGGCCGCGCAGGCGGCGTCACGATGGTCCCGCCCACGGGCTCGCGTGATCTCAATCAGGCCGACAGCCAGAAGGTCAACCAGGCCAAATGGAAATACGGCCGCATCTGGAACTCCGTCGAAATCGACACGGCGGCGGTCCAGCAGACCTCGAGCAACTCCAAGGCGGTCGCAAACGTCGTGGACACCGAGGTCTCCGGGAAGATCAGCGACTCCCGGAAGCAGCTCACCCGCCAGCTCTTCCTCGATCAGACGGGCCTGATCTGCCAGACGCTGGAAAACACCACCACCAAAACCCTGAAACTGGCTACGTCGGGCACCTACGGCCTCGGCGTCGAGGCCACGCTGCAGGGCTGGCTCGTCAAGGGCCAGGTGATCGACATCGGCACCACGGCCAACGAGGTGGCGATCGCCGACGGGGTGGAAATCACCGGCGTCAACCTGTCCGAATCGGAACCGTCGATCACCATCAGCGGTTCCAACGTGTCGACCACCACGTCGCACTACGTCTCGCTCCGCAACTCGCGGTCGGGGACCACCAGCTACGAGATCAACGGGTTCCGCAACATCAACTCGCTGACCTCCGTGCTGGGGGAAATCAACCCGTCCACCGAGCCGGGCTGGACCGCGGCGTTCGTTGACACCTCGGGCGGGCCGCTCACCCGCAACCGCGTAGTCCGCGGTCGGCGGCTGGTACGGCGCCGGGGGGTTCGTCCCGATTGGGCTTTCACCTCGCTCAAGCAGGTGGAAAACCTCGAATCGGAACTGATCCCGCAGGTCCGCTACGACTCGCCCAAGGACATGAACATGGGCGACGGCGAGTCGGTCATGATCGGCACTCTCCCGGTCCAAGGCCACGAGGACTGCCCGGAAGGCGACTTCAACTACGCACGCAAAGACAAACTCTTCGCGCTGCGGACGGAGAAGCCCTACTGGGTTGGCGAGAAGTTCGGCAACGCGATCCTGACCATCAAACAGGGAACCACGTTCCTCTACGGCAACCTCGAGTACTTCATGCAGCTCGGGGTCAGCCGCCGCAACGCCTTCGGCGGCTTCCGCGGCCTCGAATAGGCACCTCGCCCGTCCCTGAGTCAAATCGGGGGCGGGCATTTTTGCCCTGATCCACCTCCACCTGAAAGGAAGTGAAGCCGATGGCGGCTTCCACGAGCATCAAAGTCAAGCCGAAGGTCGTCAACACCAAGCGCTGCGTTGCCGAGGTGACGTTGGACAACGCATACGCCCTCAATGGCGAGCCGATCAAACCGTCTGAATTCGGGCTGCGCGTAATCAACGACGCGGTGTTCTTCATCAAGAACGGCACCGAATCCGAAGCCCTGCCCATTGCCTCGGCCTACTACGACTCGGCCAAAGGCACTATCCGGGTGGTCAACGCGAAAACGCAGAAAGAGGTCGCCGAAGGCGCTGACCTCTCGAAAGTCGTGCTGATCGCCGTCGTCAACGGCAGCTAGACGAATGTCGGGCCTCCTCCTTCCCCGCGAAGTGGTCGCGGAAGAGATCAATGCGGAAATCGCTGAACAGCTCGTCGCCGAAGACGAGGAGGCCAAGCTGTGGACGAAAGAGCTGCAGCGGATCGACCCGACGATCGAACTGCGGCGGGCTGCGGAGGACGCCGACGATCCCGAACTGCAGCCCGGCCAGTGGTGCCTTCGGAAAAAGGTTCCCGGCGACGTCGATGCCTATATCCCGCTACCCGCCGGTCGGCCCCCCGGATCCTGGATTCTGGAATGGCTCTCTGCGGCCGACCTCTGGAACCCGAACGTCCACCGCGACCGCAAGGAAGCGAAACGGAAAATGCGGGAGGCCAAGCGGCGAGTCGAGAAGCTGCGGGCCGAACAGCGGCAGGACGAAATGGAGGTGGCTGTCAGGGCAGCTCGGCGCATCCGTGGTGACGGTGGGCTGACCAAACGGACTGACCTGAAAGTGCCGCCGGCGATCGCCAGGGAGCGGCGTGAGGCCAAGGAGCGAAAGCTGGAGCTGCCGCCGGGGGTGACCCCGTGAGCCGCGTTGCGCTCACCGAAGTAGTGCTGACCGCGACTTCTCCGCCTTCGGTGGGGACGGGGCTGCAGGTCAACATCTACAAACGCGGCACCAAAAGCAAAGCGACCGTGTATGCGGCTGAAGCCGGCGCCACGACGCTCAGCCAGCCGCTTCTCACCGATAGCGAAGGCCGACCCGAGAACAACGGTGTGACGCCGTGGGTCGACCCCGGCTCATACGACCTCGAAATCAACGGCGAGGTGGTGCCGTGGGAGGCGGCATCGGGCACGATCAGCGCCGCGGCGGCAGTCGCGGGTGAATCGGTCCCGAACGTCAAGGAAGCCGCTTACGGCGCCAAAGCCGACGGCACGACCGACGATGCCGCCGCGATCCAAGCTGCGATCAACGCAGTCGCCGCGGCTGGCGGCGTGGTCTTCGTCCCGGCCGGTACCTACATCATCGGTACCACCCTCTCGCTGCCGGCGAACGTCCGGCTAGTAGGGGCTGGGTGGACGGCGATCCTGAAAGCGAAGAACAACTTGAACGGCCTCGTCCTCGAAGGCGCCAACTACGCGACCTCGGGCACGAAGAACGGCGCCGTCGAACACCTCGTTATCGACGGCAACAAAGCCAACAACACGAGCTCGGCCGGGATCAAGTTGCAGTCTCAAAACTTCTACCTGCACAAGGTTCTCGTCCGCAACTGCAACGGTCACGGTTTCGACGTCAAGCTCACGACCGAAACCGAGCAGCAGATCGCCGGGCTCGACAACGTGCTCACTTCCTGCCGCGCCATCAACTGCGAAGGCCACGGCTTCAAGATCGAAGCCCACGACACGCTGATGTACGACTGCCAGGCGATCCAGTGCAAAGAAACCGGCTTCTACTGGACCACGAACGGCTACATGGAGGACTGCCACTCTTGGTGCTATGACTCGACGCTCGAATCGGCTACGAAAACCGGCTACCGGCTCGCGGGCTCGGTTCACTGCGTCAACTGCGTAGCTGAGGGTGCGACCGAACGGCAGGTACTCATCGTCGGCAACGTCGTCGGGTGGAGCGGCGGCGAGATCTTCAACGGCGCCAGCAAACCCAATGCGGCCCTGATCGAGTTCAACGGCGGCACCTCCGCTCGCATCCTCGATCCCTGGATGCACGAATTCGGAACCGGCGGGGCCTTCAAGTTCACCACCAATGGGGAAGCGTCGATCATCCGCGCCCGCTGCTTCGACTCCGGCGGCAATCAGGTAACGCAGGGATCGCCGTCCGAAGACATTAGGTGGGATCTCGCGCTCGGCGGGGGAACGACGCTCGGGGAAGCGGCAATGACGAAGTTCAAGCAGATCACGATGATCAGCTTCAACCCCGGCACGGTGCCCAACAAAACGCTCTACTACGACACCAACACCGGGCGCCTGCGCTTCAAGGACGGGATCGGCACCACCAGGGACTTCATCATGGGCGCGATGGAAGAAACGGCGTCGGCCAACACGATCTCGGTCAGCACCCGCGGCACCCTCAACAAAGTCACGGGCAGCACCGAAGTCAAAAAAATCAACGCGACCTTCGCCGGCCACACGGTCAAACTCCTCTTCACCAGCACCGCCAAACTGGTGAAAGGCGAAAACCTCGTGATCGCGTCGACCTTTGAAGGCGCGGCCAACCGGACGATCACGCTCATCTGCGATGGGACCAACTGGATCGAGCTCGGCAGGAGCGTGAACTAGATGCCGATCATCGTCGCGCCCACGCCGCAGGGCATGACCTTCAAGGAACTGTACGAAGAGGCAGCAGAACGCGGCTTCAACGACCTCCTGCGAAGCGAAGCCCAGAAGGCGCGGTTGAAGCGGTGGGTGAACCAGGCGATCCGCGAGATCATCGACATCGCGCCCTGGCCCTTCCTCGAAACCGTGATCGAAGGCTCGGCGCCCCTGCTGGCCGAAAACCTCGGCCACGTCCTCTCCGTCACCAACCGGACCACGGAGACCGTGCTGACGTTCTCAGACCGCCGCCTGGTGGTCGGCCGCGATCCGGCGCTCGACAACACCGGCGTCGCCGAGCAGTGGTACCTCGAGGGCGGCAACACGATCCACACCTATCCGCTCGACAGCTCCGCCAACCTGCGCGTCCGCTACGTGCAGGCGCCGGTCGAACTGAAAGCCGACGACGAGCGCACGATCATCCCCTTCGCCTACCAAGACCTGATCATCGACGGGACCGTAATCAGGGCTTACAAGAACCGCGACGAGTTCGAGGCCGCGCAGTTCACCCGGCAGGAGTGGGAACGCGGGATCAAGGGCTTGACTCACGCCCTGCTGAAACCGAACTACGACAACGAGAAGACGATTGTCCGCACCGGGGCGCCGGCGGACTACCTCGGCTAATGGCAACCCAGCGCCGCCCAGTCGCCTTCAGCCGCTTCGGCGGACTGCGGCTCGACCTGCCGCCTGACGAGGTGGGCCCCGAAGATGCCATCGCCTTGCAGGACGTCGACTGGGCTGACAACAACCCCGGCCTGCTGCGACCGCGGGCGGGGGCCACGAAGCTCAACACGATCGAACCCGAAGGGCTCTACTCCGCGGTCACGCGGCACAGCGACCAGCGGTTGATCGCGCTCCGCAACCCCTCGTTCAGCTCACCAAAGTTGCTCTGTGCTCTGAGCACGTCCGGGGGCTCAGAGGTGAAAACGGTCGAACTCCCGGCCGAAAGCGGGGACCGGATTTGGTTCGTGCAGTACGGAACGCCGACCGCCGAATACACCTATGCCTACTCCGAAATCATGCCGCCGCGGCGCTTCGACGGGACCAACTTCTCGACCCCGACCGCGACGGTTGACGGGGTGGCCGGGAAAGCCCTGCCGCTGATCAAATACGCGGCGGTCTGGGGCGACGGCGGCAACCGCCTGGTAGCCGCTACGCCGGGGGCCTCATGGAAAGGCGGAGCAGACGGACCCGGCGGTGCCCACACCAGCGAATCGCACGTTTGGTTCTCGGACCCCGGCAACGCGGAGTCCTGGCACACGGTGGCGCCGGAAGCCAACTACGTCCAGGTCAGCCCCGGCGACGGCGAGCGGATCACCGGGATCTGCGAGTGGAATGGGCAAATCTTCGTGGCCAAGCAGACGAAGCTGTACGTCTTCTACTCCGTGGGGACCGACAGCGAAGGCGGGCCTATCTTCAACTACCGCACGATCCACATTGGGGCGGTCATGCAAGATCCGCTCAACGTCGCCGATCTCGTCAACCCTCACAACGTGCCGGTCATGGTCGCGGGTGACGAGGGTGTGTACCTCCTCACTAGTGCCGGCGTCATGGTGACGAATGGCGGGCGCCCGATGCTGATCTCGCAGGCCCTCTCGGCCCTCACCACGCGGTCCTCGATCTACGGGCCGATGAACGCCTACCTCGGCGGGAACGCGACCTGGAGCAAGTTCAAGGGCCTCTACTACTTCAACCGACGCCTCTACGTCCTCGGCACGAAGTGGATCAACCCGTCGCGCATCCTCGTCTACGACCTCGAACACGACGCCTGGCTTGTCTGGCGCATGGCGATGAACTCGATCGTGGCTTGGGAGAAGGGGACCGTCGAAAGCGGCCTCTACTTCACGGGTGCAAACACGCCGTTCGTCTACGCCTATGACGAAGGCGCGGCAACCGATCCGAGTGCGGCGATCGAACCCTTCTGGCAATCGGGCTTCTACAACCTCGGCTCTGACGACGAGAAGTCGTTTGTCGAGACGAAGCTGTGGGGCAAGGGGCAGCTCACCTACGCCGGCTACGGCGACCTCTCCGAAACCGCCTCGTTCTCCGAAGCCGTCGACCTCGGCAACGCGCTCCTGCTGCCCTTCACCGAAGAACGGCGCAACTACGCGGACCAGACGGCGACGTTGTTCAGCCACCGCATCACCCTCGGCGAAAACGCCCGAATCGGGCGGATCGCGCGCTACCTGCGCGAGACGCGAACTTCCGGCACGAAGACGAAAAGCTGATGGCTCTCGACCCCCCTTATCCCAGCGTCCAGCTCAACCCCCGCGAGGAGCTAACCCCGCAGCGGATGGCCGACATTCTGCAGGCGATCCAGGGCAACTTCGACTTCCTTTTCAGCCTCTTCCCGTTGGGCCTCGAAGGGCTCGCCTTCAAGCTCGACTTTGGCTCGGCCGAACTGGAATGGCCGGGGGGCAGCATCCAGTCGAACACGCAGATCGTCGCCCACAAGCTCGGCACCGCGCCGAAGGCCGTCATCGGCAACTGCGAAGACTCCGGCCGCGAGGTGGGGACGTTCAGCTACAACGCCGTCAACTTCAGTTGCGCCCTGCAGACCCTCCAGGGGGATATGCCCGCAGCAGGGACCAAGCAGACGATCCACTGGCTCGCCGTAGCGGCCAGCTAAAGAAAGGAATCACCGAATGCCGCCTGTCTCCGGGGGCCTCGAAGCCCCGCCCAACAACGTCGGTCTCGGCCAGAACCGAGCTCCGCGCGGGCGCTACCGCAACGCCCGCCGCCCTCCCCGCCGCCAGTCGGCGCGGGCGCAGGCGATCATGGAAGCGCTGGAAAAGTCGCGGGGCGCCGGCATCGCGCCGCAGAAACCGGGGATCGGCCCGCTGCCGATCGGACCCGGCCAGGGGCGTCTCCCGGCGCAGGCGATGGCGCCGCAGACTCCGGCAGCGCGTCGGCCCGTGCAGAACCCCATGCGGGGCGCTCGCGTGAAGAACGCGCAGGCGATCGAACCCCGTCCGGCTCGAGGGCGGCTGGGCGGTGCTGAAAACGCCGAACTGGGACACCAGCTCGACCGCCGCGTGCAGTCCGGCGCGATTAGCGAGGTCCAGGCCCAGCAGACCGCGCACGAGCGCGAACTGCTGAAACTCGCCTACGGCAAAGACTGGCGCGGGAAGATCGCCATGCCCGAGGCGGGCGGCGGTCGCAGCTTCCAAGAGCTGCGGATGGCCCTCGCCGGCCAGGAGCAGGACAACCCCGAATTACAGCAGGCGTACCAGGAAGCGATCCAGGCGAGGATCAAAGCCGTCGAGGAGGCGCGTCAACTCCTGAAAGGTCGCCGTCGCGGACGCCGCGGGGCGGTGGACCCGGCCCGGCGCGTCTCCGCCAATCCCGAAGTCGCCTACTAGTCACCGATGGCCCGTCGCAACCTGCAAGCCCGTGTTGCCGCCGCTCGCCCTGTACGGGCGCGTGTCAACCTGTCTGCCGCTCGGCCCGCCGCTCGGCCTCGGATCGGGGTGGGGCAGGCGCGTCCGGCCGGCGCCAATGTCGGGCTAGCAGGGGCCAAACCTGCGGGCGGTGGAGGCGGCGGCGGAGCTGCTGCTGCGGGGCTTGCCGCGCCTGCACCGACGCCGCCGCCGGCAGGGGCGCCGTGGGATGCGCAGGCCGAACGGGAATGGGGCGGCGGAGAAAACAAATACCGCGACAAAATGGCGGGAATCCAAGGGGACTGGGCCTACCGCCAGGAATGGTATGGCCTCGGCGGCGCCTCCAATCCTTACTCGCAGGCTGCCCTCCTGCAGCACCGACACGAAGTCGACAACCGCACCGTCATGAACTCGGCGGGCAACCAGCTCTACGCAGGCTCGACGGTTGACCGCCACGCCGCGGCAGACCGGACCTTCGACGTCGCCTACAAACAGCTCGAAGCTGCCTACGCCGCCGAGAACGCAAAGCGCGAACGGGAAGAAGCCGAAGCCCGGCACGAATGGGAAGACGAACAGGCTGCGATCCGCGAAGGCGCAGTCGGCAGGGCAGAAGAAGTCGAACCGCCGCCAGCTCCCGAAGAAGGTGGCGGGGGCGGCGGAGGAGGCGGGGGAAGCGGCCCCGGCTCTTACGCGACGGTCGGCAAAAAAGGCAAAAAATCGAAAATCGGGATCTCCTCGAATCAACCTGCCGGTGGCGGCAAAAAAGGGAAAGGGAAATAGATGCCTCAGCCTCAGTCTCAGCAGCAGCAGGGCCGGCGCGGCAACGCCCGCCGCCGCCAGCGAATCCAGAACCGCGTTGCACGGCAGGCAGAACGCCGCCAGCGTGAGCAGGAACGCTTTACCGAACCGCTCACGCCGAAGGCAGCTCGCAAAGTTGCCCGCTCGCAGGCCGCTACCGAATTTCGCCCGACCGAACGGCAGATCGCCTCGGAAATCCGCGGCTCGAAGAAACGCGAAGGCGAACTGGGGCAGTGGTGGGATTCGATCGGCCAGGGCTACCAGCAGGACCAGGCGAACTCGCTCGCGGCGATGAAAGTCGCCGAAGACGCGACCAACCAGCGGATCGCCGAAGAGTCGCAGCGCAGCCAGGCGGGCCTCGCCTCACTGGCCGCTGCCGACAAATCGTTCGCCGAGCTGGTCGGAGGCCCGACCAATGCGGCGGGTATCGCAACGATGGCGGGCGCCGCCGCTGCTGCCGATCGCCAGCGCGTCACCCTGCAGGCCCCGATCACCGCCAGCCGCGCCAACTACATCGCCTCGATCGGGTCGCGCCGAAACGCGGCCGGGTTGCAGGGTGTCGAGTCCCGCCAGGCCGAGCGCGAACGGCGGCGCAAACAGCAGCAGGACCTCCAGGCCCTCAAGCGCGAACGAGGTTCGGCGGTGGTCAAGTCCCTGCAGACCCTCCGCGAACAGGAACAGGACCGCAAAACGCAGAAAGAAGCGTTTGGGAGCAAGGAACATTACAACCGGGCTCTCGAACAGCAGTCGCGGCTTGGCTACAAGGGCACCGCCCGTTCGGCGGCTGCGCAAGAAGCGGCTGCTGCGGCCTACTCCCATGCCCGCGAACGCGGCGCGAGCGCCCAGGAAGCGACTGCGGCGGCGAACAAGGCGGCAGCGCGGATCAAGGGAGAAGCGCAGGAAAACACCGCTCGCATCTACGGAAAGAACGCCGGCAAAAACCAAGGCGGCTACACGGTGGCCGAAGCCGAATCCCTGGTCAAACAGGCGGGCGTCAGCTTCAAGTCCCCCGGCGAAGCGATCGACTACCTCGTGAACCGGGGCGTCAAACGGGGCCGTGCGAAGAAGGCGGTTCACGGCGTCCTGCAGCAGTCGAAGGGCAGGGGCCGGTAGGTGCCGACCGACCAGCAGAAATTCAGCTCCGGGTACCGGGGGAAGAAGAAAGCGCGGGGGCGCGGGGGCGAGGAAGTCGCCGGTCCCTACCGCTCGCAGTCCTCGAACCCGAAGATCCGCAAGCAGTCGAGCCACCGGGAACATCGGCGCCTTCCCAAGCGGCAGACTTCGCCCGAGCAGACCAAGCGCAGCCGGGAAGCCGCGGCGGCGCTAGCGGTCAAACCCCTGTCTCAGGGACCGACGCTGGCAGAACGGCGGGCAGAAGCATCTCAGCTTGCCGCTGTGCGCAAAGCATTGGCGCCCTTACGGGCTCGGACGGCTTCCCGAGGGTCAGCGCCCAAAGTCCCGACCCTCACCGCGAGAACGGCTACTACGGGGCCGTCGTGGTCTCCGGGCGATCCGCTCGCGCTGGCGGTCGAAAAGGACGTGATCGCTCCACTGCAGCAGGAAGGCAAGCTGCCGAAAAAGCCGACGACGGGTCAGCAGATCTACCAGAAGGTCGCGGAATGGGGACCGACCGTTATCACTCTTGGGCCAGAGCTGAAAGCGGCGTCCACCGGGCTCAAAGCGAGCCTCGCCGGGGTCGAGTCCGAGGGGGTTACGGTCGGCGGCAAGCGGGCGCTGGGCCGTCTTCTAAAGCCCCAGACCGTCTCGACCGCCGAGGGCCGCGCCGCCATCGCCAGGCGAGCCGAGCAGAAAGCAGCTCTTCGGAGCGGAAGCGGAGTCAAGGCAGCGGCGAAGCGAGCCGCCAGCCGCGCCACCCGTGCCGGCGTTCGTGCCGACGCCAAAGCAGCCCGACAGGCGGTTGGCGCCCAGAGCCGTCGTGAGGCTGCCGCTGCGCTGGGCGCGCCGCTCAAAGTGGCGAAACTCGGCGCGGCCCAGACCTTGCCTGTCGTTCGCGGCCACGAGCAGGCTTTGCTCGAGCACCCGAAGACCACGGCCAAGACGACCTTCCGTGCTCTTCCCGGCCTCGTCACCGCGCCAGTCGGGATCGCTGCCCACGTCGGCGTCAGCGCCGGCCGCGGCGTCAGCGCCGGCCTGCATGAGGCGGGTGTCCCCGGCTTCCGTGGCTACACCGGAAAGGAGATCGTCGGCCCGATCGCCGGAGAGGCGAAAGCGCAGCTCGAATTCGCCCGCCAGGTCGCAGCAACGGTCACGGCCTCTGATTCCAAGGAGGTGCAGCGGGCGGTCGAAAGCGAACTCGGGTTGATGCTTCCGATCATGCTCGGTCTCGGCACGGGCGCGGTCGCCAAGAAGATCACGAAAGGCCGCGTTAGCGAGGCGGTCAGGCGGATTGCCGAGGACGTCCGCACCCGGACGGGTCGCGGGCACGGGCGGCACAACGGCACTACGCCGCGGGTCTTCGAGACCGCCGGGCAGCGAAAGGGCGAGGCGGTCAGGACCGCCAACTCTCGCAGCCGGATTCGTCGGGAGGTGGCCGACCGCACCCGGCGCGTTCGAGCCGAGGCGGGCAAGGCGAAGGGCGAGGAAGTCGTGCGCCGCGGCGTCCTAAGAAAGGGGCGGCTGGTCAAGCGCAGCGGCGACCTGAAGATCCACACGGGCGATCTCGTCGGATTCGCGGTCCGCCATGCCCTTCCACTGGACAAACCTTCCGAGGCGCTGGCGGAGGTGCGCCGGATCGCCGCCAAGATGAAAGACCTTCCAGAGGGGGTCCAGCTGCCGGCGGACAGTCTCTCGACGCGGGACGTGATCCGCTTCATCGAGCGCAACCCCCGCGTCCTCGCAGACAAGGGCCTGGCGCGGGCGGTCGACGCCTATAAGAAGCAGGCTCGCTACGCCCGCGAGACGCCGGGGCTCTCCCCCGAGGATTCGGCCAGGGCGCGGTACACGTCTACCGCCGTCACCCGCGACGTGCCTCTGACGCAGGAGCGTTTCCCGCGGTCGATCCGTGGCGATGTTCGCGCCGCGCCGACCCGAGGGCGCCAGGCGAAAGACGTGCTGCGCCGGGAGGCCCGAAGCGACCGCACTAGGGCGAACCGACTGCGCCGGAAGGCCAGCGCCGGCGAGGCCAAGGCGAAGATCATGCGCCGCGAAGCTGCCATCCGCGCCAGTCAGGTCGAGCCGCGCGCCGCCGCCGAGCTCGCCCGCCAGGACCGGGTACGTCGGCTCGAACAGCGGCGAGTCGGCCTGGTTGCCAAAAGGCAGGAGCTTCGCGACCTCGGCAGCTCGTCAAAGCGGATGCGCCAGTACGCCCGAGCGATC